>JAOUMR010000080.1 GCA_029881435.1 Nitrospira sp.
CGCCATCCCTTTGTCGGCACAGACTTTCGTCAACGCCGCGGTCAAGGTCGTCTTCCCGTGGTCCACGTGCCCGATCGTCCCAATGTTCACGTGCGGCTTCTTCCGCTCGTATTTCGCCTTCGCCATACGTTACTCCTTTTCTAGAACCGCCGCCGGTACCTTGTTGCGCCACACGCTCCACAGGACGGCAGCACGAGCCAGCTTATAGTAGATCCAAGAGCCCTTACTTGAAGCGTTTATCCGGTTGCCAAGACCTACTCAGCTCCCGCTCGGGTCAAGCATGGCATGGAGCCCACGACGCGGATCGAACGCGTGACCTCGTCCTTACCAAGGACGTGCTCTACCAACTGAGCTACGTGGGCATTCGGCACGTCATGCGCCATCGGTAAAGTTAAGCCCCTCTTCAAACATCTGCATGCACTTCAGGTTGCGATTGATCGCCCTAGCACCATTTTTATGTTGGAGCGGGCGATGGGATTTGAACCCACGACAGCCAGCTTGGAAGGCTGGAACTCTACCACTGAGCTACGCCCGCCCATTCCCCCAGTCTCCGTTCATATCGCGCCAAGCCAAACATTCTCAACATACCTATCTGACTTGCCCACTCATAAAGCTCAGCCGACACGAGCTAAGCGTTGCAATGGTGGGCAGGCAAGGATTCGAACCTTGGAAGACATAAGCCAGCAGATTTACAGTCTGCCCCCTTTGGCCACTTGGGTACCTGCCCGCAATGATTCATTGGTCTGTGTGAATTAAAATTTATTGCTCAACCGAGGATACGTTTTTCGACTTGCCATCCACAAAGACAAGGAGGCCTACCCGCGCACAACTTTATTCCTCAATCATTCAAGATTGATTCCACTGGTGTGCTCGGACAGGCTAGATTACGAAATGCTGGATTCTATTGATGAACTTTCTCCGTGTCAAGAGGAGAATTCGGCTTCTGGTCATTTTTATTCTGCGCTCCCCTCTACGGTGGAACAGGGTGATGTCCCGATTGACCCGAATGAATCCATCAGCTGCTCAATAAAAGTATTTTGAAAACCAAGCACTTGCCTCATTAAAACCACAGCCTCTTCCAAAGCCAGTTGCGACTGTTGCGCTAAGTATCTTTTCCGTGCGAGACGCCCTTCGTCAGGATCCTCTGGAACGTAGTACCCGCGAAACTCCCCTTTCTCAAAAGCCGTTTTGAACCGTCGTATCCAGCGAGTGGCTTGCCGCGGCTGTTGAAACATTGATCGCTTGGTCTTGTGCTGCACCTCAAGCTGATTCCAAACCGCCCAACCGATGAAGACCGCCCATGTTTCATTCAATGCCTCCCACGACTCTGCCTGCGTCAAATAGCGCGATTCGGTCTCATCCTTTCGTTGAATGATCGGCGTGATCTGCACTTCTCCATATCGACAGGCCTGTTGCCCCCTGGCGAAATGCACTAATTCATGAGGACGATGACCGGCCTCGCCGGATTGCGCATCAATGACTGTGAGGTAATCGAGATAGGCATGAAACAGCTCGTGATAGAACACTTCCAGTTCTTTGTGCGTCATCTTGCTCAGCGGCTTCAGTATCCTTCCCGCAGCGTTGAATGATAACGAACGGTCGAGCACCATTCGATGGTCGCCGGGATGATACTCCGCGGCATAGGTCCGCAGGTCGTCGAATTCAACATGAATAAACCCCGGCGGAAGTGCCTTCAGGAATTTCGTGGGCAACTGCAAGCGGTGTGCATCCTCGATGACACGTGCCCACATCTGCCCCGCACCACTCTCTTCATGCTGGGTTGTTCCAGAGGCCTCGGCGGGCTGGTCCCACATCGACCAGCAGCACCACGCCAGAAATAGTTGAATGATGAAGCGACTCATGCGTACAGGAAGGAGCACGAATACACAGCGATCCGACACTGCGATCACTCAATAGTATGGATCTGGCGCCATCCCCCACCCCTCTCGCCCACCTTCCTCGACGAGAGCAAGGGTGTCGAGAAGATCCGAAGAGACATGGTCCAGAAATCTTGAAGGCTTTGAGAGCAACATTCCGCTCGTCTTATCGTACACATTGATGGGATACGTCAAAAACAAATGTCGCTTGGCTCGAGTCACCGCCACGTAGAAAAGCCGCCGCTCTTCTTCCAATTCGTCCTCCGTGAGGAACGAATAGGCTGACGGAAATCGTCCGTCGACCACCCAGATCACAAAGACACACTGCCACTCCAGTCCTTTTGCGGAATGAATCGTCGAGAGCACCATCCGTTCGTCGTCTCGATCACCCGCCTCTACATCCACGGCACTGCCATCCGGTGGTTCCAGCGCCAAGTCGGCCAGAAATTCGTCGATACCGTTATACCCCTCGGCAATCGTATGGAGATGGTCCAGATCTCTCGTCCGCTTCGGGTAGTCGTCGTATTGGTCCTTCAAAATTGGAAGGTAATACTCATGGACATGATTGACCTGTTCCGCCGGCTGCCGATCGTCTGATCCAGCTAAGCTTTCCAGTGTATTGGCCAAGTTCTTAAGCCCAGGCCCAGAGCGACCACTCACTCCGCGCAGCACATCATACGGTCGGTCTGCTTTCACAATCGCGGCGAGCAAGTCCTGAGCTTTTTTCGGTCCCACCCCTTCAACCAACATCAGCACGCGATGCCAGCTGACCGTATCGAGTGGGTTCGAGACGACACGCACGTGCGCCAACAAATCTTTGACATGGGCGGTCTCGATAAACTTCACCCCACCCCGCTTAATAAAGGGTAGCCCCTTCCGAGAAAGCTCGATTTCCAGATCGAACGAATGAAAACTCGAGCGAAACAAGACCGCCACCTCATTGAGCGGCACCCCTTCTTCGCGAAGCTCAAGAATCTTCTGCCCAATGAATCGCGATTGCGCATTTTCTCCTGCGGCCTCCACTAACGACGGGAGGGGCCCATCGATCTTTCTCGTAAAGAGCCGCTTCGTATACTTCTCCGCCGCTTCTTCGATAATGCAGTTCGCGAGATTCAAAATCGGCTGCGTGCTGCGGTAGTTCTCTTCCAGCTTATAGACCGTCGTGCCGGGAAACAGCAGGGGGAATTCCATGATGTTCTTGAACGTCGCGCCTCGGAACGCATAGATGGACTGTGAGTCGTCACCCACCACCATCACATTCTGATACGTCGTCGCCAGTTGCCGGATGACCTCGGCCTGTAACCGATTCGTGTCCTGGTACTCATCCACAAGGATGTAGCGATACTGCCGGGAGATGTTTGCGCGAGCCGTCTCATCGAGCAAGAGCAGCTGCCGCAGCATGACCAACAGATCGTCGTAATCCAAAAGTTGTTTTTGACGTTTCGCAGCTTGATAGGCTTTCTGGAGTCGATCGAGATCCTCCGAATGATCTGCAAAATGGCTGAACTCCTCGAGAATGATCTCATCAAGGCTGCGCAGCGTGTTCTCGCTCTTGCTGATCATTTCCATGATCGTCCCCTTACGGGGAAAGCGTTTGTCTTTTTCGTTGAGCCCCAGCTGCGATCTCATCAGAGCGATTAAATCTTCCGCGTCACCGCGATCCAGAATCGTGAAACCAGGCTCGATCCCGATCGATCGGCCATGCCGCCGTAACAGCATATTGGCCACCGAGTGGAACGTCCCTCCGCAGACCCGCCGGCTACTCACCCCAATGAGATCGCCAGCCCGCTCCAACATTTCCTGCGCAGACTTGCGCGTGAAGGTCAGCAAGAGAATGTTCGAGGGATCTACGCCGGAGTCGATCAGATAGGCCACGCGATAGACCAGCGTGCGCGTCTTGCCACTCCCAGCTCCCGCAATGACTAACGACGGCCCATCACCCGCCGTCACTGCGGCCAGTTGCTGTGAATTCAGCGCCGCCGCATAGTCGATCGACAACGTGCGGGGCATAGCCTCATCAGTAGGCCGCTTCAGTACGTAGGTTTTAATTTCTCGTTCCATGGAGCTCTGCGCAGGAGGCATTCAGCAGTTTAGTCATTCAGGAAGGCTCGTCTATATCACACTCGACTTCCCATTCCTATCCACCTGAGACCATCATCCACAGCTCGAAGGCCAACCATATGATGAAGGCGATCATAAGCAGCAGGAGGACCACCGTGCCCCCGATGATCCCGGCCACATAGAACCAATCGGCATGGGCTTCACGATCCGGCTTCATGGCTGCCTCGCGCAGCAGCGCGGCATTTCTCGAGTGACTCCGAAACCAGACCGAGAAGAGATCACCGAGAATCGGCACTGCGCCGACCGTCCCATTGATAAGTAGGTTGAGACTCATGCGGGCCAGCACGATTCTAGGAAGCTGTAAGCGCGTCGCCAATCCAAGGATGACTGTTCCGATGAGATTGGCGAGGACATCCCCAATACCAGGAATGAGGCCGAGCAGCGGATCCAACCCAATGTACCACGACGTCCCGGGGATCCGAATCGTCGTATCCATCACCTTGGCAAGAATGTCCGCAATCGCGAGCAAATGTTCTCGCGCCTCATCACGCGGCAAAACCTCAACCGGCGACTTAGGGTTCGGATGATGATCCGCGGAAGTATGCACCTGGAGAGCAGCCAATTATCCCCCCAGCGTCATCGTGTCGTTGCCAAAGATGTCGATGACTTTGACGGCGATGACGTAGCGGCCGGGCTTGTGGTAGGTGTGAGTTGCGGTGTTCAATTCGAGGTCGCGGATTTGGCGGGTGCGGAAGCTCTGCCATTCGTTCTCGAAGATGTAGGCGCCGGTCCAGCGTTCCTCGAAGTCGTCGGCGGATAACTCAAGATCGCGTTGCGCCGGCTCCTTCCGGACAAAAAGCCTTGCACGCCGCTCAGGCCAGTGCCGCGAGGGACTTTGATGATTTCCTTCCGGCTTTCGTAATTGAAATCTACAGCCCAGTAGTCCACCCAGTCGGTCCATTGCTTCGTCAGCACGTCGCGGGTCATGACGCCCTGCTTGTCCTTGCTGATCTTAAGGAGCTTGCCCGACTCGCAGACGACTTCGCTCTTGCCTTCCTTCATCTCGGCGGAGATCGAATCCACCAGCCCCTGCGAGTAATAGACGGAGAAATCCGTCAGATCCACCGAGAGCGTGAGTTTGTCTTTCTTGTCGAAGCGCGGCGTGACTTCGATGTAGGCCACGTCGTGGAAGCGGACTTGCCCCTTGTCCACGGCGCGTTTGTCGAAGACTTCCGGCGGGATCGTCTTGGGCGCCAGATCTATGCCCTTCTGTTTCGCTTCGTCTAGCACGGCTGGAAACAGGCCCATCTCGAACTCGAAGGCCAGCACGTCCACGCGGGAAGCCCCACGCTTGCGGCATTCCGTAATGACTTCCTCGACGAACAACCGTCCCACCGGCAGGTTGATCGGGCCGACGACCACCAGCCGCCCGCCGTTCTTGCCATGGAAGAAACCCGTGTCAGGAAAAGGCTCGGCGCGGTAGGCTTTCAAGATCAACTCGCGGAACTCCGCTTCCTTCTTCGCGAGCGCCTGTTCTTTTTGCTTACCGGTGAGCCGCCCCGCGATGTTGAGATAGGCCTGGCGCTCATAGCGGCCAAGGTTCAGGACTTCAAAGGCATGGAACGGTTTGCCGCTGGCTTTCAACTCACGTTGGACTTGGATCAGTCGTTTGCGAGTCGTATGAATCCCGAACTTCCCGAGGTCCGTAGCGATCCATTTACGCCCAAGCTTTTCTGCCACGGCAGCGGTGGTGCCGCTCCCGCAGAAAAAGTCAGCGACAAGATCGCCTTCGTTGCTGCTGGCTTTGAGGATGCGTTCAAGCAGAGCTTCGGGCTTCTGAGTAGCGTATGAAGTATCCTCCCGCGCCTGCGAATTTACTGGATGGATGTCAGACCAAACCGTGCCGACCGGGATACCCTTTGCCTCGTCGAGAAAATGACGTAGTCGAGGGCGACCACCTTCTTTCTTTGCCAACTCAATTCGTCCTTCGCTGAAAAGGCGTTCCATTGTTTTCAACTCATACCGCCAACCGTTCTGTGGGGGCTGCTGGCCGCGCCATTCATACGTCAGGTTTGGTCTCGGGTTCGGACTGGTTAAGTCACCAAGAGTATAGCGTCGACCATCTTCAGTTTTACCCGTGTATTTTTCATCCAAGTATTCATCGCTGTAAGATTCAAACTGCTGATTCCAGATGAAGGAGTCGGCTTTCGTCCGCCAAAAAATGAAGTCGTGAGCCACTCCCCATCGGTGACTATCACCTTGAGCAGTTACTCTTTTCCAAGTAATCGTCGCGCCCGCTCCGGTTGTGCCGAAAACTTCACGAACTACTGACTCCACTGCTGAACCAACGTTTGGCCCCATGTGGACGTAGATGCAGCCCTCGTTGTGCATCAAGTCGCACATGAGGATGATGCGTTCGTAAATCATGGCAATGAAGGAATCCGCGCCGCGCCCCCAGGTATCGCGGTAGGCGATCTGTTCCAAGAGATTGGGCTCCTTGTGGAAGGTCTCGCCGCCGATCTCGATATCCATGCTGAAATCCGCGCCCACGTCGAAGGGTGGGTCGATGTAGATGAGCTTGAGGCCGCCGGCGTCCTCGATCTGGCGGCGGAGCGCGCCGCTTTTGAGGGATGAGAGGATGAGCTTGTTGTCGCCCCAGATGAGTTTATTGGTCCAACCCTTGATCTGCCGCCCACCCATGTCGTACCCGAGTTCTTCCTGATCGCGCTGTTCCTTCCGTGGCTCGTCGATATGTCCGAGCGTTTGGAAGGGCAGAATGGCGGTGCAGACTTCGCGAGTCTTACCGCTCCAGACAAGTTCCACTTCGCGCTTGTCGGCGAAGAGGAGGAAGCGGTACTTCTCCGGCAGCGGCTTGCCTTGCTCGATGAGCTTGATGAGGTCGCGCTTCTCGGCATCGGAGAGGTCGTAGCGCTCGGTGTCATGTGGTCGTGCCATATCCGTGATTCCTATTTCATAATCGAATCTAGTGACTACCCTCTCTCGTACCCTCTTTTCAGGGCAGTACCCAATTCAGTACCCATTTGATTGGGTACTACCTATTTCCACCACTATGCCTCGGGCATAACTGCGGTAAGAACCGCTCGAACAGGGTAATAATCCCTCACTTATTACCCCATTTCGGCTGAGCATTACGCCATTTCGCCCCGCGGCCTTTCCCGACCGGAATGATGACGCCGGCCTCCCGGAGTTGGCCGAGCACATGGCGAATCATGTCTCGGCTGACTTTAGGGCAGGCCTTTTCGACATCGGTAATGCTGAAGTCGGCGATGAAACCGTCTACCGCATTGTGGATCATATCGGTCTTGCTGCCGTGCCCCTTGCTGATCTTGCCGAACCGGCTTTCGAACTCGTCGTAGGCTGCCAGAAGGGTCCCTAGAAAGTATTCCGTCCACGGCAGAACGTCATGCCGGTCCTCGTGCCATCCCTGCGATGACTGATACAGGGTGTCGTAGTAGGACTGCTTCGACTGCTCGATGATCCGCTCAAGACTCACATACCGTCCAACCTCATAGCCGTGTTGGTAGAGCAGAAGCAACGCAAGCAGGCGAGCCATCCGTCCATTGCCATCCAGAAAAGGATGGATGCAGAGAAAGTCCAATACGTAGAAGGGAATGAGGAGCAGCGGGTCCAATTCTCGCGCCCGCTCCACATTGGCGAATTGCCCATGCAACGTCCGCATGAACTCCTCGGTCACATGCGGGGCGACCGGTGTAAAACGGACACGTGTCTTTCCACCCGGCAACGTCTCGGTAATTTCGTTCTGCGTGGCCTTCCATACGCCACCATGACCACCGGCATACTTCATCAAGTCGCGGTGGAGCTGGAGGACCACGCGCTCGGTGAAGGGAATACCGGCATGACTCTGGTGGATCGTATTGAGCACATCCCGATAGCCGGCGATCTCTGATTCTGAACGGTTCGCAGGTTTGACTTTCTCTTCGACAATGGCCCGCAGCCGCTTGTCATCCGCGATAATGCCTTCAATGCGGTTGGAGGACTCGGTACTCTGGATCAAGGCCACCTGACGGAGATTCTCCAGCATCTCCGGCGCCTGCTTCTTATAGAGTTCCTGTTTGCCCTTGTGTTCGCCCAGCTTGCGAATCATCGTAATGATCCGCTGCGGAACAACCAGCTTGGCCAAATAGGCCTGTGTCAATGAGGTCATGATGCGCGGGCATCCTGTTGGAGGAATGACAGATCCAGATCGTGGGCGCGAATCTGCGCGGTCATGAGTCGGTGAAGGAGGGGGCAGAATAAGCCAGTAAACGATCGTGTTTTCTTCTGCGGCGACTGGCGAGTGAACAATTTCTGATTGCCTCTGGCCTCAGCAAGATCGGTCAGATACCACATCGTCTGCGTGGGCAACGTGGGCGGTTCAGCGGCAAGTTGGCGGAGCGTCATCATGGCTGGTGTTTGTACTCCGTAAAGCTCGATGCGAGCGCGGCGAAGGTGCCCGGCGTATGCTTCTCGAACCCTGGTTGATCGACATAGACGAAGTCGTATCGACGGCCGTCCTCCTCAGCAGCAGTCGCGTCGGCACACCATAGTTTGAGCCGTGCCATTTTCTGCGGCAAATCCAATTCTTCCCGTCCTTTAGTCTCTATGATCCAGACTGTACCGTCGGTCGTACGAACGATGAAGTCCGGCGTATAGGTGGAGAGGTCGCCGTCGGCTCTTACATAGTCAAGCTTGAAGCCGACCGCCAGGTAGTTCTTGGCGAAGGCGGACACACCGTTCGCGGTTTCGAGGAAGGCCGCAAACGATAACTCGAAGCCGCCTGATTGGGGCTCCCAGACGATCTTGGTGAAGATCGACTTCTTGGCCGTGAGGAACGGGCGATGTTCGGTGCGGAACGGGCGCGTCTCTTTCAACCGAATCTGACCTTCGATGCGCGTGGCGCCGCTGTCTTGAATGGTGAGGGCGTTGATGGCGGTCTTGAAAGTATCGTACAGGATTTTGCCTGCTTCCGGCTCGGACAGATTTCGAAGCACCACTGGATCTTCGAGATTCACCGGCGAGTCAGCGAACAGGTGCTCTCGCATGAAACTCTTCACCTTTCCGTAGAGCACGTCATAGCCGCCGACAAGGCGCAAATCTTTTAGGAGTTGGCGCGCAAAAAATGCCACGACGGAGCGATAGCCGGCAGGCCCGGAGCCGTCGAGTTGGATCGTGTGGTCGATCTCACTGTCGAGCATCGTCTTGAAGACAATCTCCCTGGTCTCTTCCGGCGTGAACGATTTCAGCGGCAGCCGCTTGTTGCCGAAGGCCGCTGGATCAAGCGTATCGAGGTCTTTGAAGTCGCGCTGAAAGCGGCGGGTCAGCTTGGGAAGTGGAATGTCGAGGTCGTCGAGATTCTTGTCGAGGTTCTCGGTATCCACTTCGACAATGAGCGAGTCTTGACGCGTCGTGCCGCCTCCCATTGGCACACGTTCGAAGCTGACACCCTCACTCTGAATGGATTCGACGAACTCCATGAAGGCGGGGGTGCCCATCACTGAGACGGTTTCTTTTGTGTCCGTACCGAAATACATGCGGCGGAGACCGCGCCCAAGCGTTTGCTCCGGAAGAATCTTGCTTTCCGCACTGTACTCCCGCAGACCAACGATGACAGTCACGTTGCGGACATCCCAACCCTCTTTGAGCATCAGCACAGACACAATGGCCTTGCAGGGCGACTTCCATGAATCGATCTCATTGGATTGCTTGCGGAGCAGTTTGAGCTCATCCTTCTTCTTGCCAGAAACCGCCTCAGAGATTTCACCGTTGTTCTTGGTGTGGATCACCAGCACCCCGCCTTGCAGCTCGGGGCAAATTTTTTCGAGATAGGCACCCACCTCGTCACAATTGCGAGTGTCGTCTACCATGACGAAGAGGACGGCCTTCTTTCCAAGCGGCTCATGTTCGCCATAGCTCTTCTTCCACTCCTCAATCCCAAGCCCAAGATAGTCCGCATACTTTTCCGTAAAGATCGCGCTTGTCCTTTCCGTCAGCCGGGCGCGGCTCACTGCATCCGGAAGAATTGGATGCTTCACCACGTTTTGATGGATCGCCTCAACCAGCGGATAGTCAGAAACAGTCTGAACGAAGATTGCCCCGTTGTTATGGCGAGGCGTCGCCGTCACATCCACCTGCAGGGCCAGGCAGCGATCTTTCTGCAACATCTTGTGATGGATGTCCTGAATGGATTTGAACCAGGCCATCTTCGGATCATGAATATGATGTGCCTCGTCGTTGAAAACGGCCAGTTCCTCCACCTCGCGGACGATCTCGCCGAGGTCGGTTTGGCTGTCGGTGGTTTTGCCGGTAGGCTTCGGGCCAAAGGGCGACAGAAAGTAGTCGCGCAAGTCGTGGTCTTCCAGTGAAGGATCGAGCACGTCGCCGAGAAAGACCCGGTGGATGTTGGTCAGAAGCAGATTCCCGGTGTCGCGGACGACACGCACCTCGTCCTGGATATGCAGAGTAAGTTGGAAATCGTCCCGCCAGTTGCGACCCGCGTGTCCATTGCTTGGCAGGATCGGGTCATTAAAAAATATCCTGAGGCCGTCGAAGTCCGCCCGCAGCCGGTCGAGCACGATGATGTTCGGCGCGATGACGAGGAAATTGCGCGACAGTGCGGAATCCGTTTCGTACAGCTTGTGAAAGAAGCTCCAGGCGATGAGGAGCGAGAGGACCTTTGTTTTCCCGGCGCCGGTCGCCATTTTCAACACGTAGCGTGGCCAGTCTTCGTCGAACATGCCGGAAGAGACTGCCCCAGAAGCGTCGAATCGAAGCAAATCGTATTTGTCGCGTGCCCGCCGGACTTCGAACACCCAGATGATGGTCTCCACCGCCTCACGCTGAGCATAGTAATAGCGAAAGGAGGCCAGCGACTCATCGGCATTTTCGGTCAGATGCTCGGTTTCGAACCAATAACGAAGCAATGCGGCTGAGGTGGCAGACGCACCGGGATAATGGGCCGTTCGCCACGCATAGACTTCTTCCCGCACGTTCGCCACAAGCGGCGGCAGCAATTTCTCATACGCAGTGGCACGCAGCGCTTCATCTGCTGGAAACCAGCGTTGTGCAGGGATGAGCGGCTCGTACGGCGAGGATGGGAAATCAGGGTGCAGAGACATACTTTGCCCCAAGCATACAACTTGGCGGCGAAGCTTACCTTTTTCTCCATGAGAAATCACCAGACTCTTTGGAGGGCACCTCTAAAAACCCGCTAAAATTTCTATGCAAGCAGAACAAATGCGGAATGGGGGGCGATGCTGATGTGGTAGAAGTGGGCATGAAAACAATCCAACCCAAAGATCCAGGGCTGTTTGCTCACGAACACCGCATGAAGAAATTGGCCGAGGGGTCCGATCTGCTGGCTCGACTCAACGCGCGAATTGAATGGGAGATGTTTCGGCCCCCGCTGGAGCGTGCCTGCGAGAAGGAGGCCCGGGGTCCCGGAGGCCGTCCCCGTCATGACGTGATCTTGATGTTCAAGGTACTGGTTCTCCAGAGATATTACAATCTGTCGGATGAGCAGACGGAGTATCAGATCAATGACCGGCTGTCCTTCCAGAAGTTTTTGGGGCTCACCTTGTCCGACTCTGTTCCGGATCAGAAGACGATCTGGTTGTTTCGGGAGACGTTGCGTCACAACGGGAGGGTGAAGAAGCTCTTCCGACGATTTGAGCGCCACGTAAAGGAGGCGGGGTTGATGAGACAGGAGGGAAGGATCATCGACGCCTCGTTCGTGGATGTGCCGCGGCAGAGGAACCGCCGGGAGGAGAACGCGGAGATCAAGTCGGGGAAGGTGCCGGAGTCGTTCCAGGAGAATGAGCATCGGCTGGAGCAGAAGGACGTGGAGGCCCGGTGGGCGAAGAAGGGGGAAGAGGTTCACGTTGGGTACAAGGATCACGTGAAGGCGGACAAGACGACCAAGCTGATCGAGGATTACGCGGTGACGGATGCCTCGGTGCATGACTCTCAGGCCGTGGAGGATCTGATGGAGGAGACCGACGGGACGTTGCATGCGGACAGTGCGTACACGGGGGAGACGATCGAGGCCCTCTTGGAGGAGAATGGAGGCACGGGCGAGATTTGCGAGAAAGGATACCGTGGGCATCCCTTGACGGAGAGGCAGAAGAAGAGCAATCGGAAGAAGAGCACAATCCGGGTTCGTGTGGAGCATATGTTCGGGTTCATGACGAATACGATGAGGGCCGGGTTGAAGATGAGAGGGATCGGGATGAGGAGGATTGCCGCCGGGGTTGGGCTCTTGAATCTGGTGTTCAACATGGCCCGGTACGAGCAGATTGTGCGATTGCAGTTGGTGGAGTGTCTCCGGGAGACAGAAAGTGGTTGAGAGGAAGGGAAAATGGACCGAAAGGCACGAGAACCAAGCCGGATCAGGGCTTCCGGGGCCCCACAAGAAGTCAAAAATGCGGGGTCGCCGGTTTCAATTTACCGAAAATGAGGCAATCGGTTTCAAACGCGGTTATTAGAGGTGCCCTGGAAATGATTTTGTTTTGACAGCTGATTTATCTGTATTGACTCTTTTTGAGGGACTCTCGCCTATCCGCTGTGCCCCTCCATGATTCTCTTTCCGCCTCTTTCCTCCCTTCGCATGTCTCCGCTATAATCCGGCTTGCTCTTGAGCAAATTTATGACTACTGCCAACACTGAATACAAAGACCGACTCCACCAGCTGGCCGAGCTGATGCTCGCCGTGTCGGGCGAATCGGTCACGATGATGAAGCGCAATGCCCCCGCACAGGCGCTGAAACTCAAGCGCCAGGAGGAGTGGGGTATCTACCTGGAATTCCTCAAGATCATGTTCAATCTCACGGATCGGCTGGTGGCCCTGCACATCCCGATGAAGGACCAGATGGAGTTCATGAATGGGCTGGAAGATACGGTGACGCAACAGTTGAAGCACGCCCTGGAACCGGCCTTCGGGAATAACGCGGATCAGATGGAAATCGTCATGACCATTGGCACGACTGTGGCAGAAAGTCGTCAGGTGTACGAGAAGTACAAGTTTCTCATCACGGAAGACTCCAAAACTAAGAACGAGATGTTCCACGACTTCGGCGAGAAAGTAGCGGAGGCACTCGGCACAGCCGGCAATGCACAACTCAGCTCCGCGGCGACGCTCTGCGCCACCGCAGCCGTGCCGGCTCTCAGTGCCGTGCTGCAAGGGCACGCCCCCCCTTCCCATGAAGCGTCGCAGGTGGCACCCCCGGCGGTGGGGAACGGAACCGACCAAAGAACCGGGACGGGCCAGGAGATCAAACTCGTCAGCTTGATGTCGAGCGTACTGGGTGAAGAAGTCGAAACCCGTTGGGGACTGCACCCACGGTTCCGCGAAGACCTCACACCGTCCGAGCTGCAGCAACTCACAAAACTGCTCAACCAGGTCGCAAAAATCCTTGGCGAACGGTACGCCGCCGTGGCATTCTCCAAAGAATGGGCCTCATGGCATAAGGCCGGGCACGCCTGATCCCACCAGTGATCGCCCGTCATTGCCGATATTCGATTCTTTATCTGGATCAAAGGAGTGCTTGTGGATTCTCACAATGGCATACACAGTTCTCTCCCGCAGAATCTTAGTCGTCTACCCGAACTGGCGCAGAATCTGTGGTGGAGTTGGACGCTGGAAGCTCGCCAGCTGTTTGAAGCAATCGACCCGACTCTCTGGTTTCTCACACACCACAATCCGGTCAAACTTTTGGCTGATGTGAAGCCGGACCGATTGACGCGCTTGGCCGAGGATCCGTCGTTCCTCCGTCAATACTCAGCAGTGTTTCGGTTGTTCGACGAATATCTGAGTAATATGGAGAGTTGGGCCAGGACACACCAGGCTGATCTGGCAAAGACGACTATCGCTTACTTCTCGGCCGAATTCGGGTTACATGCCTCCGTACCCATCTATAGCGGCGGCCTCGGCATCTTGGCCGGAGACCATTGTAAGGAGGCGAGCGACCTCGGGCTCCCGCTCGTCGGCATCGGGTTCATGTATCCGCAAGGATATTTCCGCCAACGAATCACACCTGAAGGATGGCAAGAAGCGGCCTATGCCCCGTTCAATCGCGACGAATCTCCGGTCAATTTGGCACGGACTCCATCCGGGGAACCGTACCAGTTCGTCGTTGACATGGGCGGTCGTCGCGTGACTGCGGCGGTCTGGAAGGTGTTGGCTGGTCGCATCCCGCTGTATCTGATCGATACAGATGTGCCGGAAAACAGCCCGGATGACCGCGCCCTCTCCGCCCGACTGTACGGAGGCGATCAGGAGATGCGGCTCTGTCAGGAAATCCTGTTGGGGATCGGCGGAGTGCGCATGTTGCGCTCGCTCGGCATCTCGCCATCGGTGTGGCATGCCAATGAAGGACACTCTGCGTTCCTGACCTTGGAGCGAGTGCGAGAACTGGTTCAAAATGGCTCATCCCATGCGGAAGCCAGCGAGCTTGTCCGCCAAAGCACCGTGTTCACGACGCACACCCCTGTGCCGGCCGGGCACGATGTGTTCCCGCACCATCTGATGGATCGTTACTTTACCGGGTATTGGGAGCAACTAGGGCTTTCGCGCGACGAGTTTCTCCGCCTCGGCGAAACTCCAGAATCAGGCGGACATGGCTTCAATATGACTGCGCTCGTGATGCGCCTGTCGGCCCACGTCAACGGTGTCAGCCGCGAGCATGGCCGTGTGACACGAGAAATGTGGCAACACTTCTGGCCGGGATTGCCGACCGACCAGATCCCAATCCGTAGTGTGACCAACGGCATTCACGTACCGACATGGATTTCACCGGAACTCCACCACTTATACGGCAAGTCCCTGAGCCCAACCTGGACCCAGACCTGCGATGATCCAGCCATGTGGCAGCGGGTGATGGATGTGCCCGACCATGAGCTGTGGGCGGTCCGACAGGTGATGAAACGGAAACTGATGGGCTTCATCCGTGAACGCGCCAGAAACGGGTGGATGCACGGGCATCTCCAACCATCGCAAGTGCTCGCCCGTGGAACCCTCCTGGACCCGGAAGCATTGACGATCGGGTTTGGCCGACGGTTTGCAACCTACAAACGGGCCACCTTGCTCTTCCGAGACTTGGAGCGATTGAAGGCTCTGCTGCAAGACCGCTGGCGTCCCGTCCAGCTCATCTTCGCCGGCAAGGCCCATCCAGCCGATGAGCCAGGTCGGTACTTCATTCACGAAGTGCTGAATTTCTGCCATGACCATAAACTGGGAGGCCGCATCGCGTTCCTTGAAGATTACGAGATGCATATGGCGAAGTATCTTGTCCAAGGCGTCGACATTTGGTTGAATACGCCTCGTTTCCCCATGGAGGCCAGCGGCACCAGCGGGATGAAGGCCGCTCTGAACGGCGTACTGAATCTGAGTATTCTCGATGGGTGGTGGGTCGAGGGATACAATGGAGCCAATGGGTGGGGAATCCAACCGTTAAGTGAGCCCGCCGACGCGCAGGCTCAAGATCATCATGACGCGGAGCAGCTCTTTCGCCTGTTGGAACAAGAGGTCGTCCCGTTATTCTACCAGCGCGATCGAGACGAGATTCCCCGAGGCTGGCTCCAAATGGTCAAAGAATGCATACGCACCGTCGTGCCTCAATTCTGCACAACGCGGATGCTCAAGGACTATGTCAGTCTGATGTACACTCCTGCGACGGTACGTCTGCCGACGACATGGTAGCTCCGTGCCACACGACGAATCGACATCCCCTGCTGTATCGACGGCAGAACAGAATGTCCATCGTGGTAGTATGGGGTACACTTGCGCTGGGTCTCCTCGCAGCGCCTCTTGGTGTGGCATCGGGAGGCCCACCCTCAACCGTCGAGTCAAAGGCCGCAGCCCTTTTTAAGGCCGGTGATTATCCGGCGGTGGCGAATCTGTTCAGGGAACTGCCACCCGATGCCACACCGTCAACAGCCTTCCTCCGCCACGCCTTGCTGAGCTACGTCCGGCTCGGACGAACAGACGAGGCGCTCACGATCTATGCCAAACTGCACCAGTCTGGGCCTGCACACGATTACTCGCTTCTCCGACCATTGGCTCTGGTGTGATC
>JAOUMR010000010.1 GCA_029881435.1 Nitrospira sp.
CGCTCGACGGCCATCGTGCGGATGGTTTCCAGGGTGCCGTGATCCAGGGTTCGTCCGTCTCGCGTCATGGCGGAACGGATTATGACACACTCAACATGTGTTGTCTAACTTACTGACTGCTGAGTAACAACTTCTCCATCAGGCAGCTCCAACGGTCATCGAAGCTCTAGGAGAGAGATAATTTAGTTTGTGCCTCAGTATGGCTAGCACTCCGCAGCGTAACGGTGGGGCAGGTGATTCGTCAAAAGAAGGGGAGTTTGAGCGGAGGATGTGACGCGGAGATCTGATGGGACTGAGCTGACGGTTGAATGCTGTGAGGTAAACCGGCTAGTCCGCTTCCGGCTCAGAGCTGCCGTGCTGGTGAGAGACCTTGTCTTCTTCGAAGAGCTCCGCCATTTCTTCGGCCATCACATCAGCATCATCCTGAATGGCGATGATGGGGATTTCTTTTCTCGCCTTGGGCTTTTCTTCCGGCGAGGATTGATCTGGCTCTTTTGGCTTGTCGCTCATAAGGCTATTATACACCAGCAAAGCCTAGGACTGCAGATTTATTCAAAGGCTTCCAGCGACGATTTCTCGGGGAACTGCCGCTTGCAATTCTGGCAGGTCAGGAAGTAATAGGCGTCTCGTACGGACACCGTGGCCCGAAAATCGAGGCTCACCCCCTGGTGATTGCACGCCGTGCAGGAAATCTCCTTTAACCGAAATGGCACGTCCGGTTGTGTCCGGAGATAGAACTCCATATCGGTATGCACAGGGAAGGTATAGAAGCACTTCTTGCAGATCCCCCGCCATTCGCCGTCGGCCCCCATGAACCGTTCATCAATCCCGAAGCTGGACTCTTTGCAGATCGCACACTTCACCGTATTGAGACGACGTTCGACTTCTTGCTGGGTAAGAGTCACCATAGTCCCTCCAGTATAACGGCCAGTGAAATAGAATCGCAACCACACTGTAGAGCCGATGAGAACGCTTGACGTTCATCAGGGTCACGTTATACTGACAACGCGATGCATCTGATTACGGACAATCTGTTGGTGGGAAGCATCGATGATGCGCAGGAGCCTCCTGCGGTGGTCGGCACACTGCTGTTTGTTGCTGAAGAGTTTACGATCACGCCGGCTGAATGGATCGACTATCATCGGATTCCCTTTCGGGAGTTTGCCAAGGCTGACCCTGCCAAGCTGATGGAGGCCGTCCAATGGCTTGAATCGCGTGTCCCTAATGGCCGGACGCTGGTCTGTTGCCGAGCAGGAATGGGTCGTTCTGTTTCAGTGGTCATGGCCTATCTCTGTTGCGTGGAAGGTCGAACTTATGACGAGGTGTTGAAATTGGTCATGGCTCGACGACCCGGCGCCATGCCGCTGCCGAATCTTCAGGTGGCCATTGAACAGGTTCGCCAACTTCGGCGCGCTGCGTAAGTCACGCTTCCGCTAGGACTGAGCCTTTTCTCAGTTTTCGTCTCGATCCTCCAATCCCATCTTGCCTTTCCAGGATCCGCATGGCGTAATGGGGCTTCTCTCGCCTCTAACCTGGTCAAGGTATGCCGGAGCTTCCAGAAGCTGAAGTTGTCGCCCGACAAATCCGTACTCGTCTCCTCGGGGCGCGGTTGAGTGAGGTGTGGGTCGGGCGTGCGGATATCGTGCGTGAAGGTCTCAGCAGCGTACCGTGGTATCGAGATACCATTTTACAGTCCGTCCAACGGTTCGGGAAAAGCGTGGTCGTAGGATTTGCGAACGAACAAGCTTGTCGCTATGTGGTGGCGGAGCTTGGGATGACCGGCCTCCTCTTGTTCCGGTCTGTCCCGACAAAATACCCACAACACGTACATGTCCGGCTGTTGTTCGAAGGCTCTTGTGAGCCGGAGTTGCGGTACTGGAACCCTCGTCGGTTCGGACGGCTCTCATTACTAGACAAGGCTGGGCTTGAGCGTTACCTCGCGCGCCGATTCGGGGTTGATCCCCTTCTTGTCTCGAAGCAGGACTTTGTGAGAGTTCTGCGGGAGCGGCGCGGTCGTCTGAAGCCGCTCCTGATGCATCAGCAGGTCATTGCGGGTATCGGGAACATCTATGCAAACGAGATTCTCTTCAGGGCCGGCGTACACCCGAACATGCAGGTCAGTCGCCTTTCAGTGCAAAAAATAGAACGTCTCTACACGATCATGCGCGAGGTGCTTGAAGAGGCGATTCTCTCAGGAGGGTCGAGCGTCCGTGATTTTTTTGCGCCAGACGGCACCGAGGGGCAATACAAACGCCGCCATTTGGTGTATGGGAAAGAGGGGCAACCTTGTCCAAACCGCTGTGGGCACGTTATCCGACGTCTCCAAAGCGAGCGCAGTTCGTTCATATGTCGAACTTGTCAGGTCTCCCGATGATCGAGCGAAAGCAGGGGCGATGCTACGCGACTGGTGTATTCAAAGGGTTTTTATAAGAACTTAGTTTGAAGTTTCATTCGGTTAGCATTGTGCACCGACGATCACCGTTCTTCTAGGCCTTTTGAGCCCTCTGAACTTAGTCCCTCTGGTGTCTTGAGACATCCCCTTAATTTCCGCTACAATCCGGGTCCCCGATCGTCTGAGTTCACGATGAAGGAGAATTCGCATGGCTAAGGTGTTGGAAGGCCCCGGCATGGGGCTGATGAAGAAGTGGGGCATTCACGTTCCCAACTATGTTGTCGTCACGTCTGCGGACGAGCTGGCCAAGCTCGGACAAGCTAATGATTGGATGAAGGCTTCGAAGCTAGTGGCGAAGGCGCATGAAGCGCTTGGGTCGCGTTTCAAACTCGGCCTCGTGAAAGTCGGCTTGGATCTGAATAGTGCGGTGGCTGCAACCAAAGAAATGATTGGTCGCCAAGTCGGCAGCATCACGGTGAAGCAAGTTATTGTGTCGGAAATGGTCGCTCACAAAGAAGAATATTATTGTGCCGTGAAGTCCACCCGTGAGGGTAGCGAGATCCTGGTCGCCAATTGTGGAGGGATTGAAGTCGAATCCAACTGGGATCGTGTCAAACGATTATGTCTCGAAGTCGGGCAATCGCCTTCCCCGGAAGCGCTGACAAAGCTCTCCAAAGATGCAGGATTCACTGGCGCCCTCGCCAAAAAAATGGCCGATTTCGCCGGCAAGATGTTTACCTGTTTCGACAACGAGGACGCGCAGTATCTCGAGGTCAATCCGGTCGTTGTGCGCGAGAGCGACGGCGAACCGGTGGCTCTCGATGCCGTGACGCTGCTCGACGGGGATGCGAAGTTCCGCCATCCGGATTGGAATTTCCAGTTTGCCGCAGAGTTCGGGCGCGCCTACAGTAAGGATGAAGTGGAAGTGATGACGGTCGACAGTAAGATCAAGGGCTCGGTCAAATTCATTGAGATTCCTGGTGGAGACACGGCCATGCTTCCCGCCGGTGGGGGGGCCAGTGTGTACTACTCCGATGCGGTTGTGGCGCGTGGCGGTAAGCTGGCGAATTATGCCGAATACTCGGGCGATCCACCCGATTGGGCGGTGGAGGTGCTCACGGAGAAAGTGTGTTCGCTGCCCGGTATCAAGAACATCATAGTCGGTGGCGCGATTGCGAACTTCACCGATGTGAAGAAAACCTTCGGCGGGATCATCAACGGATTTCGAAAGGCAAAAGGCGACGGCAAGATGAAGGGCGTCAAGATCTGGGTGCGTCGCGGAGGGCCGCGTGAAAAGGAAGGCCTCGACGCGATGCGTGCATTGAAGGACGAAGGGTTCGACATCAACGTCTTCGATCGTAACACCCCGCTGACGGACATCGTCGACAAAGCGCTGCAAAAACAGTAACGGGGACTCAGGACCGAGGACTGCGTGCGAAGCTCTTAACTCGCTCGGGCCTCAGTCCTCAGCACTCAGTCCTGAAGGAAAGAGGGAGATTCCGATGAGCATTTTGGCTAATAAAGACACCCGCGTGGTGATTCAAGGAGGCGCTGCCGGTGTCAACGCGGCCCGCCGTATGGCGGAGTTCTGCTACCTGATCAAGCGCCCGCTCAACGTCGAAGCGTTCGTCTACCCACCGGATGCCGGCAAGACCAACGAGATCTCCTACGGCAGTGGTTTGATCGCCATTCCTGTATACAAGACGATTGCTGAAGCGACAAAAAACCATCCGACGATCAACACCAGCCTCGTCTATATCGGCGCCGATCGCGCGATGAAGGGCACCATGGAAGCGCTGGATGATTCGCATATTAAGGTCGTGTCGATGATCACGGAAGGCGTGCCTGAAAAGGACGCCAAGCTGCTCGGCGCTCATGCGCGCAAGCTCGGCAAAGTGTTCAATGGCCCGTCCTCCATCGGGATCATTTCTGCGGGAGCTTGCCGATTGGGCGTGATTGGCGGTGCATTCGACAATCTGGTCCTCTCCAAACTCTACCGCGAAGGGTCGTTCGGCGTCATCACGAAGTCGGGCGGGTTATCCAACGAGATCATCTGGATCTGTTCCCAATTCGCCGACGGTATCACGACGGCGATCGGAATCGGCGGGGATGCGTATCCAGGGACGGACTATGTCAGCTACCTCGAGATGTTCGAGAACGATCCGCAGACCAAAGCCGTTGTCATTGTCGGCGAAATGGGCGGCGACCTGGAAGAGCGGGCAGCAGAGTGGTACGGCGCGAAGAAGCGTCGCGTGAAGCTCATTGGTGTCGTGTCGGGTTTCTGTCAGGAGAGCTTACCGAAGGGGATGAAGTTCGGCCACGCTGGCGCGAAGGAAGGGATGAAGGGCGAAGGGTCGGCCCGATCCAAGTCCGATGCGCTCAAGAAAGCCGGCGCGATTGTCCCCGCAACATTCGGCGCACTGGGTCCGGCAATCAAGGACACCTACCAGGAATTGCTGAAGTCCGGTCAGGTCAAGGAAGTTGTCGAGCCTGCCACGCTTCCAAAACTCCCCAAAACGGTCGAAGAGGCGATGAAGGCGGACGAAGTCATGGTTGCGCCGCTGATTCGTACGACCATCAGCGATGATCGAGGTGATGAACCGTGCTACGACGGCTATCCAGCTTCCGAACTCATCAATAAGGGCTACGAGATTCCTCACGTCATTGGGCTATTGTGGGACAAACGGCTGATTTCGAAGCAGGAAGCTGAAATTATCAAGCGCATCATGATGTTGTCGGCTGACCATGGTCCTTGCGTGAGTGGTGCCTATGCGACGATCCTCGCGGCCTGTGCTGGCATCGGGCTGTCACAAGCGGTGGCCGCCGGATTGATCATGATTGGACCGCGTTTCGGTGGAGCTGTCACGGATGCCGGACGCTGGTTCAAGTATGCCGTCGACAACAAGATGAGTGTGGATGAGTTCTTGGGCTACATGAAGAAGAATGTGGGCCCTGTGCCAGGCATTGGGCACCGCGTCAAAAGCTTGCGCAATCCGGACAAGCGGGTGAAGGAGCTTGTCGGATATGTCAAGAGTTTGAACATCAAGACACCCTGCCTTGATTTTGCCCTGCAAGTTGAGCAGGTGACGGCGGCCAAGAAAGATAATCTTATTCTGAACGTCGATGGGACAATGGCGGCCGTTCTAGTCGACCTCGGTTTCCCGGTTGATAGTTTGAACGGTTTCTTTATCCTGTCTCGTACGATCGGATTGATCGGCCACTGGGTCGATCAAAAACGGCAAGACAGCCGTTTGATCCGGTTGTTCGATTATTTGGTGAACTACGCGGCGCCGAAGCGGCGGGAAGTTCCGCCGTTAAAGTAGGCTTGCGAAGTGCCGCCATTGAAATAACCGCGGGAGCTCCTGCCGCTTGGTAAGTGGCGGGATGCGCCGCTCTAACAGAGGCTATCGGTGAAGGGTGCGCGGCAAGGGAGACCAACTCCCTTGCTCCCGACATCATATCCCTAGCCCGTTTGAAGGAGAGCGCAATGTCACTTGAGCTTGCGAAGAAGCTCTACGCCAAGATGCCCGATGTGTGTGCGAAGGCGAGGGTAAAATTCGGCCGTCCGTTGACGTTGGCGGAGAAGATTCTCGTTTCTCATGCCGACAACTTTGATGTGCAAACCTGGGAGCGCGGGAAAGCGATGCTGGCGCTGCGCCCCGATCGTGTGGCGATGCAGGATGCCACCGCCCAGATGGCGGTGTTGCAGTTTATGCAGGCCAATAAGAAGACAGCCGCTGTGCCGAGCACCATCCACTGCGACCACTTGATTCGCGCCGAGATGGGGTCTGAGAAGGACCTGCTTCGTGCTATGGACGAGAATAGGGAAGTCTATAACTTCCTGGCCTCCGCGGCGAAAAAGTACGGGATTGGATTCTGGAAGCCCGGCGCTGGGATCATTCACCAGGTGGTTCTTGAAAATTACGCCTTCCCTGGCTGTCTGATTATCGGCACTGACTCCCACACGCCGAACGGCGGCGGGTTGGGAGGGTTGGCCATCGGTGTCGGAGGCGCTGATGCCGGTGAAGTGATGGCTGGCTTGCCCTGGGAAGTGCTCCATCCGAAATTGATCGGCGTGAAACTCACCGGCAAATTGAGCGGATGGGCGTCAGCGAAGGATGTGATTCTCTATCTCTGCGGTCTCTTGACCGTGAAGGGTGGGACGAACAAGATCGTTGAATATTTTGGCTCGGGAGCCGAGACGATCAGCGCGACCGGAAAAGGCACCATCTGTAACATGGGTGCCGAGCTTGGTGCCACGACGTCCGTGTTCCCCTTCGACCAAAAGATGGTCGACTATTTGAACATCACTGATCGGGCGGATTGGGCGAAATTGGCCCAGGCCAACAAGGCCTTGCTCATGGCGGATCCGGAAGTCATCCAGTCGCCAGAGAAGTATTACGACCAGATCGTTGAGATTGACCTGTCGAAGCTTGAGCCGCATGTCGTGGGTCCGCATACGCCCGACCTCGCGCGGCCGGTTTCAAAACTGAAGGCGGAAGCGAAGGAGAAGGGGTACCCAGTCGAGCTCAAGGCGGCCCTGATAGGCAGCTGCACGAATTCATCTTACGAAGATATCAGTCGCTCGGCCCATGTGGCACAGCAGGCGCTGAAGGCCGGCTTGAAGGCGAAAACCTCGTTCCTGATTTCACCGGGGTCTGAGCGTATTTATCACACGATGAAGCGTGACGGATTCTTGGATACGTTCGAGCAGCTGGGGGGTACCGTGCTTTCCAATTCCTGCGGTCCCTGTATCGGGCAATGGAAGCGTGCCGATGGGGTCAAAGGCAAAGCCGATTCAATCGTCAGTTCCTTCAATCGGAATTTCCCGGGACGGAACGATGGGATCAGTGAGACCCTGTCGTTCCTCGCAAGTCCGGAAGTCGTGACGGCCTATGCGATCACCGGCGATCTGGGATTTGATCCAGTCAATCAGACGGTCAAGGGGGCTGACGGCAAAGAATTCAAGTTGCAGCCGCCAGTGGGTGAGGAGTTACCGGCCAAGGGTTTTGCCAAGGGCGAAGAGGGGTATGTTGAGCCTGCTGCAGACGGTTCAAACTTGACCGTCGAGATTCCGCCGACGAGTGAACGGCTGCAAGCACTGCAACCATTCCCGCGTTGGGACGGAAAAGATTTCAAGAAGTTGCCGCTTTTGATTAAGACCAAGGGCAAGACCACGACCGACCATATTTCCCCGGCCGGTCCTTGGCTCAAGTTCCGAGGCCATCTGGATAAGATCAGCGACAACATGTTCCTTGGGGCGAACAACGCGTTTTCGTCAGAGCCGGGAAAGGGTACGAACGTCCTGACCGGCGAAGCCAATCTCACGATGGCGCAAATTGCCAGAGCGTATAAGTCGAAAGACATCGGGTCGATCGTGGTCGGCGATGAAAACTATGGTGAGGGCAGCAGTCGTGAGCACGCGGCCATGTCCCCACGGTTCTTGAACGTGCGCGCGGTGATTACTAAGAGCTTTGCGCGCATCCATGAGACGAATTTGAAGAAGCAAGGCATCCTGCCGCTGACGTTCGCTGATCCGAAGGACTACGATAAGATCGAGATGAATGATCGGTTGAGCGTGGTGGATTTGGCGAATCTCTCGCCGGGGAAGCCGGTCACGGTGGTCGTGCATAAGGCAAGCGGCGATGTGAGGGTTCAAGCCAATCATAGTATGACGACTCAACAAATCACGTGGTTTAAAGCTGGTTCAGCGCTGAATGCGCTCAACTAAATAACTGAAAGAGGAGACGCTATGGCGAAGGCAGATAAAATCATCTATACCAAGACCGACGAAGCCCCAATGTTGGCAACCTATTCGTTCCTGCCGATCATCAATGCCTTTTCAAAAGCAGCTGGTGTAAGTGTGGAATTGCGTGACATTTCATTAGCAGGCCGCGTGATTGCAGTGTTCCCGGAATACTTGACGCCGGAGCAGAAGCAACATGATGCCTTGGCGGAGCTCGGCGAACTGGCCAAGACGCCAGAAGCCAACATCATCAAGTTGCCCAACATCAGCGCCTCATTGCCGCAGTTGCAAGAGACCATCAAGGAATTGCAGAAGCAAGGGTATAAGCTTCCTGAGTATCCTGAGAATCCGAAAGACGACAAAGAGAAGGATGTCAAGGCTCGCTACGACAAAGTCAAAGGCAGTGCCGTCAATCCGGTGCTGCGTGAAGGCAACTCGGATCGCCGGGCCCCGTTGTCCGTGAAAGCCCATACGAGAAAGCATCCGCATAAGATGGGCGCCTGGAGTCCTGATTCCAAGACCCACGTGTCCCACATGAAGGGTGGCGACTTTCGCTCCAACGAAAAGTCGATGACGATCCCGGCAGCGACCACGGGGAAGATCGAGTTTGTGGGCGCCGACGGCAAGATCACCGTGTTGAAGGAGAAAGTGGCCTTGCAGGCCGGTGAAGTGCTCGACGCGACGTTCATGAGCGTCAAGGCTCTCCGCACGTTCCTTGAAGAGCAGATCCAGGATGCCCAGAAGAAGGGGGTACTGTTCTCGCTCCATATGAAGGCCACGATGATGAAGATCTCAGATCCAAAGATCTTCGGTCATGCGGTGACCGTGTACTATAAGGATGTGTTCGAGAAGCATGGTGAGACGCTCAAGAAGCTGGGGGTCGATCCTGACAACGGTCTCGGCGATCTCTACACCAAGATTAAGGCGTTGCCCGAGGATCAGCGCAAGGCGATCGAATCGGACATCCAAGAAGTCTACAAGAAGCGGCCGCCAATGGCGATGGTCAATAGCGACAAAGGCATCACCAATCTCCACGTGCCGAGCGATATCATCATTGACGCGTCGATGCCGCCGGTCATTCGCGACAGCGGCAAGATGTGGGGCCCGGACGGCAAGGCGGCGGACGCCAAATGCGTCATTCCCGATTCTAGCTACGCGCCGGTCTATCACGAGGTCGTCGAGTTCTGTAAAAAGAACGGGGCGTTCGATCCGAAGACCATGGGTACCGTGCCTAACGTTGGGTTGATGGCGCAGGCGGCTGAGGAATACGGTTCGCATGACAAAACGTTCAAGGCGCCGGGCAACGGCACCATCCGCATCGTGGATGCAGCCGGCAAGACGTTAATTGAACATAAGCTGGACGAAGGCGACATCTGGCGTGCTTGTCAGGTGAAGGATGCTCCGATTCAGGATTGGGTCAAGCTGGCCGTGACACGCGCCAGGGCGACCGGCGCGCCAGCGGTCTTCTGGTTGAATAAAGATCGCGCGCACGATGCCGAACTGATCAAGAAGGTCAATGCCTATTTGCCGAAGCATGACACGAACGGTCTTGAGATTAAGATCATGTCACCGGCGGACGCGTGCCGCTTCTCCATCGAGCGGATGAAGGAAGGCAAGGATACGATCTCCTGCACCGGGAATGTACTCCGCGACTACCTCACGGATCTGTTCCCCATTCTCGAAATCGGCACCAGTGCGAAGATGCTCTCGATCGTCCCGCTGCTGAACGGCGGAGGGTTGTTCGAGACCGGGGCGGGTGGATCAGCCCCGAAGCACGTGCAGCAGTTTCAGGAAGAAGGCTATCTGCGCTGGGATTCACTCGGCGAGTTCCTCGCGCTCGCAGCGTCATTGGAACATCTCGCGAAAGTGGGAAACAATCCGGTCGCCAAGATTCTGGCGGATACACTGGATCAGGCCAACGCGAAGTTCTTGGAGAGCAACAAGTCGCCAGCCCGCAAGGTCGGTGAAATCGACAACCGTGGCAGCCACTTCTACCTGGCGCTCTATTGGGCGCAGGCCTTGGCCGCGCAGACGGCAGATAAGCGGATCGCTGAGCGATTCACCAAGATTGCGAAGGATCTGGGCGACAACGAAAAGCAGATCGACGGCGAATTGCTGGCCGCGCAAGGCAAGCCGCAAGATGTCGGCGGCTACTATCACCCGGACGATGCCAAGGCTGCCAAGGCGATGCGTCCGAGCGCAACCTTGAACGCGATCATCGACGCAATCGCTTAATTTCGACTGACCGTGAGGCGTGAGGGGCTATCGCTCCTTACGCCTCGTGTGTTACGAAGGAACCCATGGCGCAAGACGATACCAATGTGATTGATCAGCCAGAGGTGATGAAGCCTCGGATGGTGACGATCGAGATTGCCGGTAAGAAGGCGGAGGTGCCGGAAGGCATAACCGTCATCAAGGCGATGTGGTATGCGGGGATGGACGTCGTTCGTGGGGTCGGCTGTCTCGGCGGCTTCTGCGGCGCCTGTGCCACGTACTATCGTACTAAAGACGATCCCAAGGTTCGTACGTGTCTTGCCTGCCAAATGGCGGTGCAAGATGGGATGTCCTTCACGATGATGCCGCCGTTCCCGGCGCGCAAGGCGACCTACGAAATTCAGAAACTCCAAGATCCCAAGCAAGATCTCTTCAACCTCTACCCGGAAGCACCGCTGTGCCGAAACTGTAATGCCTGTACGGAAGCCTGTCCGCAGAAGATCGATGTGCGTGAGGGAGTCTGGAAAGCCGTCTTCGGCGACTTCAAGAGCGTGTCCGAAATGTTTATGGACTGTGTCATGTGCGGCATGTGTGCGCCGGTGTGCATTGCCGATATCGCACCGAACCTGGTCGCACTGTACGTGAGCCGTGCGCAGGGGGCGCATTTTACTGACAAGCCGGTCGGGCTCGACACCCGCATCAAAGAAATCCAAGACGGCCAGTTCGACGCAGAGTGGAACAAGATTCTGAAGATGAATGAGAAGGAACTGGCCGAGCACTGTGCGACGGTGAAGTGAGCAGTTATTGGTCATTCCTCATTGGTCAATGGCGAACGGGCTCAACGAGTACGCGTTTGGTGACCAATGACCGTTGACGATTGATGGGTTTGGGATATGGATATCCACGCACTCCAACAGATTGTGCATAAGACTCGGGATGCCCGTCGCAAGCAGACGATTCCTAAATTTTCTCCTGCAGATCGCGACCAGCTGATCCATAAGCATCATCCCGATTTTCGAGCGAGCGCCTATCGACCGATCCGGTTCGGCCCCAATGAAGGGGACAGGACGGTTGTTGAACTGGCCACCTTGCTCGAAGGTGACAGTCCAATTCAGAGCCATGATGAGCTGACGCCGCACCATACGACCGACGTGTTGGTGATCGGCGGTGGTGGCGCCGGCTGTGCGGCGGCCTTGCATGCGCATGGAGCCGGCTCAAACGCCATACTGGCGACGAAGCTGCGGTTGGGCGACTCCAATAGTGTGATGGCGCAGGGTGGCATGCAGATTTCCGTTGCGCCGGAAGATTCTCCCGTGACCCACTTCATCGATACGCTCAAGGGCGGTCACATGGAGAATGACCATGACCTGCTCAAGGTGATGGTCGAAGAGGGCCCCGCCATTGCCAAATGGCTGATCGAGCTCGGGGTGTTGTTTGACCGTCAAGCCGACGGCAATCTCCATGTGAAGAAGGGCGGCGGCAGTTCCAAACCTCGTCTTCTCACCTGCTCCGACTATACCGGCCTTGAAATCATGCGCGTGCTGAAGGATGAGGTCATTAATCAAAAGATTCAGTTGCTTGAGTTCGCCGCTGCGATCGAACTGTTGAGCGATGGCGAAGGGAACTGCACTGGGGCCATCTTCAAAGATCTGGATAATCAACGGCATATTGTCGTGGCGGCCAAGTCCGTCATTTTGGCGACGGGCGGCATCGGCCGGCTTCATATCCAAGGGTTCCCGACCAGTAATCACTACGGGGCGACCGGGGACGGGCTCTGCTTGTCCTATCGCATGGGTGCCAAGCTCGCACACATCGACACCTTCCAGTATCACCCCTCCGGGGCAGTCTATCCGGAACAGCTGATCGGGGCCTTGGTCACGGAAGGTATTCGTTCTGAGGGTGGGCATCTGGTGAATGCCAAGGGCGAGCGGTTTGTAAACGAGCTCGATACCCGCGATGTCGTCTCGTCCTCGATTATCCGGGAGTGTGAGGAAGGGCGTGGGATCCGAACGATGTCGGGCCGCGTCGGAGTGTGGCTAGATACGCCATTATTGGACGCCGAACATGGTCCGGGCACGGTTGAAAAGCATTTCCCCGCGATGGTGATGCAGTTCGATCGGTTTGGAATCAATATCAGCAAGGATCCGGTTCTGATCTATCCGACTCTGCACTATCAGAACGGCGGAGTGAAGATCGACACGAATTCAGAAACTAATGTGAAGAATCTCTTCGTAGCGGGCGAGGCCTCCGGCGGCCTGCACGGACGGAATCGGTTGATGGGCAACTCATTGCTCGATCTCATGGTCTTCGGCAAGCGCTCAGGGTTGACTGCAGCCGGACGGACCGGGTCGATAAAACAGGGGAAATTGACCCTACAACATCTGGATCGGTTCCGCGCCGAAGCAAAGAAACATGGTAATGCCAGCGGTGTCATCTCGCCGATGATTTTGCCGGCGTACACCAGAAAAGTAGGGTAAGAGGGACGGCGACGCGGATATTTCTTGTGCTCGCCCACCGCGCACGCGAAGCTAAATTAGATTGTCAGATTTTGGTCGGTGCTCGGTGGATGCACGCAGTGCGAAATATCCCCGTCACCGTCCCTGGAGATGGAGAGGTAAAGAATGAACGTGCATGAATTCCAAGCCAAGTCGTTGTTCGCCCAGTTCGGCGTACCGGTGCCGCGTGGAAAAGAAATCACCTCTCCGGAAACGGCGACCTCCTGGGCGAACGAACTTAATACGCCGGTGTTCGTCGTCAAGGCGCAGATCCATGCTGGTGGTCGCGGCAAGGCCGGCGGGGTCAAGATTACGAAAGACAAGTCTGCCGTAGCTGGCTTAGCAAAGGAGTTGATTGGGAAGACGCTCGTGACCCATCAGACAGGCCCCAAGGGCCGCAAGGTCCATCGGCTGCTGATGGAAGAAGGAGCGAACATCTCGAAGGAGTTGTATCTGTCGATTCTCGTCGATCGGGACACGGGATGGCCGACCTTTATCGCCAGCACCGAGGGTGGGATGGAAATCGAGGAAGTGGCGGCGCACACACCGGAAAAGATCATCAAGGAGCCGATCGATCCAGCCGTGGGATTTCAGGGTTACAACGGGCGGAATATTGCCTTTGCGCTTGGGTTACCCAGCATTGAGCCGGCGGTCGTGAACCCCTTCAACAAGATGTTGGGAAATCTGTATCGGTTTTTCATGGAGAAGGATTGCGCCCTTGTCGAAATTAATCCATTAATTATCACCAAGGAAAAGACCGTCGTGGCGCTGGACGGCAAAGTGTCCTTCGACGATAACGGTCTCTTTAAGCATGAAGATGTGCAGAAGATGCGCGATCTCAACGAAGAAGAGCCGCTTGAGATCGAAGCGACGGCCAACAATCTCAACTATGTGAAGCTGGACGGCAACATCGGCTGCATGGTGAACGGTGCGGGCCTCGCGATGGCGACGATGGATGTGATCAAGCTGGCCGGCAGTGAGCCGGCGAACTTCTTGGATGTCGGCGGCGGCGCGACGAAAGAGACGGTTGCGGCGGGTTTCCGCATTCTACTCAAGGATCCGAATGTCAAAGGTATTTTTATCAACATCTTCGGGGGCATCGTTCGGTGTGAGCGTATTGCCCAAGGCGTGATCGACGCGGCAAAGGAAGTGAAGATTACGGTGCCGCTGGTGGTGCGTTTGCAGGGGACGAATGCCGAGGAAGGTCGCAAGCTGCTGGCTGAGTCCGGCTTAAAACTCGATGTCGCCAACGACCTTTGGGAAGCGGCACAGAAAATTGTGAAGTTGACGGGGAAGGCAGCGTGAGAGAAGGTGTGCTGGGTCGAGTCTCAGTGCTCGCCCGCCGCGCACGCGGGATCAATCAGATGACGATCAATACGGGCGGTGCTCGGCGGATGCGCGCAGTATGAGACCCGGCCCAGCACACCTTCTGAAAAAGGAAGGTTAGGAAACGAGGTTCATTGTGAGCATATTAGTAAACAACAATACGCGAGTGGTGGTGCAGGGGATTACGGGCAAGGAAGGCTCGTTCCACGCGACCCAGTGCAAGGCCTACGGGACGAAGGTTGTGGCCGGTGTGACTCCGGGCAAGGCCGGGCAAGAGGTTGAGGGTATTCCGGTCTTCAATACGGTGCGCGATGCGGTAAAGAAGGAGCAAACCGATACCTCGCTCATCTTCGTGCCGCCACCATTCTGCGCCGATGCGATCCTTGAAGCGGCTGATGCCGGGGTGAAGCTCATCATCTGCATCACCGAAGGCATCCCCGTCAACGATATGGTGAAGGTCAAGCGGGCGCTTCGCGGTCGGGATGTGAGGCTGATTGGACCGAATTGCCCGGGCGTCATCACGGTCGATGAAGCGAAGATCGGCATTATGCCAGGCTTCATTCACAAAAAGGGTGTCGTCGGAGTGGTGTCTCGCAGCGGGACCCTTACGTATGAAGCTGTTCATCAACTCTCGACTTTAGGACTAGGTGAGACGACCTGTGTCGGGATCGGTGGTGATCCGGTGAACGGTACAGGGTTCGTGGATGTCTTGCCGTTGTTCGAAAAAGATCCGGAGACTCAGGCCATTGTCATGATCGGAGAGATCGGCGGCGACGCAGAGGAAAAAGCGGCTGAATTCATTAAGAAAAACATCAAGAAACCGGTCATCAGCTTCATCGCCGGCATCACTGCGCCTCCTGGACGCCGCATGGGCCACGCCGGGGCGATTATCTCCGGCGGCAAAGGCACGGCAGCGGAAAAAATGAAAACGCTGGAAGCCGCCGGCGTGAAAGTCGTTAAGAATCCGGCCGAGGTCGGCGAAGCCGTCAAGAAAGCGTTGGGACGGTAGTTTACCGAGTGCGTCCTTCGGGTTGGTATCCTCCTCCTCCACTTCCTGAGAGTTCGCCCTACCGGCTGTCCATCGCGTTCGCTTTGTGAAGCAGCTGTGACGATTATCCTTCCCTTCCCTGAGTTATTCGCTGATCTTCCGGAGTCCTATTAGGAGTGAATCGTGACGGCGGTTGCCAAAGGCGCGAGCAATAGTCAAGCATTCCGTTTCCAGAGTCATGTCCTCCGGGATATTGGATTTACCGATAACTCCAATCCGTTTTATCTATTTTCAAAAATGAACGTGGGATTGCTACTGTTGGCGCCGTCCGCCCTACGATGCGACAAGAGCATCCCCTCATGATCGCTCTGGAGGAGGATACGTGGGTTCTTATGCCAATAACCGCAACAGCGGAAACGGGGGTCGATTCGAGTATAACGAGGACGCAATCGTCTCGCATCACCCCACTGACCATCGACGAAATACCGACTAATACCAAATTTCGCGACCCAAATTCGTCGAAGAGAATGTTTTCTTTACCTTGGGAGGGCGATGAATGAAAACGAGAATTTCGGCGATGATTTGTCTCCTCTGTGTCCTCGGCTATCCTCTCTCCGCGTCAGCGGAAGATGAGCTCCCGACAATCTCGTCCGGTACGATCGAGCCCTATCTTTCCTTTATGGCAGGCCTGTCAATTCCGTTCAGTGAGGATGCTACGTTTCTTGACGGGACGCTGCCACGGGAGATCAAGGATGTCGACTATCAGATGAAACAGTCCATCGGGGGCAACGCGGGGATCTGGTTTCCAACCAGAAACAAGTTAGCAGGATTCGATCTCGGCGGTGAAATCGAGGGCTATATTTGGTATCCGGACGTGGCCTGCTGTGTGAACGGATTTAATGGGAGGTTTGAGCCAGCTAATCCAGACGGATTTGAGGGCACCACGACTGAAGTACAGGGTATCTACATCGGTGCTAATTTCATGATTCGACGACCGATGGGGATTTCCGAGGCCTATCCAAACGGACGGTGGCATCCCTACGTCGGGGTCGGCGGCGGAGCGCATCAGCTCGCGATGAGGCCAGGTGGAGCTCGGGGGGCTACTGGCGCGTCGCCTCTCGCCGACCAGCGGCATACGGCTCCCGCGTTTTCGGCAAAGGGAGGAGTCAAGGTGTTTCTCTTCAAGTACGTGGCGGCGTTTGCTGAGGCGAAGTATACCCATGCCTTTCACGACGGGCTGACGACGGATCGGACTGGGGCGTCCACTCCTATATTCAGCGACAATGAAACTGGTCTAATTGTAAATCCATATGAATCTACAATCAGAACGATCCATGTGCATGCGGGCTTGTCGATTCACTTTGATATCAAGCCATAGTTTCTTGTCCAAGTCACACCGGGTTGTGACCATGTGTGGCTAAAGAGTTCAGAGTTGGCCAGCCCTTGAAACAACGACTTCTCGAGGGCTGGCCTTTTTTTCCCGGTGCGATCCTACGTTCCCTTAGACCTTCCCAAAAATTCTCTCAAAAAACTCCTTCACCTTTCCCATGTGATCTTCAACATCCGACTTGAGGTGTCTTGCCCCCGCCTGCCAGTCATCCGTCGTGTACCCCACGCGACGAGCCAGGAAGACAAATTCGTCGGAGTCGACCGGTGGGAGGACACGGTCTTTGGCGTTCCCACGGACCATGCGAAGGCCATCGATAAGCATGCGAATGAAGAAGTATGCCTTTCGCAGATCGTCGCCGTCTTGCCTCGTGACAAGTCCACAATCGACAAGGGCTGCCAAGGCCTGCATCGTGTTGGAGGTGCGCAAGGCGGTGAGCTTATGGCCATGCATGATCTGGAGATACTGGACCGCATATTCGATCGCGACGATGCCTCCCGGGCTATGTTTGAGATTCACCGTGCCGCGCTCCACCAGCTCTTTCAGCTGTTGCCGGCGTAAGTCAAGCGCGGTCCGAAGATCCCAGGGTTTGCCGCTGTAGACGTAGTGATCACGATGAGCTTCGACGCGCTTGCCGAGCGCCGCATCGCCGGCCACATGTCGTAGCTTGATCAAGGATTGGCGCTCAAACGGGGCCGCCAGGCCACGGTCGCTGTAGTACTTGGCAATCTCATCGAAGGGGTTGGTCAGGGACCCCTTTCCACCATGGGGGCGCAGGCGCACGTCGAGATGGAAAATGCCCTCTTGTTTGGCTTCGATCCATTGCAACAGCTCATGACCCAGCCGCTCAAAGTATTCGCTGTTGTCGATCGGGCGCTTGCCGCCGGTGCGACCTGCGTCGCCATACACGAACATCACTTCAATATCGGAGGCATACCCAAGCTCTCCACCGCCGAATTTCCCCAGGCCGAGCACGGTGAAGGGGCAGGGTTTCTTGTTGGCTAAGCGCGGCGGGCCGTACAGCTTGTTCAACTTGGCTTGGCAGTCTTTTATGCTCCGATCGACGATGACTTCGGCGAGCTGCGTCAAGGCGGCGGAGAAGTCTGGCAAGGTGGTGTCCGACTCGACGATGTGTTTCATGTCGATGCGGAAGAGCTCGCGATCTTTAAAGCTGTTCAGCGCCGCCTTCCGATCTCCGTCGGTGTCGGCCCGATTGACCAGGCGATCAAGTTCCTTGCGAAGTGTCGCTCGTGGTCTCATGAGGGGCGCGTCGCGATAGTCTTGCAGAAGCGGCAGCAGATTGCTGTGTTGGCGGCGGAGAAAATCTTCCCAAAGAAAATCGCTGGCCCCGAGCAAACGGGCCAGCAGCGGAAAGGTTTTCTTGTTGCTGAGAAAGGCCAAGGTTTCTTGCTGGGCCTTTCCCTTTGTCTGTTGCACCGTCAGGTCGAGGAACTGGTCGAAGGCTTCTAGCGCTTTGGTCGGGTCCGGGGCCCAGGTCAGGGCATGGGTGAACTGCTTGATGAGCACCGCCGTCAACCGCAGCTGTTGCTGATCGGTCGCGTCGGTGAGCTTCTGGCCATGGCGGTTGCGGACATAAAAGCGGTCATGAATCTTCCCGTTCTCGACGTCGAACTGGGCCTTGGAGACATAGATGTTGCGCATCGCAAGGGCATTGGCGAAGGCATACAAAAAGGCCGGCGTATCGTCGGATCGGATCTCCATGACTGTGTCGATGGCGGACTGGCTGTTGTCGAACGCGATTTGCACGGGATTGAGCAAACCACCAAAAGATGCGCGTCGTTTCCCGAGCTGCTCGACCAGCCGTCGATTGACCGCAAAGCGGGCCTCTGCAAATTGTCCTTTATCGAGCAGCGTGATGACCGAGTGGAGCCCCTCTTCCAATTGCGCCTGTTGCGCCGCGCCCCACTCCTCTCCGAGTATCGGCAGCACACGAAACACATCGACAATCTTTTTCCTGCTTAAGTCGGAAGTTCCCTTGAGGCGAACACGCGGTCCATACCCCGTCCAAGTTGTTCGGGAGGGTAGCGGATCCGTCTTTTCGGCGAACGTATAGATATCTCCCTCCTCAATATTCAACCCAAAGGCTGACAGCAGGCCACAAATAGTGGCGAACGCTGCGAAGTAATCGTAGGCCACGATCGTGATCTCAAACCGTGTATCCGGCTGTTCGGAAAAGGCGATGGTGCAGGGGTGCTCAGACGTCAGCTGCGCCGTCAAGCGGATGTGTTCCGCTATGGTCGAGGGATCGAACCGTCGGAAGTATTCCTGATCCATGCGGGTGAAGAAATCTTGGAGGATATCGTCCGGAACACCTGAGCACAACTGACGAACGCGATTAATGAGAGGGGTTTGGTCAGGAGAGCCGCGTGGCATGGACGTCAGTATACCCGAATAGGTTTCATTGTGCGTAGGAGAACCTATCAGTATAATGCCGCCGCATGGCTCGACGAACCCCACCGCCCCCCCCGTTGCCGCATCAGACCCCGGCGAGACGTGCGACTCCTAAGCCGGATCCTCGTCCCATCTTGTTGGCTGAGAAACGAGATGCTGAGGGCGTACGGGTCATTTTATCCGCATATGGACTACGTGATCTCGATCAGGCCGACCGTAACCTCAATGCTATGGCGGGCGACCCTATCCAACGCCGGCGGCTGGCCGATATTCTGCCGATGTTGATGGAGTCGATTTCCAGGACCGCCGACCCTGATCAAGCGCTGAACCATTGGGAACGCATGTTGGGGAGTGTCTCGCGCACCTCTTTTCTCGATTACCTGCGCAACTGGCCGCGCATGCTTGATCTCCTCTGCGTCATTTTTGGGAACAGCGATGCCTTAACCTTTACGCTGCTCCGGGACCCGACGCTCGTTTATTGGTTGGCTGAAGAGAAAGTGTGGTCCAAACCACCGACCCGGAAGGGAATGGAGCGCGCGCTGTGCCAGAGTATTGGGCATCTCACCTCCAAAGAATTGAAATTGGACGCCCTTCGCCGGTTTCGACGACGCGAGATGTTACGCATCGGCGTCCGGGATCTGCTCCGGCTTGCGACGGTACCGGAGACAACCAGCTCATTGTCCGACTTGGCGTGCGTGATGATTCATGCCGCCTACGAGATCGTCGATGCCGATCTGAAACGACAGTACGGCGTTCCTATGCATCGAAACAAGCCGGGACAGTGGTGTGAGACAAAATTTGCCGTCATCGGAATGGGTAAACTGGGCGGCCACGAATTGAACTACAGCTCGGACGTGGATCTGCTCTACATCTATGAGTCTGATGACGGAGAAACCAGAGCTCAGGGGCCTAGACGTGCCGATAAACCGGCGGGCGTCGGTATTTCGAATGAAGAATATTTTGAGATTCTGTCCCGCGAATTGACCAGAGTCTTGACCGAGCCCACTCGAGAGGGACACGTCTTTCGAGTTGATCTACGATTACGGGCCGAGGGTTCCGTCGGCCAGTTGGCACGGTCGCTCTCAAGCTATCAGCGGTACTATCTTGCGCGGGGACAAACCTGGGAGCGTTTGGCCCTCCTAAAAGCCTCCGCGATCGCCGGCTCGTCGGAACTGGGAACGGCCTTTGTCAAGGCCGTGAAGCCGTTCATCTTTGGAGCGGGCAAGAAACTCCCAAACCTGACTGAGACATCGGTTGTGATTGAGGAGGTGCGGGCCGTCAAGGACATGATCGATGGGAAAATGGCTGATCGGGGGCACGAACGTCGCAACGTGAAGCTCGGAACGGGCGGAATCAGGGAAATTGAATTCTTCGTACAGACCCTTCAAGTGCTGGCGGGAAGGCAGCTGCCCGCGGTGGTCGACAAGAGCACGCTTGGTGCCTTGGAACGCTTTGCACGTTGGAAGTTGATTTCAACCCAAGTGCAAGAGGATCTCACGGCCGCGTATCTCTTTCTTCGCGATGTGGAGCATAAGCTTCAGATGGTCCACGATCTCCAGACCCATTCACTTCCTAGCGACGAGCATGAATTAGAACGGTGCGCGACTCGGATGGGCTATGGCACGGAAGATCGCAAGAAGGCATCGGCACTTTTTCTTCTCGACCAGCAACGGCATACGACCATCGTCCACCGTACATTTCAATCTCTTTTTTTGGCGCCAACGACCTCTCCAGCTTTAGGCACAACGCTCAGGGCAAACAAAGCAAAGCGTTAGGGGCGATCCAGTCCCAGAAACACAAAGGGCTCGGCGGTTTCCCACCGAGCCCTTCATTATAGCTATCAACTGCTAGCTATTTAGTACATCCCCTCCATGCCGTGGTTGTGTCCACCACCCGGCATCGCTGGTTCTTTCTTCTCTTCGGGGAGTTCGGTGATCATGACTTCGGTCGTGAGCATCAACCCTGCCACGCTGGCCGCGTTCTGCAACGCGCAACGCGAGACCTTGGTCGGGTCGATGATGCCGGACTTAATCATATCGACATATTCATCCGTGGCGGCATTGTAGCCACCGTTGGAGTTCTTGTCTTCTCGAACCTTGCCGACGACGACCGAGGCTTCTGCGCCGGCATTCGCTGCGATTTGTCGGAGCGGCTCTTCGAGCGCCCGCCGGACGATATCGAGTCCGACTTTTTGCTCAGCCGGGACATCTTTGAGCCCATCGAGTGCCTTGACGCAGCGGAGATAGGCTGTGCCGCCGCCTGGGACGACCCCCTCTTCCACTGCTGCTTTGGTGGCATGCAGCGCATCCTCGACGCGAGCCTTCTTCTCCTTCATTTCAGTCTCGGTCGCAGCACCGACATTGATGACGGCCACACCGCCCACAATCTTCGCCAGCCGCTCTTGCAGCTTCTCGCGATCGTAGTCGGACGTGGTTTCGTCAATCTGGGCCTTGATTTGTTTTACACGGCCTTCGATTTTCTTGGCATCGCCGTAGCCTTCCACGATCGTCGTGTTGTCCTTGTCGATCGTCACGCGTTTGGCGCGACCGAGGTCCGTCAGCTTGACGTTCTCCAGCTTGAGCCCGATGTCTTCGGAAATCACTTGACCACCCGTGAGGATGGCGATGTCTTCCAGCATGGCCTTGCGGCGATCGCCGAAGCCCGGGGCCTTGACAGCCACGACGTTCAGAGTGCCGCGCAGCTTGTTGACCACGAGGGTGGCCAATGCTTCACCTTCGACTTCTTCCGCGAGGATGACGAGTGGCTTGCCCATCTTGGCGACTTGTTCGAGCAGCGGAAGCAGATCCTTCATGCTGCTGATCTTCTTTTCGTTGATCAGAATGAGCGGCTCCTCCACGGAACATTCCATCCGCTCAGCGTTGGTGACAAAATAGGGGGAGATGTATCCGCGATCGAATTGCATACCCTCCACGACGTCCAGCGAGGTGGTCATCGACTTGGCTTCTTCCACCGTGATGACGCCATCCTTGCCGACCTTTTCCATGGCTTCCGCGATCAGATCGCCGATGGTCTTGTCGTTGTTGGCGGAAATGGTGCCAACCTGAGAGATCTCGGTCTTGTTTTGGCAGGGCTTGCTGAGCTTCTTGAGCTCGTCCGTGATGGCCTCGACGGCCTTGTCGATGCCCCGCTTGATCTCCATTGGATTGGCGCCCGCGGTGATGTTCTTCGCGCCTTCGCGGAAGATCGCCTGAGCCAGCACGGTGGCGGTGGTAGTCCCGTCGCCTGCGATGTCGCTGGTCTTGCTGGCCACTTCGCGAACCAGCTGAGCGCCCATGTTTTCATAGGGGTTCTTCAGTTCGACTTCCTTGGCAACGGTCACACCGTCCTTTGTGATGGTCGGGGCGCCGAATTTCTTATCCAAAATCGCATTCCGGCCCTTCGGACCAAGTGTTGCCTTCACGGCGTCTGCGAGCTGGTTCACCCCTCTCAGGATGGCGGCGCGTGCCGCATCGCCGTACATAAGTTGCTTTGCCATTGGGTTCCTCCTGTTATCGTTTTCTATTGGGTTGTCAGCTTGAGTTTGAGACCGGCGCTTAGCTGGTGAAGATCCCGAGGATATCTTCTTCCTTGAGGATCAGGCATTCTTCATCTTCAATGCGAAGCTTGCTGCCTGAGTATTTGTCGAACAAGACCTGATCACCGATCTTGACGTTCTCCACCTTCTTGCCGATGGCTTGGACCACACCTCGCTGAGGCTTTTCCTTCGCTGAATCAGGCACATAGATCCCACCGGCAGTCTTGTCTAATTCCTCGGTATACGTGACGAACACACGTTCACCCAAGGGCTGAAACCCCTTAGCGACGTTTTTCTTCTCCTTCGTGGCAGTGCTCATAACAGAACCTCCTCCTCGTGAAAGTTAACTCGTGACGCGTTGACGGTTATGTTGGGTTGAACTCGCTTGAGACCCCAGAAGCCTGTGACGAGATAGAGATAGCCCTTACTTCATCCGAGTCAAGAGGGGACGCGAGGGATTTTTATCGACCCGCCATTTTTCGCCGTTTTAAAACGGTTGGTATCGTAACTCATTGTGAAACCTGATTTCCAGTGCTTTTCTGGGTGCTATTGGGTGCTATATGGGATCAGAAAGAAGGGGGGCTTATATTCGGAGTCGGTCAAAATCCTTGATGTCTTTTTTGACGTAATCTCGAAGACGTTTGATGATGCGTGCCTCCAGCTGGCGGGTCCGTTCCTTCGTAATCCCGTACTTATTGCCGAGATCGTCTAAAGTCAGAGGGGAATCAGACAGGATGCGATTTCTCAGAATGTCCTCGTCCCGCTCTTCCAGTGTTTTGATAAATTCAGCCAGCTTGGCGCGAAAGAGAGTTTTGAGCTGATGATCGGCGAGCTGTTCATCTGCCGGTTCTTGATGAGACGGCAAGACATCCAGCAGGGTGTTTTCTTGGTCTTCGCCGATCGGTTGGTCGAGCGATAGCTCCCAGTTGCCGAGGCGCTGATCCATTTCGATGATATCGCGTTCGCGCACGTTCAGACGGTCAGCGAGTAGTTTCGTGTCCGGCGCGAATCCATCCCGTTCGAGCTTGGCCTTTTCTTTTTTTAAGTTGTAGAACAGTTTTCGCTGATCCTGGGTCGTCCCGATTTTGACCAGACGAAAGGTATGGAGCAGGTATCGCAGAATATAGGCACGGGACCACCAAGCCGCATAGGCATAGAACCGGACGTTTTTGGAAGGGTCGAATTTCTTGATGGCTTGCATCAAGCCGACGTTGCCTTCCTGTATCAGGTCCATGTGGTCGGCGCCAGTATGGAGATATTCGGCCGCGATCGAGATCGATACGCGCAGATTGGCCATAATGAGCTTGACCGCCGCTTCGCGGCTGCCGTGAGTATGGTACTCCTGAAAGAGTTGAAGCTCTTCTTCCTTCGAGAGATACGGGTAGCGGCGAACCTCGGCCAGATATTGCTGTAAGGCTGTGACAGGGACGACGGCCGTCGTGTTAGGGGGTGGGCTTCCATCGTGATCGGGCGCAGGGCCTAGCTCGGTGCTGGCAGGAGTTTCGTTGAGCTTTGGCGCAATGGGTTCCGAATCCTCAGGCTCGTCCAGTATGTCTGTTTCCTCGATCATGGACATGACAAGAGGGGAGACTACACCAGATTCCTAGGCGGCAACAATGCTGAAAACTGGCCTGAATCGATTGTGTGGATGTGTATGTGTAGAAAACGAAACGGGGCGGAATCGGAGTTCAGCCCTGGCCGCGACTGGTTCATCGTCTGACAGTTCGAGGATTTCCAGCTCCAGGCCGTCGCCGGTCTCATCTTCTGATCTGTTGCACCCATGAACAGGGCTCCCCTATAGTGCTGTGCAATCTGGAGGCCGGGCGTGTCTGAGATCTGGCACATTCTGAGGAGCGGCCATTGGCCCTCACTGGTGGGGGCGTGGTTGCATCTGACCGTCAGTTTCATGGTGTGGCTGCTCGCCGCAGCGATGAGTCTTTCGCTCGCCCAGGCCTTGCAGCTCAGCGAGCAAGAACTCGCCTGGCTGGTGTCCTTGCCGTTACTTGGCGGGGCTGTGTTACGGGTGCTCGCCGGTTGGAGTGCGGATCGGTTTGGTGCGCGGTCCACTGCGCTCGTCATTCTCGTGGCGGAGCTGCTGGTGTTGTGCTGGGGCTGGCTTGGTGTGACCGGATATGGAGACGCACTGGTTTTTTCAGTCTGTCTCGGCGTGGCGGGGGCGAGTTTTTCCGTTACGCTCCCCATTGCGAGCCGTGCCTATCCGCCGTCGGCGCAAGGATTTGTGCTTGGTCTGGTCGCATCGGGGAACATCGGCACCGTGCTCATTTTCTTCTTGGCGCCGCGCTGGGCTGGGGCCACGGATTGGCACCAGGTCTGCGGCATCATGGCCGGAGTAGTTGCTGCGACATTATTGGTGTTTGTGGTGGCCGTGCCGACAACAGCGCCGGTTTCAGCACTCCAGGCAGTGACATGGTGGCACAATGCGGCGCAATTAATTCGCCGGCGTTCCGCCTATTGGCTCTGTTTTCTCTATGCGGTCACGTTCGGTGGTTTCGTGGGTCTGTGTAGCCTACTACCTCTGTTGCTGCATGAGGTCTACCGTGTCGATGCGATTCAGGCTGGGGCGCTTGCCGCCCTCTGTGGGCTGATGGGCAGCCTGATCCGTCCGGTCGGCGGCTATGTGGCGGATCGGCAAGGGGGGCTGCGGACGCTCTATTATGTTCTCCCTGTCATTGCGGGAGCAGTGGTGGCGGTGATCAGTCCTTCGCGCACGATGGCTGTCGTGATGATGGTGGTGGCGACAGCGGCGATGGGATTCGGCAACGGCGTCGTGTTTCAACTCGTCGCCGGGTGGTTTCCTGCGGATATCGGATTGGCTTCTGGGGTGGTTGGCGCTGCCGGTGCCGTCGGTGGTTTTCTGCTACCGATCCTCATCAGCACCGTGAAGGGATTCTCGGGCAGTTACGAACTTGGGCTCTGGCTGTTTGCCGGGTTCACGGTGTGTTCCTGGGGGACGGTGATGGTCGCGTTGCGGAGCGATAGGTCGTCGCCGGCCGAGCTCTCGTCCTGAGGATCTTTCGATGCGTGATCTCCCTCTCAAAAAAACCATATTCAAGGTTCAGTCTGAAATGCTAAATTGACCACTCTTATGCCGACGCCGTTCAACCATATCGAAGACGCCATCAGGGACATTAAGAAGGGGAAGTTCATTATCTTGGTCGATGACGAAGACCGGGAAAACGAAGGCGATCTTGTCATGGCCGCTGAAAAGGTCACTCCACAGGCCATCAACTTCATGGCACAACATGCCCGCGGGCTGATTTGCCTGGCCCTTACACCGGAGCGCGTCGAAGAACTGCAGCTGCCGCAGCAGGCTTCGGAGAATACCGCGACGTTCGGGACCGCCTTTACTGTCTCGATCGATGCGCGCAAGGATATTACGACGGGGATTTCGGCTGCGGATCGCGCGACGACGGTTCATGTGGCGATCGATCCCAAATCGAAGCCGAGCGATCTCGCGCGGCCCGGACATGTTTTTCCCCTCAAAGCGCAAAAAGGTGGTGTGCTCCGACGCGCGGGACAAACTGAAGGATCGGTCGATCTGGCTCGGTTGGCCGGACTGCGGCCCGCCGGGGTGATTTGCGAGATCATGAACGCCGACGGGACCATGGCCCGCGTTCCCGAGCTGATGAGGTTTGCCAAGCTCCATAAACTCAAGATTGTGACCGTGAAGGCCTTGATTGAATACCGCATGAAGCGAGAGACCTTCGTCAAGCGCATGACGAGCGCACGGTTGCCGACAACCTTTGGCGAGTTTGAGGCGGTCGCGTTCGAGAATCAGATCGATGGCGTGACCCATATTGCCTTGGTCAAGGGACGCGTCGACGGTGGAGCGCCGACGCTCGTCCGTGTCCATTCGGGATGTCTGACGGCTGATGCCCTGGGGTCGCTACGGTGCGACTGCCGTGATCAATTGCACGCGGCCATGGAGACGATTCAGAAGGAAGATCGAGGAGTGCTTCTGTATCTGAATCAAGAAGGCCGTGGAATCGGGCTATTGAATAAGATCAAGGCCTACCGGCTACAGGATCAGGGGAGTGATACCGTGGAGGCCAATCTGCAACTTGGGTTCAAGGCGGATCTTCGCGACTATGGGGTAGGCGCCCAAATTTTGGCGAATCTCGGTCTTCGCCAGATAAAGTTGATCACGAACAATCCGCGAAAGATCGTTGGAATCGAAGGGTATGGTCTCAAGGTTGTCGAGCGGGTTCCCATCGAGATCCTCCCGCGCGCTGCGAACGTGCGGTATCTGCGTACCAAGAAGGCGAAACTGGGACATCTTCTCAAGAAAGTCTGAGAAGCCGTGAAGATTTTCACAATGAGACAAATTTGAGCTTCAGGGGTGTGATTGAAGTGGCGATCGATTTTGAGCAGGCCCCCGAGGCCTCATGACACAATCAAGGCCGGCTACATATGTCTCGAACCGTCGCCCTTGCTCGCTCCACGAGGTGGTGTCGTGGGGACAAAGTGGGGGTGATATCGACGGGTATTTACGCGAATTTCTGGATGAGTTTTATCTGGAATCGGATGGGGCTCGACGTCAGAAAATGGTCGATGATGAACCGGCTCTCACCGGTAAAGGGTCTGTGGATGCCTATGTCGCGGCTGTGGCTGAGCATTTAGCCATTTCCTATGGTCTGGTCGTTCCAGAATGGACGTTTGGATCAGAGCGCTTTCTCAGGACGCCACACTTTCCCTGCGGACTGGAGTCCTTGAAAGCAACGTTGTTGATGGAGAGCCCTCCGGCGTTTCGACGAAGACTCATTTTTGTGGGCATCGACCCGTTGTCCCGCCCGCGTGGTCGCGAGGCGAGATTACAAGCAATGTGAAAACCGGTCATGGCGTTCTTGACGAAGCAGGATATTCTGAGGGGGCTCCATCGACTCGATGAAAAAGCCCGTGGTGCAAAGGTCATCGTCGATATGGCGGTCTATGGAGGAGCAGCGCTGGCATTGGTGTTCGACCTGCGACAGGCGACGCGCGATGTCGATGCGGTTGTACGTGGTTCGCAGGAGTTTCTCCGTCGTGCAGCTGGGGAGATAGCGGAGGAGGAAGGATGGCCGGCAGACTGGCTGAATGATGGGGTGAAAGGGTTTCTTTCGCATCATGAAGAATTGCGTGCTCTGACGGAGTTCCAAGCCTCGAACGCAGGAGGGTTGCGGCTCTATGTGCCGGTTCCAGAATATTTATTCGCGATGAAATGCATGGCCATGCGCCCGGAGGGGATTGAGGGATCACGCGACATTGCGGATATTGAAGCTTTGGCTGACAAGATAGGAGTGGCCAGTACGGATGCCGCGTTAGCGTTGGTTGAGAAATTTTATCCAGCATCGCGTATTCCGCCAAAAGTTCGGTTTGGGGTAGAAGAAATCATGGAAAGGGTTCTGGTAAAGCGGAAGAAGGACGCGAAGGCATGATGGAGGTTGATCCAATAAGGATCAGCAGCTGTGAGGGCATGGATATCTGATGAAGCTTCGTAAAGGGTCGCACGATGCCTCAGCATTGCGGTTTGGTGTCGTTGTCAGCAAGTTCAACAAGCTTGTCACGAGCAAGTTGGTATCGGCCTGCGTCGAGACGCTAACTGGGCATGGCGCGAAGCCGGAGCAGATTGCTGTCGTGCATGTGCCGGGGGCGTTCGAAATTCCGCTGGTTGCGCGGACGATGGCCGAGGCGGGCCATGTTGATGCGGTGATCTGTTTGGGAGCGGTGATTCGTGGGGATACGCCGCATTTTGATTATATTTGCGCCGAAGTCAGCCGAGGCATCGGCCAGGTTGCGTTAGACACCGCCGTGCCCATTATTTTCGGGGTATTGACCACCGAAACGGTCGCACAGGCTGAAGAACGGGCGGACCCGAAGAAATTCAACCGTGGCGGTGAGGCTGCAAAGTCCGCGATCGAGATGGTAAGGGTGATGAGGATGGTGAGGGGAGAAGCTGACAGGTCTGCAAGTTCCAAGCTGATAAGCGAGACGGTCAAGCGTCGAGCCGGGAGCACGCGATGAGCCATTCTTATCAGCTACCTGGACCGGCCTCTCGTCAGCCTGCTGTCTGGTCAGCTTGCAGTCTTGCCATCCTGGCATTCCGATAGCCATGGGAGCTCGTCATCAGGCCCGTGAGCGTGCCTTGCAGATTCTGTTTCAACACGATATCCATGGGAAGGCCCCTCTCTCGCTCGACGAATTTTGGCGTGAATACTCGGTCTCAGATGAGTCTAAATCGTTTGCCGAACAGTTGGTTCGGGGTGTGGTCGAGCATCAGAAGGAGCTTGATGCCTTGATTGGCAAGTACGCGACGAATTGGACGGTGCGCCGCATGCCGGTCGTCGACCGCAATATCTTGCGGGCCGGAGTCTACGAGTTGTTGTGGCTGGATGATGTGCCTGCGAAGGTGACGATGGATGAAGCCATCGAGTTGGCCAAGCGATTCGGCGACGATGAGGCCTCAAAGTTCGTGAATGCCGTGCTGGACAAAGTTTTGACGACAGAGTCGGGACTCGCCGAGAAGCGGGCATCGCCAGATCGGGCGATTTGGAGGAAAGCCGACCGTGATTGAGCGCTACACACGTCCTCGGATGAAGGCCATCTGGGACCTGAAGCATAAGTATGAAATCTGGCTGGAAGTTGAGCTGCACGCGTGTGCGGCCTTTGAGCGAGCCAAACAGGCTCCGCGTGGCACGGCGGACAAGATTAGGAAGAAAGCCAAGATTAATGTCGAGCGCATCGCCGAAATCGAAAAGGTGACGAAGCATGACGTGATAGCGTTTCTTGAATCACTCATGGACACGGTTGGGCCGGAACATCGATATCTTCACATGGGACTGACGTCCTCCGACATCGTCGATACCTCCCTTGCCGTGCAGATGACTGAAGCGATGGATCTGATCTTGGATGGGGTTGATGGATTGCTTGTCGTATTGAAACGACAGGCCCTTCGCTACAAGAACCAAGTGATGGTGGGGCGGTCGCACGGCATTCACGGCGAGCCGATCTCGTTTGGTCTGAAACTCGCGCTGTGGTACGAAGAAGTACGTCGTCACCAGGGGAGGCTGCGGCAAGTGCGGAGTGACATTGCCATCGGGAAACTCTCCGGCGCGATGGGGACCTTCGCACATCAGGGGCCAGAGATCGAAGAGTATGTGTGTGCGAAGCTCGGTCTGAACGCAGATCCGGTCTCGAACCAAGTCGTCCAACGAGATCGCCATGCGTCGTACGCGACGGCGCTCGCCTTGCTCGCGGCAAGCATCGAGAAAGTTGCCACAGAGATTCGCCATCTCCAGCGTACGGAAGTGCTCGAAGTCGAAGAGTATTTCTCTGAAGGCCAAAAGGGATCATCGGCGATGCCGCACAAACGAAATCCGATTATCTCCGAAAATCTCTGTGGCTTGGCGCGGGTGGTGCGCGCCAACAGTCTAGCGGCGATGGAAAACGTCGCGCTTTGGCATGAACGCGATATCAGCCATTCGTCCGTTGAGCGGGTGATCATGCCGGACAGCACGATTTTGATCGATTATATGCTTGCCAAAGTCACGGATCTCATCGAACACCTGGTCATCTATCCTGATCGAATGAGGCGAAACTTAGAATTGACCGGGGGACTTGTCTATTCTCAGCGATTGTTGTTGGCGCTGGTCGAGAAGGGGGCACAGCGAAAAGAATCCTATGAAGCAGTTCAGCGTCACGCGATGGCTTCCTGGAGGGGAGGAGGCGGGTTGCAGGACCTCGTAAGCAAAGATCCTTTCATTTCACGCCACCTCACCGAATCAGAAATCTCAACCTGCTTCAACCCAAAGTATTACCTTCGCCACCTCGATCAGATCTACCGGCGAGTGTTTGGACACAAGAGACCGTCAGCAGTCGGTGCCAAGAAGAAGGCTGCGCGATGATGCCTCGATTCCATACCATCGCTCTGTTGCTCCTCTGGGTGCTGATCGGTAGCTGGATCTCTTCCGTTCATGCAGGGGGCGATCGCGAGAAGCTTCTTGCCGAGCCTGGAATCTACGGGACCTTTGCTGTCTTTGGGCTTGACGATGAATGGGGTCGGGTAGAGCCTTCGGCCCGTATCGCACGACTGGCGACGCTGAAGGGTGTGGTGGAGCAGCATCGAGAGCACGTGGCGATCGACGTGTACTTGCTTCGAGGGCTTTCCGATCAGGCCGATCTGATGTTCCGGATTCATGCGACGGAGTTGCGCGATATACAGGAGTTTCTTCTGGATCTCCAGAGCAGCTTGTTTGGGAAACATCTCAAGACAGCCGGAATTATGCACGGGCTTACGAAAAAACCGAATTATGTTCCAGGATTCTCGGATCAACTGAAGGCCGATTTGAAATCTCCGAGCGAGGCAGGTGAGAAGCCTTATGTCATCGTCATCCCGATCAAAAAATCGGCCGAATGGTGGGGGCTGGATCAGGAGAAACGGACGGCCTTGATGCAGGAGCATACCGCGGTAGCGCTGCCTTTTCTCACAACCATCAAGCGAAAGTTGTATCACTCCAGTGGGTTGGACGATGTGGACTTCATCACCTACTTCGAAACCTCTAGCCTAGAGGATTTTCACAATCTGGTACTGGCGCTTGAGAAGGTGAAGGAGTTCCACTATACACGCCAGTTCGGAAACCCGACGCTGCTTGGGACGGTGCAATCATTGGACGAGATCATCGAAACACTGGCGCAGTGAGCCGAATTATCGAGGTTTCAGTATGGCGATAGGCACGCTTCTATACGAAGGAAAGGCGAAGAAGATCTTTTCAACGGAGAATCCGGACCACGTCGTGCAGTATTTCAAGGACGATGCGACAGCATTCAACGCGCAGAAACGCGGTACCATCGTCGAAAAAGGTGTGATTAACAATAAGGTGTCAGAACGGCTTTTCCGGCTCTTGGAACAAAGGGGCATCTGTACGCATTTCGTCGAACGGTTGAGTGAGCGAGAAATGCTCACGAAAAAGGTTAGAATCGTGCCGGTCGAAGTCGTGGTGCGCAATGTGGTCGCTGGAAGTTTAGCCAAGCGACTGGGACTGAAAGAGGGAAATCGAATTGATCCGGCGATCGTCGAGTTTTATTTCAAGAACGACGCGCTCGGCGATCCGTTGGTCAACGACGACCACCTGCGACTGATGAATGTGGCCACGCCTGGAGTCTTGCGTGAGCTGCGCGAAATGGGACACGCGGTGAACAAGGTCCTTAAGCCGTTTTTCACTGAGCGAAAGATGCAACTCGTCGATTTCAAACTCGAGTTTGGCGTCTTCCACAACAAACTGATCCTGGCGGATGAAATTTCTCCGGATACGTGCCGTGTCTGGGACATGGCCACCGGCGAGTCGATGGATAAGGATCGGTTTCGAAAGGATATGGGTAAAATCGAAGAGGCGTATCAGGAGGTGTTAGCGCGGGTTTGCGGATGAAGCGAGGGAGGAAACAGCGCGGATGCTGCGGGCGTATCTGAATTATGGTCTGATCGCATCGGTGGTGGTCTGGGCGGCGATCATCGGGGTGATGGCGTATCGATTGAACGAATCACCCTGGCGTTGGGCCTTCGTTGGTCTGGTGTTTGCGGGAGGGCTGACCGTGGCGGCTATCTTGGGGATCAAGAAATATGTCGATCGCCAGACGCAAGCGGCTGAGCAGAGGAGTCAAGAGTGAAAGCTAAAATTCATGTCACACTCAAGCAGGGGATTCTCGACCCACAAGGCAAGGCGATCGAACATGCCCTGGACTCCTTAGGGTTTAAGAACGCGGCCAATGTCCGTGTTGGCAAGTATCTGGAGCTGGTTCTCCAGGAGACAGATAAGGCGAAGGCTGAGGTCGCGGTCAAGTCGATGTGCGAAAAGCTGCTCGCGAATACGATTATAGAGGAATATCAGTACGAGCTGAGCGAGTGAGAGTTCAGGGGTGTCCTTCGAGGCGACAATGAATATCGGCGTTGTTGTGTTTCCAGGTAGTAATTGTGATCACGATTGTCAGCACGTTTTTCGCGATGTGCTTGGACAAGACGTGACGATGGTGTGGCATAAGGAGTCGTCACTGGCCGGTTTGGATGCGGTGATCCTGCCAGGTGGGTTTTCGTATGGAGACTATCTCCGTACAGGCGCGATCGCGCGATTTTCCCCAGTCATGCAGGCGGTGAAGCGGTTTGCTGCTGATGGAGGTTTGGTGTTGGGGATCTGTAATGGATTTCAGATCTTGTTGGAAGCGGGGTTGTTACCCGGCGCCATGTTGCGAAATAAGTCGCTGCACTTCATCTGCCGTGAGACCTACGTCAGAGTGGAGCACGCGTCGACGCCGTTTACCAATACGTGCAAGCCCGGTCAGGTGCTCAAGATCCCGATCGCCCATGCAGATGGGAACTACTACACCGATCCAGTGACATTGGCCAGCCTGCAGGCGAACGCTCAAGTGGTGTTTCGTTATTGCACAGCTGATGGGGTTGTGACGCCGGAATCATGCCCCAATGGCGCACTCGACAATATTGCGGGTATCCGCAACGCCGCAGGCAATGTGCTGGGCCTGATGCCTCACCCGGAGCGCTGTGCAGAAACGATGATGGGAAGCGACGATGGGCGAGCGATCTTCTTGTCGATGATCATGTCTTGTGAGCGGAAACCATCTGCAGGGGTTCATTAAGCACGGAGGCCATAACGGGAAGAATCGAGGCTCCGACGATTTGGCGAGATCGGTTCTCAGAGGATTGAAGATGCGAAGTTGTCGCGGTAAAGTATTGAGTCAGTCGGTACGAAGCAATCTTATCATTCTTTCATATTGAGGAGGGTCATGATGAGACGTGTAGGTGCAGTGTTGGCGGCAGTTGGTCTGTTGATCTTGGGGTTAGGTGCCACTGGTTTTGCTGCGACAGATGATGGCAGCAAGCTGATGATAAAGAGTCCAGCAGTTGGCGCCAAAGTGGGGAGCGACGTCGAAGTGGTGTATGAACTCACGAAAGGGAGCCAGGCGACGCATGCCCATTGTTTCGTGGATGGGGAATATCAGAAGGGGTGGAAAGGGACGGTTAAGGGGATGTCTCCTGGAACCCATGAAATCAAGCTTGTAGCGGCAAATAAGGATCATGAAACGCTCGCCGCTGAAGCCGCCGTTAAAGTTGAAGTGCAGTAAAAAGTTTGGGATTGTCCAAATTTAATTCGACGGACCGGCAAGGCGTCAATGCGTCTTGCCGGTCACGTTTTGAAATACTCGCAACTGTGGCATGTGTATCAAGGACCTACGCCCTAACTGTTCAAAGCCTCCGGTGAAAGTTCTTGTCATCCTGATCGCTAGGGCATGATACAGGCCAGCATGCCGCCTATTACTAAAGATCTCATCGCTCAGCACAATCTGACGGGCGAGGAATACCAAAAAATCATCGATATTCTCGGGCGCGAGCCCAACCTGACGGAACTCGGCATGTTCTCGGTGATGTGGTCCGAGCACTGTTCGTATAAGAGTTCCAGTGTGCATTTGAAGAAGCTGCCGACGACCGGGCCTCGTGTCGTGCAAGGACCGGGGGAGAACGCAGGTGCGATCGACATCGGCGACGGGTTGTGCGTCGTCTTCAAGATGGAATCACATAACCATCCGTCGTTTATCGAGCCCTATCAGGGTGCTGCTACAGGAGTCGGCGGTATTCTGCGAGATATTTTTACTATGGGGGCACGGCCGATCGCGCTGCTCGATTCACTTCGATTTGGAGAGTTGCACTCGGCGAAAAATCGCCACCTCATGAAGGGTGTGGTCTCCGGCATTGCTGGTTATGGTAATTGCATGGGTGTGCCGACTGTGGGGGGCGAGATTGTTTTCAGCGATATCTATGCGCTCAATCCGTTGGTCAATGTGTTCTGTCTGGGTGTGGCCCATACGGACAAGATATTCCGTGGTACGGCAGCAGGTGTCGGTAATCCTGTCATTTATTGTGGCTCCAAGACGGGCCGCGATGGCATTCATGGAGCGACGATGGCGTCGGATTCATTCGACGATAAATCTGAGCAGAAGCGTCCAACGGTGCAGGTTGGCGATCCTTTTACGGAGAAATTACTGTTGGAAGCCTGTCTGGAATTGATGGAACGCGACTTGCTGGTCGGGATTCAAGACATGGGAGCTGCGGGGCTGACGAGCTCTTCTTGCGAAATGGCTTCGCGCGCGGGCAATGGCATCGAATTGGACCTCACGGTGGTGCCTCGACGTGAACCGGAGATGACCCCCTACGAGATCATGCTGTCCGAGTCTCAAGAGCGGATGTTGATGGTGGCGAAAGCCGGCATGGAAGACGAATGCCTCGCCATTTGCCGCAAGTGGGATTTGGATGTGGCTGTGGTGGGGAGAGTGACGGGGGATGGGATGTTACGCGTCAGTGATCAAGGGAAGATTGTCGCCGAAATTCCGGCCAAAGCATTGGCTGACGACGGCCCGCGGTATGAACGGCCCTACCAGCCACCGTCCTACCAGGATATGTTGACGAACCTGAATTACGATGTCATCCCCGATGTGAAAGATGCGAACGCGGCGTTGCTGGCGTTGTTGGAATCGCCGACCATCGCCAGTAAACGGTGGGTATACGAGCAATACGATCATATGGTGCGGACGAACACCATGGTCCGTCCAGGGTCGGATGCGGCTGTAGTGCGGATCAAGGGGACGAATAAGGCCGTGGCCATGACGGTCGATTGCAATAGCCGCTACTGCCTCCTGCATCCCTACGAAGGGGCTCGTCTGGCTGTGGCTGAGGCGGCGCGTAATCTGGTGTGTTCCGGTGCCGTCCCGATTGGCTTGACCGATTGTCTGAATTTCGGCAATCCGGAACGCCCCGATATCATGTGGCAGTTTGTCATGGCGATCGAAGGGATGAAGGATGCCTGTGAGCATTTCCAGATCCCGATCGTCAGCGGAAACGTCAGTTTTTACAACGAAACCAATGGGCTCTCGATTTATCCTACCCCCATGTTGGGCATGGTAGGGCTGATCGAAAATTCCGAACGAACGATGACCCAGTGGTTTAAGGCAGAAGGAGATGATGTCTTCTTGCTCGGCTCCTCACGAGAGGATTTGGGAGGGACTGAGTATCTCAAGGTCGTTCACGCTCGAGAGCAGGGATCACCTCCCTACTTGAGCTTGGAGAAGGAAAAGGCGCTGCATGAGTGCGTCCTTTCACTGATTCATGATGGACTTCTTCAGTCCGCGCACGACTGCTCGGAAGGCGGTCTTGCCGCTACGTTGGCTGAATGTTGCATGTCTGGAACCGAACACACTTTTGGTGCTGTGATAAGATTGACAAGAGGTCGGCTGAGAAAAGACGCTGTTCTTTTCGGCGAAAGTCAGTCGCGGGTTGTGATTTCTGCAACACCGGTTCATCGACAAGCGATTCTCGACCGGGCGACTCGGTATGGGGTCCCGGTCGAAGTGATTGGGGCGATTTCGGGGACACGGTTGGTTATGTACGTGGGAGACGAACAGTCGACGGAAAAAGTGATTGATCAACCGGTTGCGATGCTGCATGACCGATGGGCATTATCTCTAGAACGAACGTTAAGCGGAGCCTAGTCGAATCGACTGGCCGACGAGGGGTATGAACCACGAATTGCCGATCATCTCGCCCGATAAATTTCACGACGAATGTGCGGTCTTCGGGGTATTCGGCCACGAGGAGGCTGCCAACCTGACCTATTTGGGGTTATACGCCCTACAGCATCGTGGACAAGAGGCATCTGGAATTGTTGCGGGAGATGGGGAGCAATTCTCCGTGCAGAAAGGCATGGGCCTGGTTGCCGATATTTTTCACAAGTCGGTGCTGGAGAAGCTGCCTGGGCATATGGCCATCGGGCACAATCGCTACTCCACTACCGGTGGTAGCGATTTGAAGAACGTGCAGCCGCTCATCGTGAACTTTGCGCTGGGTAACCTCGCCTTGGCGCATAACGGCAATCTCATCAATGCCCAAATGCTTCGGCATGAACTTGAAGCCTATGGGGCAATCTTTCAATCGACATCGGACAGCGAGGTCATAATCCACCTCATCGCGCACTCACGCGCGGGTTCCTTTCTCGCACGGATCATCGATGCACTGAGTCAAGTGCGAGGGGCGTTTTCGGTCGTGTTGATGACCGACAACGGGCTCATCGCTGCACGTGATCCCTATGGGCTCAGGCCGCTCTGTATCGGGCGACTGCGGAGCAGTTGGATCGTGGCGTCGGAGACCTGTGCGTTTGATTTGTTAGACGCAGAGTATGTTCGAGAGGTTGAACCAGGCGAATTGATTGTGATCAGCGATCAGGGGCTCGACAGCCACCATCCGTTTCCTAAGAAGGATCCGGCCATGTGTGTGTTCGAGTATGTGTACTTTGCCAGGCCGGACAGCCGAATCTTCGGGGCCAATGCCGTCTATGCTACCCGTAAAGCATTGGGGCGACAGCTGGCGCAAGAATCATGGGTGTCGGCGGACGTGGTGATCCCTGTTCCGGATTCCGGCGTGCCGGCGGCGCTTGGCTATTCTGAAGGTGCAGGAATCAGGTTCGAAACCGGATTGATCCGCAATCACTACGTGGGGAGGACATTCATTGAGCCGGAGCAATCGATTCGCCACTTCGGGGTCAAGGTGAAGTTGAACGCCGTACCGGAAGTATTGGATGGGAAACGGGTTGTCGTCATTGATGATTCTCTGGTGCGTGGCACGACGAGTCGCAAGATCGTCAAGATGATTCGGCAAGCCGGGGCAAAAGAAGTCCATATGCGGATCAGCTCACCGCCGATTCTTTCGCCCTGTTTTTATGGGATCGATACTCCGACGAAAAAAGAGCTGATCGCATCGGAGCATTCAATCGAAGAGATCCGTAAATACATCACCGCCGATAGCCTGGCGTATCTCAGTCTTGACGGCATGCTGAAATCCGCTCCGAGGACGCCCGACCAGTATTGCACAGCCTGTTTCACTGAGCGCTACCCTATCCCTTTTACCCGCGCAGAAGAGCTTCAGCTCGGCCTCTTTGAAACAGCGCGCTGAGATCATTCTGTACGGACCACCGAATGTCTTCTGAAGACAATCCAAACAAACCGCAGCCAAGAGGTCGACTCCGAGTACCGGTCGACTACCCTGTGAGTGTGACAGGAGACGAGGGCTCAGGATATGGAACTGTGATGAATCTGACGGTTACCGGAGGTGAGATCGAAAGCCACGTCCAATTTGCTGTCGGCGCGCGTGTGTCGGTCCATGTGCAGCCCCCAGGTGCCAGGCCTTCCATCACGATTGCGCTCGCCATCGTTCGTTGGCAGCAACGCAATCGATTTGGACTCGAGTTTGTTCGATTTGAGGGTAACGCGAAAGAGCAACTCGAGGACATGTTGAATCAGCGAGAGAACTCTACCTCGGAGTAGTTCCCTGCCTCCTGTGTGGTTGCTGCCCTAAAAATTATCATGATAGGATGCGGGTGTCCTTGAAAGCTCATGGTTTCGTGGTCTCGAAACTATGAGCTGTCCTCGAACGGGAGGTGAACATGATGCCGATGTTACTGGCGTTGGGATGGCTGCTTTGTTCCACCCTGAGTAGTCCACCCGTTCATGCCGCAGGATTGTTCCAATTAGGAGAGAAGGCGCCCTCCTTCACCCTCACTGCCATCACTGGAGAAACGGTCTCGCTTGACTCCTACAAAGGCAAAGTCATCGTGTTGGGGCTCTTTCATATCTGCGATCCTTGTATGATGCAGGGGCACGCATTGCAAAAGGTCCATGAGTCTACGCAAGGCAAGGACGTGGCAGTATTGGGAGTCAATTCATCAGGTAACGGGAAACGTGAAGTCGGGGAGTTCCTGTCTGGCTTCCCAGTCAAGGTCACCTACCCATATCTTCTGGATCCCGAGAAGATAACAGACAAGCTCTATGGTGGAGGCAAGTTTATCCCGAATGTGTATGTGATTGACCAGCATGGGGTTATCCGGTGGCAGCGAGTCGGAAGCATGGATTTAGCTGCAGCCGAGGTGATTCTTGCTGAGGTTAACAAGCTATCGGTGGGTAGCGCAAACAACATGTAGCGAGTTCTGTAGTGAATGCATGAATTCCCCGCCGCTCCTGGGGTTGAGTGCCTCCAGTGGTCGGATGGGAATCAAGGTCGCGTCGGGCATCATTGGATGGGGTAGGGAAAGAGGAACATATGGATGAAGATGAAATTGAGGGCGGAAAACGAAAGTTTCTCGAAGTCGTGCAGAATATTGACGGGTCCGTACAAGTTGTCATCCCGGTTACTCCCTCCAATAGCATGTTCTTGATTTCCTTGACGAAGGGGGCAAACCGAAAGTTTATTACGGTGCCGGAAGACGACATGATCGACTTGCCCAACGAGACAAGTATTCAGGCGAAGGTCACGAAGACGATCAAAGACGCGATCGCAGCTTTGTAATACCCGCGGTGTGATAGGCTCAATCCGATAAGACGCCGGTTCTTACCATGAAGCAAATCTTGCCCAGCATTTGGCAGTGGTCGTGGTTTTCAGATGAAAAGCAGCTCGACTTCAACGGCCTGTTGTTGGCGATCGGCGAACACAAGATTCTGGTTGATCCACCTCCGATGTCGGGCGAGGTGAGCGCGATTGTTCGGCGTCATGCGCCGATCGATTACATCCTCATCACGAACCGAGACCATCTCCGTGAAGCTTCGACGTATCAGCGTGAGTTCAAGTGTCACTTGTACGTGCCGGAAGCTGATGCTGCCCAGCTGGAGACAAACGCACCCAAAACATACAAGGATGGTGAGCTCTTGCCTGGTGGGATTTGGGCCGTGCATCTGAAGGATCAGAAGTCTCCAGGGGAGTCTGCTTTATTTATCGATAGAGGGCGGGGGATTCTGATCGTGGGGGATGCACTCATTGGCCAGCCTCCAGGTGCCGTGCGGTTGCTTCCTTCCGAAAAGTATCTCGACGTCGAAAAAGCTAAGGAGGGACTCCGTCGTCTTCTGAAGTATAACTTCGACAGCCTTCTGGTCGGAGACGGCGCTTCCATCCTTGTCGGTGCGAAGCAGCACGTGGCCCAGCTGTTGCTGGGAACAGCATGACGCTGCGGAACGGACTTTCCGAGGAGTTGAACCGCCAAGGGAACGAACATTTTTCACGTGGGTACTACACGGAAGCGTCCGTCTGTTACACCAAGGCGTTGGAGTGTGATCGGCTCACCGGTGATCGACGCGCGTTGGTTGCAACGCTCGGCAATCTCGGTAACATCTGTGCTGTCAGTGGGCATCGAGATTCTGCCCAGGTGCATTATCAAGAGGTCTTGGAACTACAGAAGATCCTTGGCGACGAGAAGGGCATTGGAACGACGCTGGCAAATTTGGGGAATCTTCGGGCTGATGCCGGCGAATGGACTCTGGCGCGAGCTTATTATCTGGAGGCTCTTGATTTGATGGTCAAGACGCATGATGAAGAGGCCCAAGCCGTATTATTTTCTGATCTTGGGCTAGTGGCTCGGGAAACCGGGCAGTTTGACGAGGCCATTCAGTGTTATGAACGGTCGCTGGCTCTGATGCAACGATTGGGAAATCTCGGTGGGGTCGCAGACGCATGGCGCATGATCGGCCGCACCTTCTTGATACGAAAACGCTATGATGAGGCCATCGCGTGTTGTCAAACCAGCCAATCCATCGCTGAGCGCTTACGGGACGAGCTCCGCACGGGTGGCGCTCGGTATCTACTGGCCCAATGTTACGAAGAGATGGGACGTTTGCAAGAGGCATCGGACCTGCTCGAGCTGGTTGTGAGCATGGATCGTAAATATGGGCTGCCAAAACTTGAAGAAAACACGCAGCGTTTGAAGAGGCTGCGTGCCCGTCTCGTCGAACAATTTCCGCTGCAGGCTCGTGAAGGAAGGTCCGCATGACTGAGGCAGTCTCTTCTGCTTGGATGCAACTTCGCCAGGAATTGATTCGATCTTTCCCAGGATTCTACGAATTGGAACTCAACGGACCGCTCGTCATGGATTTGGGGGAAGATGGCTGGCTCTTGGAAGTCAGACCAGAAGGTAAGGTTGTGTGCCAGTATGGCGTCGCAATGGAAGATGCTATGGCGCTGATGTCGGAGGGGACACCTGAGGATTTAGGAACCGATGAAGTTGCAAAGCAGGCAAAGTATTTTCTCCAGCCTGCGGTAAACAAGTATCGGACACTTCTGCTCCAATCCGGGTTTGTCGAGGAGACCGAGACGACCGACGAGTTTGTGGCGGTCACATTTTCTAGGACAGTCGATCTTCACAATCGCCCAAAACTTGACGATCTCCTCCGCTGGTGTTGCCGAGAACTCGGAAGGGCGTTGTGAGACCGCGTATCACGACATTCGACGAGTTTCGCGATGCTATATCAGCCTATCGGTTGCCTCGTGTGTTGCTAGCTGCGCTGGAACTGGATCTCTTTACAGCTGTTGGAAACCGATCATGGATTGTCGACGATCTTGCCAAGGAGCTCAAGGTCAGTGAACGGGGCTTGAGTATTCTCTGTCGTAATCTTGCGACGGCCGGTGTGCTGCAAAAAAAAGGGCCTATCTATAAGAACAGTCGGTTGGGCGCAACCGCCCTGAATGGGAACCATCGCACATACCGTGGCGGCTACCTGGACCTCATCCGTACCCACTGGGCAGATTGGGCGCGGCTGCTGGAGTCTGTGAGGAGTGGACTACCGATCGACCATGATATTCCAGACGACCCCGACTACCGTCGGCAATTCACCTGGGCCATGCATCACCGAACCTTAGAGATCGCCCCGGCGATTGCAGCTCAACTTCGCATGGGGCGTGCTCAGACTCTGCTGGATCTCGGCGGGGGGCCGGGAACCTATGCCATGGCGTTTCTGGCTAAGAATCCAAGGCTTCGCGCCACTGTCTGTGATCGAGAGGCCGCGCTTGAAGTGGCGAAAGACATTGCGAACACTCACAGGGCAGGGCGACGACTCTCGTATCTGCCGCTCGATTTTTCCAAAGAGCCGATCCCAGGAACCTACGATGTGATCTGGTACTCTAACGTCCTGCACATTTATTCGCCTGACGAGAATCAAGCTATCTTTCGTCGAGCCTTTGCCGCGTTGGCGCCAGGTGGGCGATTCATCATCCAAGATGCATTTCTCCATGATCGCCAAGGTTTGCATCCGGCGGAGGCGAGTTTGTTCGCCGTATCGATGTTATTGTTTACGGAGAAGGGTAATACCTACTCTGCTTCGGAGACGGCGAAGTGGCTGAAAGCTGCCGGGTTTATGGGTGTCAAGATACTTCCTATCAAGAAGGAGGCGGAGGACTGGGAGGGTGGGATTTTGGAGGCATCACCTCCTGGTCGACGTCCAACAGCCATCGTCCGCCGAACACAATCAAAAGGAAGTTGAAGAGCCCACTGATTCCGCTGGTAATCAAGGAATGAACTGTGTCGAGATCCCGTATCGGCAGCTGAACGATGGTTGCCAGATCCATTGCTAATCCAACCGTCGCGTAGATTACGCACACCATTGCAGCCCACCGGAATCCAAGCCAGATTAAGACTGCGAGCCCAAGAGGCAGGAGAATGAAAAATCCCATCCTCCATGTCATGCTTGGTGGCGTGGAGGTGCCAGTCTCACTGAAAAGCACCCCACCCTCAATGACGAGTAGGCCGAGAAGCAGAGCCAGCAGAGCAGATCGATTCATCTGGGAACTATAGCCTGTAGAGGAAAATGTCGGCAACGGTTGTGTTACAGCCGCAAGCTACGGGATGTTAGCGTACTGGCATCGTGAAGCAAAACGCGCAGACAACGAGCCAATTCTCTCGACAGGCCTGCCGTTTGATTTATGACGGGGAATGTCGACTTTGTGTGTCCGTAACATTGAAGCTAGAGCAGGTGGAAATTGACCAAGCTTGCGATCAGGTCAGGTTCCTTGCGTATCAGAGTGAAGAGACCATAAAGGCCTTGGGACACACCTATCATCCAGGTCGCCTTGTGATGGGTTTTTGATCAAGCCTTCCGGAGAAGTGCTCCAAGGCCTCGAAGCCTTTCTCCCTTTCGTTCCCAACCTCCCTGGTGGGACGCTCCTATTGCGAGGGTTGCGGTTCCCACTCGCAAAGCAGCTGGCAGATCGTGCCTATCGACCATTGCACGTCATCAGTATCGATGGTTTGGTGAAGTCAAGCCAGTTAGATAGGCCCCTCGACTCAAGCCATCAGTTTCTTCTCAAGCCGAAGCCCCTCTTTCGGGGGGACTCTTCCTACAGCGGGGAATTTACCAGCAACGTGCCCTCCTCCAGAATGCGTTCACTTTGTGAGGAGGATACATGCAATACACTTTGGTTTTGCCATCGAGACGTCCTACCGTAGGTCAAGATGTAGACCTAAAAGCAAGTTGGTGGTGCCACGGTCGTTTGGCCGTCCTGACCTGCCTCATGGTTGTCGGATTCTGTCTCTCATGCTCCAACAGCCCGGCATGGGGTGAAAAAGTAGATGCTGGAAACAATATGATTGTGGCGGCTGGGTTCGGTTACCAAATTGGGCCTGTCTCGATGATTGCAGTGAAGGTGTATGACGCTGAATCAGGTGTCATCTTATCAGACGAAGTCTATGAACTGGCCGTCAAGGAAAATGATGGTGGCGAATCGACGCGGGGGCCTCGTATTTTTGCCGGGGGAGTAGGGCTGGGTGCCACAGACTTGTCCAATTTTATGTTGCGGGTTTACGATGCGAATACCGGGGCGTTTCAATGGGAGGGGCGGCTTAACCTCGTGCAGACTGACAGAAAGGGAGAGGCGCAAGTAATCTCGGCTAGGATACCGCGGCACGCCACTGTTATGAAGACACAGGCTGTTCAACCAGCTGCCGAGCAACCGGTGTTCTTGCTGCGTGCACTGGATGTCACGACGGGCTTAGCCGTCTGGGAAGATGAGTTTACAGCCACGCATATACGAATTCCACGGGTACAGCCGATTGTCGATCGGTCAAATCAGCCAGATGAGGCTTCCACGAGAAGTTCCCGCACCTTTGATTTTCGAATTCGCATGTATGATCCCAGTGGGCAGAACGTTCTCTGGGAGGATCAATTATCTCGGTTTGAATCGGATGAAGGAGCAACGGAATCGTTCAGTGACCGGGCTTCGATACTTCCAGCCTGGCCGCATCAGTTTGAGAAAGAGGAGGATCCTGCAGAGTCGATCTAAACGGTTATCCTTATCGATCATCTATGAAGTTGGATAGGAGGAATTCGAAGCTAGGAACGATTCTGTTCAAAACTTTCGATCCACTGGCGTTGGAACTGTTCGTAGGAGATGAACAGTTTGTTTTGAAAGGCGTTGGCGACAGTAGCTCCTGCTTGGAGCGCATTCAGCAATTCATCGACGCGGGCCATCCCCCATCGTTCGATCATGTACCGGGTTGCTGAATTAGCTTCTAAGTAGGCCACAGTAGAAGTCCCAGCTGGCAGTGCACCCCAGGAACCCTCCAGATAGGTCAAGGGAATTACATTGATCTCTCCTTGCATGGCTTGATCGAGATCGGGCCATCTGTCTCCAGCCCATTGCATAGCTAAGCCTTCGTTGAGCCAAGTCGGCAGCGCTCCGGTGCTTGTTCCTAAGCGATCATGAAGAAGTGCATGGACATACTCGTGGCGGAGCACGCTAGTGAGCCACTTGATATTTGTTGTCGCTCCTTCAGTAGGAATCTGAATACGTCCGAGCGAGGGATCGTAGAGGCCATCAGCCCAAGCTGGGCTACCGGTCGCCCCTTGAAACGAATCCTTGGCATGGAGGACGACCATGATGGGTTTGGAGGGGAAATGTCCGAACCTTTGTCCGATCTCTCGATAGGCGTCTTCAAGAATATCGACTACTGAGGTCCACATCTCTTGGTCTTCCCCACCGTCAAATTTCACCACGAAATGAGTGCTGCTTCGTGCAGTCATTTTTGACTCGATTGACTGAGTGCGATGAACCTTCGTCGTGACGGCGGCCAGATAAGACTGAAGTGCCGGATCTTGCCTTGCTCTGTCGGTTGCTTGACTCAGGTGCTTCGCCGCTTCTGTCAGGTTATCCTGCTCTTGTAACAGGTCGGCCATGGCCAAGTGCGGGAATGGTTCTTCTGGGGCTAGCCTCATCAATTTGGTGAGAAACTCTGCATTGAGTGCGCGGTCGCGCTGCTCCCAATAGGTATGGGCCAGATTCATAAGGATTGTGGGGTTCGAGTCATCCAGCTCCGCCGCTTTCTTGAATGCATTGACGGAAGCCTGTGTGCCGTTGAGTCGTTCCTGTTGCAAGCCGAGATTGTTCCACAGAATTGCGACGAAGGGTCTGGATTGGTTGCTCGACAAGACGGCTGGAGGAAGCTCTTTCAACTTCTTCTCAGCCAGCGACAAATTATGCTTTTCAATTTCATCGCGAATCGTTTCTAGTAGTGCATCATGCGGAGTGGAGGGGATCACGCTCTGGTCAAGTGCACGAGCGTGTTTGGGTTCGCTCTCTGGTGACCTGTTTGATGGAGGGGTCGGCGGTGGTTCGACAGGCTCGATGGTTTCTGGAAGCTGAGTAGACGGCGGCGATACGGATGATTTCAGGAATAGGTTGTAGACAATCAGCAGGACAAGTCCGAGCCCAAGTGGGATCAAGATATGAGTGATGTTACGGCGGTACATGAGAGTTAATGCAGAGTGTAGCACCGTAGGGAAAGATGACCAAGCAAACGAATGAAAATGGCCGGTGGATATCTTATGCACAAGCTTCACGGCTCGTTGAGCACTCTACGAGGCTGTGCTACGATCCTCCACCGTATGTCGGCTCGCACTGAATCAAGTCTGCTCACGCCGCTTCAGGAGTGGCTGGATCGCATCGCCCGCCCCATTGAGTTTGCGAGTCGAGACGGCTGTGCCCATCTGAAGGCTGTTACAAACCTCAGCGCGTTTGTCTCCGCGCAAGTCCTGTCTGCCCTCCAACAAGCGACCTATTCGAAAGCCATAGAAGCTCGCCTGCTTTCACTACGAGACCTCTTCGTTGATTTTGAGCCGACGCTTTCAGTTGAGGAGCAACGCCGACGATTACAGGAGGCTGTGTCGCACATCAACGCGCTTCGAACGGCTACTCAGCAACAACCCATCCATCCCCAGGGGCTCTCTGCACCGTCATTCCATGATTCCAACACGGATACTATAGGGCGGCCTCCTCTCTGGAAGCTTCTCGTACGGTTCGTTAAAGGTGTTGGCCCAAAACGCACCAATATCCTGCAACGGTTACGTATCGAAACCGTGGAAGATGCGCTCTGGACCATGCCCTGGCGCTATGAAGATCGGTCCACGATGACACCGATCGGGAATCTCGTGCCAGGAATGGCTGCGTCGATTTGTGGGACGATTGGAAAGTGCGACGTGAAACGGACAAGGAATCGTCGATTGAGTGTGCTGGAACTTGGTGTCGAAGATCAATCTGGGCGGATGCAGGTCGTCTTTTTCAATCAACCATATTTAGAGGATGTGCTGTCAGTAGGGACTCGCATCATGATGAGCGGACGCGTGATTCCTGGTCGTCAGGGGTGGATGGTGCCAAGGATGGATGTGGAGCAATATGAGATCCTTGGAGAAGGTCACGAATCGACGCTACATGTCGGGCGAATTGTGCCTATTTATCATGAAACCAAAGGGTGGACTTCTCGTCAGATGCGGGTATTGGTCAGGAATCTCTTGATGGAGCATGGTCTCGATCTCCACGACCATTTGCCTGTTTCCCTTCGGGCGCGGCAACGATTGATCCCGATTCATGAAGCGCTGCAAGATGCCCATTTCCCTAAGGCAGGCACCGACCTTCAACTTCTGGAACGAGGGAAGACCCCAGCGCATCGGCGGCTGGCATTTGAAGAACTTCTGCTGTTGCAGTTGGCCTTGGGAACGAGGTATCGATCAGTACACGAGGAACCGAAGGAACTGCGGTTCAATCCCAGGACCCCGCTCTTGGGGAAACTTAGTCGCCTCTTACCATTTCGCCTGACGACGGCGCAGGATGTGGTTCTTCGCGAAATATTTCGGGATATGATCTCGCCACGGCCCATGAATCGCCTTGTGCAAGGAGACGTGGGGTCTGGAAAAACGGCGGTTGCGCTCCATGCCATCGTGATGGCGTGTGGATCAGGCTATCAGGCGGCGCTGATGGCACCGACCGAGATTCTTGCCGAACAACATTACCGAAACCTTTCTGGAATACTCCAGGCCTTGGGGTTGCAGGCAATCCTCGTGCGCGGAGGAGAAAAGGCGTCGGTGAAGAAAACACAAATTGAGCAACTGGCGACCGGTCAAGTTCAGGTGGCTATCGGTACTCACGCGCTTATTCAGCGCCAGGTGAAATTTCAGAGCTTAGGCTTAGCGGTAGTTGATGAGCAGCACAAGTTTGGGGTGCTACAGCGGAAGACGTTGATTGACAAGGGCTATAAGCCGGACGTTCTCGTATTGACAGCCACGCCAATTCCCCGAACCCTGGCGATGACGGTGTATGGTGACCTGGATGTATCAGTCATCGATGTGTTACCGCCTGGCCGAAAGCCCGTGCGCACATTTCTGTTCAATGAAGGACAACGGCGCCGAGCTTATCAGATCGTCCGTGATGAACTACGCAACAAGAAGCAGGCCTATGTCATCTATCCACTCGTGGAAGAGTCAGAAAAGACTGACCTCCAAGCCGCGATTCAGGGTGCCGAACAGTTACAGAATGGGGAATTTTCAGAATTCCGCGTTGGCCTCCTGCACGGCCGTATGAAGGCAGCTGAAAAAGAGGCCGTGATGAGCGACTACAAGGCCGGAACCATCCAGCTCTTAGTGGCCACGACTGTCGTCGAAGTTGGGGTTGATGTGCCGAATGCGGCCATCATCATGATCGAACATGCTGAGCGATTCGGTCTCGCACAGCTCCACCAATTACGTGGTCGTGTGGGGCGGAGCAGCCATCAATCGTATTGCCTGCTGATGGCGGCGAATATGGGGCAAGGAAAGACTCAGCGGGGACGACCTTCTCAGAAACATCAGGCGCCAATCTCTTCAGCGAGAGAACGGTTGGAAGCACTCGTCCGATCGAATGATGGATTCGTCATTGCTGAAGATGATCTGCGTATCAGAGGACCAGGGGAATTTTTTGGCTTACGCCAGTGGGGCATGCCGGAGTTCCGTGTGGCGAATCTGGTGCGAGACGGAGATCTGTTGCAGCAGGCCAGGCAGGAGGCCTTTTCGTTACTAAAATCTGATCCGGGCTTGAACGATCAGGCTCATCAGGGGTTGCGTGAGGCAATGCTCCGAAAGTGGGAGAAGAAGCTGGAGCTGGGTACGATCAGTTAAATGACCTGATAGGCTGATAGAGATAGAATTCTCGATGTCAGCTCAAAGCATGTTGCCTCGTCGGTCGGGAGTCGCATGGGTTTCCTACAGCGGTTGAAAGATGACTTGCGCGCTGGGATCGCGACGTTTCGCCTGGGGACTGTCCATGCGGCAGGACGTGCGTTGGAAGAGACGGAGTTGCTCCGCATGCGGTTGGAGCTCCGCAAGCTTGAACAGCAACTTTCCGATCTGTACAAAGACATCGGCGAGCGGGCTGTCGACATGAAGGAGCGGGGCGAAACAGCAGAACGAGTTGTGTACGACGCCGAGGTTGTGCGTCTTGTGAAACAGGTTGATGGACTCAAGGAGTCGCAGAAAAAGCTAGAAGCGGAAATGAACCAGATTCGGATCGAGCAGTGACCGAACCGCCTCGGCTTACGCGCCGATTAGCCGGTATCGATATCGGCACTCTCACTTGCCGCTTGTTAATGGCAGATCTGATCCCTGGTCAACCACTCAAAGAACTCCGATCCGATCGACGCATCCTTCGACTGGGAGAAGGAGTCGATCTGACCAAACGACTGAGTTCGGCTGCCATGGATCGGACCATTGCCTGCCTGCAGGAATGGCAGAGCGTCATCAACGACGATCACGTTGAAGCTACAGCCGTAGTAGCGACGAGCGCGGTTCGCGATGCGGCGAATCGACAGGAGTTTCTTGACCGAGTGAAGCGGGAGGCTGGGTTCGACGTCGAAGTCATTACGGGCGACGAAGAAGCCCGGAGGACCTTGCTCGGGATTCGCTCAGGTCTGCCGACCGGGGTGACGGACATCCTGGCATTGGACATCGGTGGCGGGAGCACCGAGTTCATCCTTGATCGGAATGGACAGAAGCCGATCGTACGATCGATCGATATCGGCGTGGTTCGCCTCTGCGAGCGAGTGCTGCGCCACGATCCACCAGCTACTGAAGAAGTGCGACAAGCACGTGAGTGGGTAAGTCGAGAAGCGAGAGCAGCGGTTGCCGCCAGGGGTAATTATCAGCAGGCTATGTTCGTCGGAACAGCCGGGACGATCACCAGCCTTGCCGCGATGGCCCAGAAGCTCCAGAGCTATGAGTCAGCCCGAATCCATAACTATGTGTTGGGTCTGGAAACTATCCGAGAGCTGGAACATACCCTGCTTAGCAGAACGAAAGCCGACCGGGTCGGCCTACCAGGCGTAGAGAAAAACCGTGAAGAAGTTATCGCAGCCGGGGCGATCATCATCCGGACGATCATGGAGACGTTGGGGCAACAAAGTGTGCTGGTCAGCGATTTAGGGTTACGCGAAGGGGTGTTGATCAATCTGCTAGCGAATGTGCCGAGAGCGGTTAAGTAAAGAAGGGCTATTTCATAGCATGCTAGCTTCCATGGCGATACTGTGTTTCTAAATCAGTGAGATATAAAATTGAGATTTAGGGAAATAGTTGGAGCATCGCTGGTGATTATTGGCCTGATTCTTGTGCCGGCTGCTTGGGCTTTTAGTCGAGCACTTTGGCTTCTTGCATTTTGTGCTTTTGCTGGCGGGATCTGGCTTTTCTATACAGAACGCAACATCCGAAAGGATGATGAATTAGCTCGGTTATCTGGTCATAGCTCTAGTCAAGGAAGGGAATTACCATCGGATGTTCATGATTACACCGGATGGAGTCGTGCAGGTCGTTCAGAAACCATGGATAGCAGTGGGGACTTGGGCGGGGCGGATGGGGACTAGAGGAGATTTGGAAAGTATGTTCACTCTTGCGAGTGCCACCGGTAGCCTTTGTTCTCGGTAAATTGCGCTTTCGGCATGCCGCCGGGTTTGTCGGTGGGAGAACCGTGTCGAAGTTGCCCAAGAGAGAGGACTCTTGTACACTTCCCCAAATGTTCTGAACGGAGCTGCTAACCATGTGAGAGGGTTTGAATCAATGGGAAGATGAGCGAATGGCCGCCAATCTGCGTCGCGCCATTGAGTTGACGGAACTCGGATTATCTCTGCGACGGTCCGTGCTCCAACAGGATGAGCCTCAGGGCGATGCCATGGCAAAAGTGATGCGCGAAATTCGGCGCGCAAAAGAGCGGGCATGGCTGAAGAACTCCTCCTAACTTTAGGCGTGATCTACCTCTATCACTCCCTGAATTCAGCACTCGGTACACCGGATTCACTTCCCCCCTTCCAACTGAGGGTAGCCGGGTTGGTTCCTCACTGCGCGCATTGACCGAGCACCGCCCTTGATCTGAGATTTGATAATTTTTGTGTGCGCGGTCAGCGAGCACGGGAACTAACCCGGCTACCCTCAAGCCCTTATTTCTGCGAATACCATCGATAGCCGTGTTGTTCGGTGAACTGGGCTTTGGGAGTTCCACCAGGCTTTTCCAGCAGTAGCACCTTGAAGTCTTGAAGTCCGAACCAAGCTGGATCGGCTAGGTCATGGTAATGCAGGCCCTGCAATTTAGGAAGCATATCGCCTAGGGCCTGCTGTAATTCCTGCTCCGTGTAGGCGCGTACCGCGAATGGTTGGTTGATGGCCTGACAGAACCGCTGGATTGTGTAGGTGGCCCCGGTGCAGAGGACTTTTGTGTCCGGCTTGAGCCCCAGAAATTGCGGAAGGGGAAGATACCGTTCTTGAAAACCGAGCCAGCGCACCGCTTGCCGCACATGGCTATATTGAACTTCGTACTCTGTATGCCCCGGTAACTTCACGGGTGCCGGCCATCCTTGCTCGATGCCGAATTCGGTGAGAAAGGCTCGACCGCCTGGCTTGAGGACTCGCCACAATTCGGCAACGAAGCGAATCGGCCCCAAGTTAAAGATCACGGATTCCGGGAGATCAGCCTCGATCGGCAAGCGGAGCCGCCTGATCCAATCCAGGGCTTCTTGATGCTGTGGGGTGTTTCCAATTCCGGACGTGAGCTCGTTTCTGCTCAATTGCACGGGTGTCATGTCTGCCATGTTTTCATTATCAATCGCCAGATCAACGGAATGATCGGCCAGGGGAAGCGATTCGGCGTTTGCCATGGTACCGGTGACATTCCATCCACCGGCTTTGGCTCGAGAGACTTGGAGTTTCAGAAACGGTTCTGTGATGTCGAGCGACAGGTAGGCGATCCCCTGCTTCTCAAAGGGGAGTAGGCCCTTGCCCAGTTCCTGCGCGACGTAACCCAAGCCCCCGCCGATTTCCAGCAAGACCTTGGGTCTGGGGTTGAACCAGCCTAGTCGTCGGAGCTGCCGCATGAGGAGCTGCCCGTAGGTCAAACCGGTCAGGGCTTCGCTCGGCTCACGGAACAAGTGAGAGACCGTGGTTTCAATCAGATCAAAGTGACGGTCATCTCCTGTGCTCTGGGCCAGATCGTGAAGGTGGAATGTCTCTAGGTGTTCCTCGCCTTCAAATCCCTCTTGTCCGGACCAGTGTTCGCGGACCTGCTGCAACAGGATATCCCATTTGGCTTTGTGCCGGTGGCCGCCTGGTGGTGCAGTGCCGTAGTAGCAGAGCGAGTAGTTGGGAGTCGCCCATCGAGCAAGGTGCCACTCGCCAGGTTGCCCATCCGGTCCGCAGATCTTCTTGCCATATTGTTCAACGAATGTACCGACCGTTGTGTGGCCGGTCATGGCCTTGAGCAGATCCAACCCAGTGCGATTCAGCCGTATGAGGGGCAGGTTGTCGTCAAGTGGGGCCAACCACCATTCGTCTGTGCTGTGTTGATAGGCAACGAGGTCAGGAATGTGCCAGGCCAGGAGGCCTAGGGTCTCACCCGTTAAGTCATGGGGTTCGTGGATGGCGGCAGCAGGTTTCATGGTGGCGGGGAACTTTTCGTGTCAGACATCGGCAGACTACAGGAGCAATCACTGGTCCTGCAAGATAGCAATATGCATGCACTTAGAGTTGGGAAGGTGTTGATGGACTGTCGGTCACGATCAGCTGGCCCCGCATGATGGGATGGATTCTGCAGTGGTAGGTATACCGACCGACCGGCAAGCCGGGTACGCTAAAAGATGATCCGGGAGACACCGCTCCCGAATCGAACAAGCATGAGTCCTCGTCCTCCACGCAGCCGCTGTGGGTGACGGTGTGATGGGTTGGTGTGGGATTATCCCACCGAATAGGGGTGTTGCTCACAACCGTTGGGGCGATGGGGACATAGTAAGGCGAGCCGTCCTCCATCATGATCCGTGTCGGCAGGGATGTGTTCAAAGCCAGTCCGCTTGAACCGATTCCAATCCTTACGGCAATCAGGATGATGAGTATCCGGCTCACGAAGTCACCGCCCGATCAAATAAGACGTTTTGATCATAAGATTCAAAAAACCGGTAAAGGATTCTGACCGTTCTCGTGTTTCTATCTTAGCATGGCATGGAGCCAAGGAGGTGAGGATGCCTTCTCCGGTCCTTGAACCGCAACCTCCAGGTTTGTTGAAGGGGTAAGATATTATTGAATGCTAAGTAGCATGAAAACCTGTGGTCATTCAAAAAGAGGATCTGGGTGGTTGCAAGAGCCTGTTCGTTCATGCTAGATGGAGGCCGTTACGCCGCGGTGAAACGAAGAGGAGGAATCGGAATGGCGAACAAGAAGAAAAAGGTCGTCACCAAGAAGTCGTCACGCAAGAAGAAAGCCGCACCATCATCGAAGAAAAAAGCGGCAAAGAAAACCTTAAAAAAGCGTGTGGCTGTCAAGAAGTCAAAGCCGGCGGCAAAGAAAAAATCCGTCAAAAAAGAGGCAAGAAAATCCACTAAGAAGGCTATTCCACGGGCTCGCCGAACGAGCGCACCCGTTAAAAAAGTCGCATCTCAGGTGGTGGAGGAGACTGCTCCGCGCAAGGCGGTGGTGGCCAAGCCAGCCGTGGCTGCTGAGCCTGTGGATGTCGATCTCGATGAAGATGAGATCGTCAGCGACGAATTGGAGATGGAAGATGAGATTGATGAGGACGAGGTCCAGGAAGAGTTGGATCTCGACCCCGATGACGACAGGGACGAGCTGATCGGGAAGTCCGAGGACCTGCTGGACGACGATTACCGAAACAACTAAGAAGAATCTCGTTACCTTCTGTTCTTATGGCTGGAACCGGTATAGGTATCATTGCGATGCAACCAGACCATGGCAAGAGCAAAATAAATAGGTTGGATATCGCTTGTTGGGTCCGCTCGACCGTCGCGGGAGGTCATGACCTCCCGCGACAGATGCCTGATCAGGTTACGAATGGTTCGTTGTTCTCCCCGTGGTAGACAGATACAACCCTCGACGTAGTTCCGCCCAATTCTCGTGAAACTTCTAAGACTGGCGCCGATGGGTCTTGGCTGGTATGTCGCTTTGGCGGTCGTTGGTATGATCGCGACGGAGCCATTTGAGGCCGATGCAACCTGTGTGATTGAGCAACACGCGAGGGATACGGAAGCGGGACTGATCATTCATCTTCCTCCTGCTTGTTCACCAGATGAACGCGAAGCCTATGTGGTCCCCGGTGAAAGGGTGATCGATGCGATCGCAAAAGGGCAGCGGGTCGATCTCGTCGGAGTGATCATCCGTGGAGACCTTCTCTTTGATCGCCTTGCGTCGAAGGCCGCCGAAGGCTTGGACCAGGAGGAAAGTGAGCAGCGGTTTGTGCTGGCCGCATTCCGGATCAGAGATTCTGATGTGCAGGGAGCGTTACGACATCGGTCTCCCGAGGGTGTGCTTCGGTTTGAAGGGCCAGTCGACTTTCAGGGATCTCGCTTCCGAGAAGGAGTGGATCTCTCGCGTTCGGTTTTTCAGGGGAAGGTCGAGCTCTCCGGCGCCACGTTTGAAAAGGAGGCTTATTTCGTTCGGGGACGTTTTACCGAGGGAGCTGTGTGCAGGGAAACGACGTTTGGACCCAGTACCAGATTTCATCAATCGATGTTTCAGGGGCCGCTGGATTGCACGGGCGCCCTCTTCAACGGTATGGCGGAGTTTCTTGAAGTGACGTTCGAGCAGCCAGCAACGTTTGAGCAGTCGAGGTTCGGCCAGGGGACAGGATTTTCCGGAAGCCACTTTAAGAGTCGCGTGACGTTCGGCGAAGCGATCTTTAGTCGTGAGACTTTTTTTGGATTTACGATTTTTGAGAACGAGGCGCTGTTTTCCGGTGCTCAGTTTCTAGGGACAGCCGACTTTTCCAATGCTGAGTTCAGGCAACTGGACGATCTTGCGAAGGCGCGTTTCGACCAGCCTCCACTCTTGACTCAAACGAAACGTCTCGCCTCTGAGCAATCGGACGGTTTCCTTGAGACCCGCGAAGGGCAGTATGCCCTCACCTTGGTTTTTCTCGTGGCGGCGGTGTTGCTGATCGCGTACCTCATAAAGCTCAAATGAATGAGGTCTGGCCATCCCCAATATATAGATTCGGACTTGCCCGTCCCTCTATAAGTTGATATAAACACCACCTGTGGATACGCACGCCGAAGGATCGGAACAAGCCGAACTGCCGTACCAAGTTCGCATCGAGAATTTCGAGGGGCCGCTGGATCTGCTGCTCCATCTCATCAAGAAAAATGAAATCAATATCTACGATATTCCAGTCGCCATGATTGCTCAGCAATACTTGGAGTATCTGGAGGCGATGGAGGAGCTTAACCTCAATGTCGCGGGAGACTTTTTGGTCATGGCGGCGACGCTGTTGCAGATCAAATCCAAAATGCTGCTGCCTGCGGATGAGAGAGCGGATGACGAAGAGGAAGGGCCGGATCCACGGGAAGAACTCGTCCGGCGATTGCTTGAATATAAGGCATACAAAGAAGCGGCGCGTCAGCTCGATGATCAGGAAAAAATGTGGCGCGAGATCTTCTGGCGTGAGCAGAGTCCTGTGCTTGAACACGTTGAGGAAGATCTCCCACTCGAGAATGTTTCTCTGTTCGATCTGGTTGATACGCTGAAGGAAGTGCTCGATCGAAATCCGAGCAGCCGGCTGCTCGAGATCATTCCTGACAATCTCACGGTTCGTGAGCGGATGAATCTCATCCTCGAAACACTCGAGGGGAAAGAGTCGGTCTCATTCGCGGCGCTGTTTGAAGGGCCGAGCCATCGTGTTGTGATCGTGGTCACGTTTTTGGCCTTGCTTGAACTGATGCGGCTTCGAGTCGCGCGCGTGTTCCAAGCAGAGACATTTGGACCGATTCTGGTGTCACGGACGTTTTCTCTGGTACCAGATTCGGCAGAGCTTCATGATGTTGGGGTAGAATGGAAAGAGACATGACTTCAGGGGAGGCAGATTTGGCACAGGAGATGATCGAGGTCGACACGACGAACGTCGAGGAGGGGAATAGGATCCTCGACGAGCAAGCCGGTGATCCTAACCGTGTGCAAAGCATGGCGGAGCTTCAGGCAATTCTGGAATCGCTCCTCTTTGTCTCTTCCGAATCGCTGTCGGTTGTTCGGATCACATCTGTGATCGGTAGCGCGACCAAGGTTGAAGTGGAAGAAGCATTGCGGGGTCTTGGCCAAGCACTGGAGCACGAAGGACGCGGCGTGCGTCTGGCTGAAATCGCGGGTGGATATCGCATCGTGACCAAACAAGAATATGCCTCCTGGATCAAGCGGCTGGACAAGGCCAAGACGGCGGCGAAGCTCTCCAGGTCTGCGCTGGAATCCTTGGCGATTATTGCCTACAAACAACCGCTGGTACGGGCGGAAATTGAAGAAATTCGTGGCGTGGAAACCTCCGGCGTGTTGCGCACATTGTTGGAACGGAAGCTGGTCCGAATCGTCGGGCGTAAAGAAGTTCCTGGGCGGCCAATCATGTATGGGACCACCAAATTCTTTCTCGAACACTTCGGCCTCAACGATCTCTCGCAACTGCCTCCGCTACGAGAGTTCACGGAGCTTGGTGAGGCAGAACAACCTTTCCTGCCGATTGATGGAGAAATGCCGCCGGAAGGAGCATTAGAGGCGGGAACGGTGGACGCGATCGAAACCGAGGAGGAACAGTCTATGAGCGCTGAAGTCGAAAACTCTCCTCAGTTGCAGGAGATGTGTGATCCCCTCCCCGCCACTCACTAACCGGTTCAGCGCTCCACAAAATCGAAGTACACCTATTATCGTGCAATCCTGTCTGGTGCAATTCTGCCTCACATCCTTTCTGTCGGTATGGAATTGAGAACGAAATGCTCTGTTGCGGGAAGCCGATGGCTAGGATTGGTCTTATGGGGACGAGAGGCTCGGCGCTTGCTGAGACGGGGGGTTCTTCAGCCGCTGGAGTTCCGCGCTTTGCTCATCAACCTTCTTTTGAAGCGCCTTCAGTTCCTCCTTAAAGGCCCGTAGGTCAGCATCGTTCTTTCCAGACGGTGACGCTTGAGCAGGATTGGATTGAGACGGTGATGTGGCTGACGAAGCTGTAGGATGTTGTTGTGCTGTTGAGGATGGCTGAGGTGGAGGAGCCGCTAGGACTTTCGTGAGTAGTTGGTAATCAATCGCAAGCGAGCGATCTTCAGATTTCCCAATCCAACTTGACCGATCGTAGACATCAGGGCGCACGGCAGCCTCCGGGAGAAAGGTTACTTCTCGGTCGCGTAAGCCATCTGTATCCGGAAGAGGACGTGGTTCCTTCTGGCTGCTGGTAGACTTTTTCCCTGGGCGGTATCGGTACTGGGTTAAAGTGAAATGCAGGGACAGGCCGTCTGCAAAGAGGCTGCCTGACGTGGTTTCTTGGTTTTGGCTATCCTTGCGTTGTTGGGAAATCACCGGTGTGGAATACACATGAAATCCCACACGCTGATTGGGGGTCGCTTGCGCGAGGGCGGTGGTAATGTGTGGCGTTAGGAACGCAATATCATCCTCGGAGAACGTGCGAATGTCGTTGAGGTTTGTTGATTTTAAGGCTTTGCCGAGCAGCAGCACGAGCCCGGCTTTTTCCTTCGTGTGCACTCCACGCAAGATATCTGCGACGGTCGTCTCCGATAGCTTAATGGGATGTGCGGCCTGAAAAGATTTATCCGAGACGTGTTCAAGGAAGACTTTGCCGAGAGCGGCGTCGTGAATAGAGGTAGGGGGAGGAGACGCGGCGCAACCGAAGGCGCTGAGGGCTAGACAGCTGAGCAATAAAAGGCGTCGTGGGCGTTGAAAGATTGATGGGGTTGGTTCCAGCATGCCGTTAACTCTTCACATTGGTGGCTTCAAAAGGAAGACAGTGTAACAGGAACATGGTGTAAACACAAAAAGATCACAGCCGAGAGTTGACGGGTTTCAAACTTTTCCTGCCTGCTCTCCCGGTGCCAGCGCACTCTACCTACTTCATGCCCCCTTTCCACCCATGCAGAGCAACCCAAATTGTCTTGATGACTGCCCTTCCAATTTCTAGCTATGCAAATGGCTCGGTCATTACGAAGGGATAAGTTTTAGAGCTGTTACAATGGCGCGAGCGTGAAAGCTCTTGCTTAAGCACTCACAAGCGTGAGAAAGAAAGATAGATAGACTAAGGTTAGGGATTGGTCACACGATCACGCAGCATTGTATTCATTGTCAGACGACGGGGAATGGCTGCGGTACAAGGATTATCAGGGATCGAAGTAACTAAGCTGCCTCGAAGATCTTATTGACATCGTGTACC
>JAOUMR010000081.1 GCA_029881435.1 Nitrospira sp.
GCCGTCCTGTTCGTAGCGATGCTTGACGTGATACACCCACCGGAGACTCACTTCCAGCCGCCGTGCAATCGACGTCGCGCCTTCGCCGCGCTCAAGCCCGCGCAGCACCCGATCCCGTAAATCTTGCCAATAGGCCGCCATGTCTGCCCCCTCCTGATAGGCAAGGACAGAATACCCTACATCATGCAAGATTAAATAGAAACTGCTCTAATGTTGCCGTCCCTTGTTGTAATCCACCCTCTCTCATAACAACGCCTCATAACATCCCCGATAGCCGTCAGCATGATTCCTCCATTGAAATGGTAAGATGATTCGGTTATCGGTATCTCCTATGGAGCACCACTCGTGCGTGAAACAAGCCGCCCCGAATCGGTTCCAATCAAGAGCCATAGAGTACCATACTGAATGCGATGATCGATCCTTCCATGCATGAACTCGCCTCCTCATTTCAGCCACCGCTTCCTCTACAGAATGCCCATCTCATGACCCTCATGCCACGGTACTGGCCACGAAATACGTCGCTACTAGGCTTACCTCAGGAAGAGCGACTTTTCACCGTAGAACCGCATACGCAGCTAAAAGGCTACTGTCATTGGCAAATCGATCGTATATCTTCTCCTACGGCTATTTTGGTTCATGGCCTCGAGGGCTGCAGCGAATCTCGTTATATGCGCGGTATTGCGGCCAAGGCCTATCAGGCCGGCTTCAATATTATTCGCATGAATCAACGTACATGCGGTGGAACCGAACACCTTTCCCCAACTCTTTATAACAGTGGATTGAGCGGGGACTATCGCGCCATCGTCACCGAATTGATTCATTCTGATAGACTCGACCGAATCTGGCTGGTGGGCTATTCAATGGGTGGCAACCTAGTGCTCAAGGCGGCCGGAGAGATAGGGCAGACCCAGCCAGCTCTTGTGGGAGTCGCCGCCGTCTGTCCGAACATCGACCCAACCGTCTGCGCTCAAGCGCTAGAAGAACCTCGCAACTGGATATATCACCGTCACTTTGTAACCAGGTTAAAATCTCGGCTCCGCCGAAAAGCCGCACTATTCCCAGGAAAGTGGGATCTTTCTCTCCTCGATCAAATCGCCACGATCAGCGAATTTGACGATCGCTATACCGCTCACGACGGAGGCTATCGAGATGGGGCTGATTATTATAACCGGGCGGGCGCAAGCCATGTGTTGAATACCATCTCAATTCCTACTCTCATCATCACCGCGCAAGACGATCCATTTATCCCTTACTCGATGTTTACAGGAGAGCAGATTCACCAGCACCCTCGGATTGCCGTGGTGGCGCCTCGCTATGGGGGACATTGCGGGTTTTTTCACGTGAGCCGCAATGGTGAAGACCCCTACTGGGCGGAGAACAGAATCCTTGATTTCTTGAGAGGCGTGTTACTGCACAAATAGCGTGGGAACTATGTGTGAACAGCGGCTACACACAAGGAGTACCACGCCGTACGCAATGGTAAATGGCACCGATGTCGAAAGCAGCACGGTCATTCTGACAGAGAAATATTACTGCCATGGAGGGGCTTAGACGATCACGCTCTCGAGATGCACCCGCACATCATCAAGATAGGTTCTAAACGGGTCCGGCATGGGGAATGGCGCACGACCCCGAACTTGAAAGATCGACCAATTGATGACATAGGAAGGAAACAATCCGCCTGACTCTGTGAGCTGATTCGCCTCACTGCCAGACCGATCCTTGAGGAGATGTTTCACCAAGGCACTGCGACCATAGGCTCGTGTATTCTTTGGGGCCTCCTCCATCGCGATCCTGATCAGAGCGTCCGTCGTCAATCGAGGGACTCGGCCTTCATCCAATAATCCATAGTACAACCCTTTTGCCTGATTCAGGTTGTGATACTCAAGATCCAAACTCTTCAGCATAGGATCGTCCCAATCAAGATGCTCCGCCTCTCGGAAAGACTCCAACAGCCACAGCTTGGAAGCCCAATCAACGCGCCCAACAAGTTTCTGATAATCCCCGTGCAAGTCATGAAGCACTGATGCCCATTGAGCAAGAACCCAATCGGTTTCCTCATCCTGTCCCTTGCAATACTTCAGTGCGCAGTCAAGAAATCGCTCCTGAATCTCTAGAGCCGACATGGTCTCATGAGACTGCAGTTGAACTGACCAACGGCGTTCTTGATCTTGCGAAATTTCTTGGAGGGCTTCCACAGGTTCGTTGATTTCCAAGTCCTGAGGTGCATGCCCTTCTTCGATGAGCTGCAGCACGAGGCCTGTAGTCCCCAGCTTGAGCGCCGTCGCATACTCAGTCATGTTGGAATCGCCCAGGAGCAGATGAATCCTTCGATACTGATTAGGGTCGGCCAACGGTTCATCTCTCGTATTCACGATCGCTCGATTGTGCTGCACCCACTCGAAGAAATCATTCACGATATGGTCGGTACGTTGAGAGATTTGAAACGGCAGACTCGCCCGACCTCGGGCTCCGATGGTCGAACGTGGAATGATTAACCGGTCCATCTGGATCCACGCGTCTTGTGGACCGGCAGATCCGACACGTCCAGAGCCGGTGAAAATTTGCCTAGTGACGAGAAAAGTGACGAGCGGAGCCATTCCGCGTCTCGAAAACGGAAACCGACGTGACACAAGGTAATTTTCATGCGAACCAAACGTCGCATCCGTCTCATGATCGATGTTGTTCTTGATCAGGGACACCCGATCGGAAAAGCCAAGCTGTTCGATCGTTTGCTGCAGTAACAGGTCGCCGGCACGGTCGGACGCGACGACATCGGTCAAAGAATGACACTCAGGAGAGGCATATTCCAAATGCCCCATGTCCATATAGATTCGTCCGGCGTTGGTCAGAAAGCCTCCATTGCCAGGAGGCTCATCATGGCCACGGTGATGAAGGTCGAGCACCCCTCGTCGTTGCACATGGAACAGATGATCCCGAATCTTCTGAGAGAACCAAGTCGGCGAAGAATCGGGGCGATCTTCGTGTATGAGTAGCCCGTATTCTGTCTCGAGGCCAAAAATGCGATTCAACATCATACACTCATGCGGCTGAGCGGCCCAGATCTCCGGGAAGTAGTGTTGCCAACTCATCAGGCCCGATCGTGCGATACTTGGAGGTGCTTGGCACCTGGCGATCAAGCAAGGCACATTCGATCGACTTGTCGTTCATGCATTGACGGACATGGTCATAGAGGACATCAGAATCGCTCACTTGCCGATCTAGATTAGTCGGAGCTTCGCTAGGTTCTCCGGGTTCCGCGAATGCTTGGCGTTGCGCTCGATCCCCAACAGCCCACGCACACACCGCTGCATTGACGGCTTGGTCCAAGGACACAATGGTCTGTGAGCGAAGATATGCAGCCATCTCTTGCTCCACTCCCGGAGTCGCCCCTAGCATGGCATAGCAGTTCTTTTCTTCAAACGTTCCGTCGTAGTTGACAGTCAAGAAACTATCCTTCCCGATCTTCTGGCCTAATTCAGCCAAGATGATCTTGACGATAAACGGAGCCTTGAACACTTCTTCAAATGCCTGTTTGATAACCGGCGCAAGACCGTACTTCACCATGCGGCTCCCCGTCACATCAAACGGCGAGCGATTGAATCCTTCAATGTGCGCCGTTTCCAAGAGGGTAAATCGAACCTTTTCGAGATCGGCCGGATGTCCCATCCCACCCAAAGCAAGACGGTCGTAAATCTCGTACAGCTTAGGGGTTCCCTTGCTCATGGTCATAAGCAGAATGCCGGCTTCGTACGCGACGCCGACGACCGGACTACCTTGCTTGAATTGTTCATCGAGGTAGTGCCGTCGATTTCCAACCGCTTCGACCCACCGGTACGGCTCTTCATACATAAGGAATATCCTTCACGTCGTTCGAGAAACCTTGGATTCGAACAGCGCCCGGAGTTGAGGGTCCGGCGTTGCTCGGACACCTCCCGCCGCGACGAACTTGATAACCGGATAAAGGCCGGCATCTCGGTTCACACCACCGGTGGCACTGTCGAATTCTGCAGCGCTCGTCAATAGTCGCAACGCCTGAATCGTTGCCTGCTCCTCAGACAGAGCACTCAGCGGCTGTTCCCCCCATGTATTCAAGTAGTGCAGAATCCCGCGAATGGTCGGGGAGCCAGACCCGGATACCGCATATTCCACTCCTTCAAACTCTGCGCCCAGGATATCGTAAAAATAGATTTTTGCCGCCTCCTGCTCACTATCGTATCCTGCAAAGATGGGGGCCACGGCCCCCGTTCCCGCCAAGGCAGCTGGAACGTTTTCTTTTAACAACTTGGATAAGGCTCGGAGTTTGCCCTCGAAGCTGAGTTCCTGCAGCTGTGTTCGCCGATAGTACTTGAAGGAATGTTCAAGGACCCGCGCCATCTCATAGGCAGTGGCCGGCACGCCGGCAATCGCCATGACGCTATGTCGGTCGATCTCCAACACCTTGTCGGTCCGGTCGTACATCACCACATTGCCGGCTGTTGCCCGACGATCGCCCGCAACGAGCACACCATCGCGGTATTTGAACGCCAGAATGGTGGTGGCCGCGATCAGATCCTGTTCGACCTTCGCCTGTCCCGCTAAACCAAACGCATATCCTTGTTCCTTCAATAACTGATAGAAATCGCCCTGTAAGCCCATAATTATCTCCGCAAGTCGTTCTTCGTCCTGAGACCAACCAACGATGGGCCAACGGCACATACCATCGGTGCTGCATCGACGAACAACGTCTACTCTCCGGTTCGCTGTCGGTACCGTTCAGCCTGCTTCGGATCAACTTTACGCATTCGTTTCATCAGATTATCCTTATCCGGCGATCCCGGCTCCGGACGACGTGGCCCGCCTCCTTCTTCTGGGGGAGGCGACTTCGGCATGGGATCGACCGGCCCTTCTCGGCGTTCAGGCATCGTGCTGTGTCTCATACCTGTGTATCCCTTTCATTGTTCCACACCGTCAATGCATCAGTCGGTGAAGACGCCTGATGGAAGATCTGGGCACATCTTCGTACGGCATCAGGGGCAAAAAGATCTCCCATATCGAGCGTTCGTGACCGAAGCCCGCCGGTAAACTGAATTTGTTCCCACTGAATAGACTTGATCCGATCTGGAAACCGCTGCACACAGAGTCCACGCAGTCCACCACGCGTATCGCGAGGACCGTTCTGGATCGCTTCTTCAATCATTTGGTCCGTGGTGATTCGCCACACTTTCCCTTCTGCTTCAAGCCCCCAGTAAAGTCCTTGCTCAGGATTCACATTGTGGTATTCCAAGTCCAAACTGGATAACCAGGGGTCATCCCAACCAATTCGCTCTTCGTGCATAAACGTCTCGAGTAACCACTGTTTGGTCACCCAATCCAACTTTCCGACGAGCTGCGAGCGGTCTTGCGTCAAAAGGTGCAAGACCGCTCCCCATTCCTTCAACAGCCAATCCGTTTCCTCATCCAAGCCGGTCAACGTCTGCTGCGCTGATTCGTAATAACATTCTTGCATTTCCAACGCAGAGAGCCTTCGCCCATTCTGCAACTTCACTGCGACCTTGAGGTCAGGATCTCGCGACACCTGTTTCACAGCAACCACCGGCTGGTCCAGCCTGAGATCAGGCGCAGCTCCTCGTTCGATCAGGTCGAGAACAAGGCGTGTCGTCCCAACTTTGAGAGCTGTCGCATACTCGCACATATTGGCATCGCCGATGATGAGGTGGAGTCGACGATACTTCTGACGATCCGCGTGAGGCTCATCTCTGGTGTTGAGAATCGGACGGTTGTGCATCGTATCAACCCCGAGCTCTGCCTCCATAAAGTCAGCGCGCTGCGAGAGCTGATACAGCCCTGGAATATGTCCGGACTCTTGCGCTTCGGTCCCGACCTTCCCAGCGCCGGCGATGACTTGTCGGCACACGAGGAATGGAACCAGACCAGCCACAAGCGCCGCAAATGGCACGGATCGCGAGACAAGATAGTTATCGTGGCATCCGTAGCTGTGGCCGTGAAAATCCGTGTTGTTCTTGTAGAGCCGGACGTGGTCTCCTCCCAGCGCCCTATTGCGGCGCTCAGCCGCGCGAAGAACGATGCGTTCCCCAGCTCGATCCTGCGCGACAAGATCCCGGAGAGTCCGACATTCAGGGGAGGAGTATTCGGGATGCGTATGGTCATTGTAGAACCTCGCGCCGTTCGGCAATACGAGGTCACTCTTCATTTCATGGAATGAAAATGGGCGATGGGCATCAACCTTCACAAACTCATCTTCTTCCTTATCCTGCTGCAAGCCTGAGACACGGAATCCACGGGCATCTTCATGGGGATCTTCTCCGGTGTAATCCCACCGACGCTCAAAGGACGCAAGCAGATGTGCCCGAACCAATTCCATGGATTCGACAACTGGGTCAACCTGGTCGACATCGTCTCGAGTGATGCCGTACTCAGTTTCGATGCCAAAGAGACGCATAACTGGTTGCTGACATACTGATTCGCTAACAAGCAACAGGTAGATACACTCACGTGTCAGCGTGTTATCTGCCGGCCTTTCCTTAAATAATTGGATTCACCAGCCGCTCTTCTGTCTGCCGGCCGCGTCGGAATGAGGAAACTCCGACGACCTGTTCCGGGTGGTGATCAAGCAGCTTCAACCATTCCTCAGCGGCATCATCCGGCGGCAACATGTCCCCTTCTCGGAATTCTTCCGAGACCGCGTCCAGGAGGTCCTTGGCCAACAATCCAGACGGTTGGCTTGACTGAATCGCTCGGTCGATCGCCTTTTCCTTGGCACGTTGAACGATCGACGCCAAGATGGCTCCACTCATAAGATCGCCCTTATACAGAACCTTAGACTGACCACTCCTGAGTCGGATCGATAGCACCCGGTTGTCGTCCGTTCTGCGGAAGATGGATTCGATGACGTCTTGGACCAGCACACTCACAGTCCGTGTCGGCTCGACACCTCGCTCGGTAGCCAACGCTGGATCCAGTGGCAAGTCCGCCGTCAAATACACCTTCAGGATTTCAGCGGCCGAGTCCTTATTCGGTCGATGCACTTTGATCTTACGGTCGATGCGGCCGGGTCGCAGCACCGCAGGGTCGATCAAGTCGGGTCGGTTGGAGGCGAGAATAATGACCACATCGTGCAGTGACTCGATGCCGTCCATTTCGCTACAAAACATCGGCACGAGCGTGTTTGAGATATTGAAGGACCGCATGGCTCGTCGCGTCCCGAGAATTGATTCGGCTTCGTCGATAAAGATGAAGGGCAGAGCGCCACCCTGGCGCCGTGCTCGAGCCTGCTGGAAAAGATCACGGACGATCCGCTCGGATTCCCCGAGCCACATATTCAAGATTTCTGGGCCCTTTACATGGAGAAATGCTCCGCTCGTCACCGGGAGCCGTTTGTCCACATCGGTCGTGCGCCCGAGCTTGGCTTCGCCGACCAATTTAGCCAAGCTACCGGCTGCCGCTTGCCCAATGAGTGTTTTCCCACATCCTGGGGGTCCGTAAAGAAGAAAGCCTTTGGGTTGCGAAAACTTGAACCGCTCGAACGTCTCTGCGTGGAGCAGTGGATATTCAATCGCCTTTCGAATCGCAGCAATCGCCTCGTGCTGCCCGCCGATCTGCTCCCATGTCACCTTAGGCGTTTCATCGAGCATATGCCGACTGGTATTGCGGTCCACAAGCTTCTCAATCGCAATGCGCTGACTAGGGTCGATACGAATTTCATCTCCGGCCTTGAGGTCCACACCGATCAAGTCGGTCGATCGCTGCAAGACCAACGATTGTCGGCCCATTTCCTGTTCAAACCGTAACCGCCCGTCGGGCATGGCTTCAGCCAGTTTCAAGATGGGCCCGTTTCGATCGTACCCGAGTGTTTTTATTACCGCGTAGGCTTCATTGACCAGAATCTGTGTTCCGATCTTGAGATCACCGTCTGGCACGCGAGGATCCACGTTGGCATAATACTCAGCCCCACCAACGACGATACGGGCGAGTCCTTCGCCCGGCACATCGACCAAGATACCGATACGATTCGCCGGAGCCGTGAGCTTGGCGACCACCTCGCTGACCTTTTGGAATTCTAGTTCACGCTGCTGTGAGGTGGCCTCAGATAGCATGACGGCATGACGCACCTTGTAGAGTAACTTCTGGCGAGGGTCACCCTCGGGGAAGGAGGCCAGACATTGTTCGATCAGTTCAAGTGGATCTGACCGTCCAGAAGCCGTGCTCTTACCCATCTCCGTATCTGGTTGGCTTTCGCCTCTCTTTTCACCCATTCGATGGTCGCTCATGGAATCCTCATATCAAAGCGTGCACTATCATAACAACAAATCGAAGTTGGGTGCTATCAGCTAGTTTCCAAAGATCTGCATCGAGGTTTACCGAGACGAGCACACATTCTTACTGCTGGGAGCATAACAACTCAACAGCCAACGAAAGCAGCGAGTGCACAAGATCTGTATTCATACTATGGCTATTGCTGGTGCCACCCAGAAGCAGTTACGGATTCGCAAGGCTCTGAATGAACCTTGGACCCCATACGAACGAGGAAGCACTTCCCTCGCTGCGGTAATTGCGGGGTTACCACGGGTCACTTATTGTAACCGTGAATAACAGCTCTGGGCCCCACTCAAAGGCAGGAAGGAGACTCACGATAATGATAACGAGGAAGATGCCCGATCGGCCGTTTTCAAGACAATGCTACTGCCAGCCGCTGCTAAACCTATCCATATTCAGCAGCAGACTGCTACTCAGCAGCTTCCTATTGCTGGGACTGGTAAGTTGCGGAGGCGAGGATGGTGCAACCGTGTCCCCCACTATACCTCCCACTGTCAACACTCCAGCCAGCCTTGCGGCCTTGACTCTCTCAGGCGGCCAACTGAATCCAGTCTTCGACCCAACGGTCACCAGCTACAGTACCATGTTTATCGGGACTAGCAGTCTCACGCTCACCCCGACCGCGCCAGGCCAGACTATCACCGTCAACGGGGCAACGGTCGCAAACGGTAGTCCCTCCGCCCCAATCTCCTTGCCTACGGGGACAACTACGATCCCCATCACGGTCACCAGTTCGACCGGGCAAACCAAGACGTACACCATCGCGGCTCATCAACTGGGACAAGAAGCCTACACTAAGGCTTCAAATACGACCGGGGGTGATCTGTTCGGCTTCAGTGTGGCAGCCGATGAGAATACATTGGTGATCGGAGCGCCTTCTGAAGATAGCCTCACCACCGGTGTCAATGGGGATCAGAACAACAACGGTGCCGGTGGGAGCGGGGCCGTCTATGTCTTTACCCGCACAGGTACAACCTGGACCCAGCAGGCGTACATCAAGGCCTCCAACACTGGCGCAGGCGACCAGTTCGGTATCAGTGTTGCCCTCGATGGAGACACGCTGGCAGTCGGCGCGTATTTCGAAGACAGTACTGCCACAGGGATCGGCGGTAATGAAACTGACAACAGCGCCCCGGACAGCGGAGCAGTCTATGTCTTTACTCGAACCGGTTCTAACTGGAGCCAGCAGGCCTACATCAAGGCCTCTAATACAGACACCGGAGATCAGTTCGGACGTAGCGTGGCACTTGATGGCGACACGCTGGCAGTCGGCGCAGTAGCAGAAGACAGCAACGCGATGGGGGTCGATGGTAATGGAGCCGACAATAATGCCTCGACCAGTGGAGCAGTCTATGTCTTTACCCGAAGCGGCATTACCTGGATCCAACAGGCGTACGTAAAGGCCTCCAACACTGGCGCAGGCGATCAGTTTGGTATCAACGTCGCGCTTACTGGTGACACACTGGCAGTCGGCGCACAGATGGAGGATGGCAATGGTACCGGGGTCAATAGCGGGGACGAAAACGACAACAGTGCCATCAATAGCGGGGCTGTGTATGTTTTTACCCGCACCGGCTCCACCTGGACCCAGCAGGCCTACATCAAGGCTCCCAATTCAGGCGCCGGTGATGAGTTTGGCCGCAGTGTGGCTCTCAATGATGAGACGCTGGCGATTGGAGCCTACCGAGAAGACAGTAACGGGATTGGGGTGAATAGCGGAGCTGAGGCTAACGACAGTGTCACCGACAGCGGGGCCGTCTATATCTTTACCCGTACTGGTTCAACATGGGCCCAACAGGCCTACATCAAGGCCTCCAATGCGAGCCCGAACTATCGACTCGGGTTCGCCATCGCCCTCAAAGGCGACACGCTCGTCGCTGGGTCATCCGGTGAGGACAGCGGCAGCACTGGCGTCGGAGGCGACCAACTCAACACCAGCGCAACCGATAGTGGAGCCGTCTATGTCTTTACGCGCACCGGCACCACCTGGACGCAACAGGCATATGTTAAGGCTTCCAATACAGGTGCAGGCGATCAGTTCGGTGTTAGTGTCGCCCTTTCCGGTGATACAGTGGTAGTCGGTGCGTCCACAGAAGATAGTAATGGAACTGGGGTCGACAATGGAGCTGAGGCCGATAATAGCGCGGCAGACAGTGGTGCCATTTATGTGCTGCGTTAAGCGATGAAGAGACCAGAAATACGGCAGATGGAGGGGGAGCGGCAATCGCTCCCCCTCTCTCTGGGAACAGACGCTTAATTCGGCGGAGCGAAGGGTTCTTCACTCCGATTCCAAACCCCACCCCGACAAGGAGACCCGTACCTCATCGACAACTGGCCTGCCATACAACAGGCTTGAAGAATCGAACCCTACCAGCTGTTACACATTCCCGTCTCGCTAATTGACCGCCTGAAGGATGACCGATACTTTCTCGTGCCGATTTCCGCGTAGTATCTCCACGCTCACGCGATCACCAACCTTGTGCTTCTCCATCACATCCATCAGATTATCAACCATGGTCATCGGTTTCCCGGCAACCGATACGATGATGTCGCCGAGCTGGATCCGGCCAGTCGCAGTTTCACGGGCGCCTTTCAGGCCTACGCGATCAGCTGGCCCACCGTGTGTCACCTTGCCGATGATCAACCCCTTGATTCCCCACCGCTTCGCCATCGAATCCGGCACAAGAGAGACGCCCAACCCAGGACGAATGAGTTTTCCGTGCTTGATGAGTTCCGGAACGATACGGTTCACGGTATCGACAGGGACGGCGAATCCAATTCCTGCATAGGCTCCACTTGGACTCACGATTTGCGTGTTCACGCCGATCAGCCGTCCGGCGCTGTCTAACAGGGGACCGCCAGAATTTCCAGGATTGATGGCCGCATCGGTTTGGATCACGCCTTCAATCGTGCGGTTGGACATTGACTTGATCGTTCTCCCCAGCGCGCTTACGACTCCCGTTGTGAGCGTATGGTCAAGCCCAAATGGATTTCCAATCGCGAGCACTTTTTGTCCCACACGCAAGTCATGGGAGGAACCGATCGCCAACGGCTCCAGCTGAGTATCTGGCGTCTGAATTTGTAGCACTGCCAAATCATGATCGGGATCGGCTCCAACCACGATGGCTTGATACTCCGCGCGATCCGCCAGTGTCACCTTGATTGAATTGGCTCCATAAATGACGTGAAAGTTCGTGACAATATGGCCTTGGTTGTTCCAGATGAATCCTGATCCCGATCCTTGTGGAACTTCCATAATGTCGAGTGACCAAAAATCCCGTTGTATCGCCGTATTTGCGATGAACACGACGGATTTCGTCGCTCGTTCGAAGACAGTGGTGGTCGCCCGTTCGTCAGGTCCCAATTGGGCTGGTGCTGGTGTCACTGGACGGGGTTTGCCTTCCGGTCCATCATACACGGCGCCAAGTGGCTTTCCCCATTCGCCTGATGTCCTCGCCGGCGAGGCCATCGTGGCGCTGAACAGCAGGAGAAGAGTGAGGGATTGTCCGCGTCTATTCACCGAGGACCTGTACAATAAGTTCACGCGTTCTTGAGCGGGTATCGAAATCGACCAGGACGATTTGTTGCCACGTTCCCAAAAGAAGTGCGTTGCCGGCAAAAGGAATGGTGATGGAAGGCCCTTGAAGTTGCCCTCGAAGATGGCTGTGACCGTTATCTTCCCCAGGATTGACCGTGTTGTGCTGCAACCGGGGATCAGGAGGGATAACGCGATCCCAGAACGCTTTTGTGTCGGCGTGAATGCCCGGTTCATCTTCGATAATCATGATCGAAGCGGTCGTATGCTTGACGAACACCGTCACAATTCCATTTCGAACCTTCGACGCCGCAACGGTCTCGGCAACAGATTGTGTAATATTAGCGATGTCCGTACCGCCTGCCATACGAATCGCCAAGGGAACAGACCGAACGGTCATCAGACCCTCTTGCCCATAAATTTGCGAAGATAGCGGCGTTCACTTCTTGTGAGTGGTTCGCCTCGCGCCTCTTCGAGAATGGTGTCGAACACGCCCTCTGCCGACAACGCCCGTACAACGTTCAAAACCTTGCTGCTGAGGATTCCCTCTTGCTCCAGCTTCTCGAGATAGGCAAAGGCCTCGGGCAGACTTTCTTTTTTTCGAGCATAATAGTCTTGCCCGCGTCGCCGGTTGCTATAGGCTTCAAACTGCTCGCACGCCACGAGGATTTCGGCCAGCTGTTTTACCCAGGTTTTGGCCTTAGCCAGGCGCTCCGGGTAATAGTAATACAGCATCACCTGTTGCATCCAAGGCTTCCATTCAATACCAAGGGTTTTTAAACGAGACTTCACCGTTCGCAATCGCCTGGCAAGACGGCGAGCATAACCCAGCCGCATTTCAATTTGTTCAACCGCCCACGCATCCATCGGTACGCCGGATGACTCGAGATCCCGACGGTACAGCGACACGAACGCTTCCGTCTCGCGTCCATACGGTGTCTTGGGGTGAATGGCGCGCCATTCACGAGGCCTTGTCGGAATACCACGGTGCCTAGCCCAAGACCAAATGGTTCCAAAGAGTTGCCGATCGAGTCCGGCGCGGCCCAAGTCATGCAGGAGACAGGCGACGTGATAGAGCTGTATTCGATTCTGAGGATGCCCTAAGCGGTTGGCGACGGCTACACACATCCTTGCCGTTCTGACCGCATGCGGACGATCGTAGCCTCGTATTGTTCGTTCTGGGTGACGCGGATGTGGATAGTCATAGAGTTTCATGAGGGCGTTAACAAGGGAATGCGAGATTGCAGGCGATCTCAATCAGTAAGACCCTGACATGGTAATAAGTTACGACCCCTGAGCTGTGCGATTAAATCGGCGCGAGGATATCGTTGGTCGAAACAAGGTGTCAAGTTAGCTCCTATGGTTTTCTCGCCGAATCCGTACAAGTTTGCTATGCTCAGTTGGTCTTATTACCTCGATGCTCGGCGCCCATGCAGGTTTTTCTAAGAACGTGCTGTCTCGTCATCGTCGCAACGATCTGCATGAATCCGTCGATCGCTTTTGCTCGATCGCTTGATCACTTAATGGATTTGACAGGGAAGATGCAGGTGAATATCACCCTGAAAGGTCGTGACAACTTCACGAGTGAGTACCGTTACGATGTCAGTGTCAGAAACCTTTCGCCCGATGCCATCATTCTCGACTCACTCATCATCGTGCTGGATAAAATTACCAACCTGGCCGGTGAAGATCACGAGGGGCTCACGGGGGAATCCTTCCTAAAACGGTTCGACATTCTTGATCTCGATGGTCACACCGAGGACGGCAAGCCTTTTTTTCACATCCCTACCGGAACTTCCCGCGACCTTGTGCCACAAACTAATAGTCTTCCGGTCTCGATCCGAATCAGGAATCGAGATTATGTGGCGGTCTTCACTCCGTCGTTCAAAGTACTGGGACAGAAACGGCCCCCTCCAGAGGACAAGCGAGCGGATTCCCCCGCAACTCCCCCACCTCCAGAACAGAAATCGCCCCCCAGCACAGATCGCAAGACGGTCGAGAAACTGATTCAGCTGTTGATCAAGAAAGGCGCCCTCACAGAAGAAGAATGGCGGAAGGCGAATCGGCCTTGAGCAATACGACATGTCCAGCATGCCTGGGAAGCTGGCCACGACAAGACCATTTCATCGCGAATCTCGGATCGTCCAGCGCCTATCTTCACGAGGACCAGTTTTTCCCAGGATGGACAATTGTGGTTTTTCAGCGTCACGTCACTGAGTTATTTCAACTCGCACCGCCCGAACGTGTTCAGCTGATCGAAGAGGTGAACCTAGTGGCCAAGACCTTGTCCGAGATCTACCGAGCCAAGAAGATCAACTATGAACTCCTTGGCAACCAGCTTCCCCATATTCATTGGCATCTGATCCCACGCCTGGCTGATGATCCGGCCCCACGAGAACCAGTGTGGTGTGTGCCGCATGACCCCATTGTCCTGACGGGTCCAGTTCTTCAAGAAACTATCGACCGTCTGGCCTTTCCACTTCAGGCGACTGAGCCGAACCCGCGCCGCTTTTAGGTATCCACGGATGATATAATTTGATCTTGTCGCACTTCGCACTTGATGCATGAGAGTGTTCCGATGCGCCCCGGATTGAACGTCTTCCTGCTCACAGTCTCCGCTCTCCTGTTCTCCTGGTCTCCTACCCATGCTCATTCAACGGGAGAGCACGCGTCTTTGCTCCATGGGGATCCCTCCGAATCCTTTGAGCCAAGTTCAGAATTTGGGTTCAACGAGCGCGCCGACACGGTAACGGAGCTTGGGATATTGAGACGAGCAGTCCGTCTCCTACCGAACGTCCCGGAGTACCGGCTGAAATTGGCCGACGCGCTTCTTCGCGTTGGCGATCTGGACGCCGCCATCGAAGAATGTCGCGCAGCCATCAGGCTCCAGCAGGACGACGGGCGCGCCTATCTTCAGCTTGGCCTCCTGTTCTCCGCCAAACAGGACTGGCGTGCAGCTGTCTCAGCTCTGACAGAGGCGATCCGGCTGGAGCCCAATCTTCCTCATGCACACTACAGCTTGGGGCACGTTCACTACTCACTGGGTGATGTGACAGCTGCGGTTCAGTCATATCGACAAGCCCTTGAACTCTACCCTCATTTCCCCGATGCACACTATCGTCTTGCGCTGTTGCTCAGGGTCATAGGGCAAACACAAGAGGCTGCACGCCACATGGGAGCGGCAGCGATTGACGGCGTACCGCAAGCCAGGTTTTTCCTCGGCAACGCCTATAAGGACGGACAAGGAGTCGAAAAAAACCTTGGATTGGCGATTTTTTGGTGGATGCAGGCCATTGAGCTCGGCCAGCAAACAGCCTACGATTCATTGTCGAAATTGCGGCGTCAGACCCTTGCTCCGGGATTGACCACCCAGCGTCGAATGGAGCTGCTCAAAGGCCTCCAATCCTACCGCACCATCCTGTGGAACGACTACCCAGACATGAGTCGCGTCAGTGATCGACAGTCGTTGGGGAAGGTCCTACTTGGACAGGGCCGCGGCGAAGAGGCATTTTGGGTACTGATAAAGGAATGTGCCGCCCTGGGCGAAGAGGCCCACACTGAACTGGCCTCACTCTATGAAGCTGGATTCGCTCCCTCTCTGAAGCCGTTCGACAAGAGGATTCTGGCTTGTTTCGAATCCACCGCAGCTGATGGGTTTGTCCCCGCCAAGAAAATTTTGGCTCCTATCTATGCCAAGGGGCTCGGCTTGGATCCCGATACGCCAAAAGCAAAAGCGCTCCTCAAAGATCTTCCAAAACGAGAGACAAAATCCTTGCTCAACGAGCTAGGCCTCCGCTAGCCCGGATAATTCACGACTGGTGAGATAAAAAAGCCATCAGGCCTCCCATCTGTGCTATAGGAGCGGTGTTCAGGCGCTTCGATAGACCGAGAAGAGGAGACCCGATGGCGACAGACTGTATAC
>JAOUMR010000178.1 GCA_029881435.1 Nitrospira sp.
CGAATCGGCCTCGGCTTTTTCCATCGTGATGATGCATCTCTCACGGCTCAGTGAAGAGTTGATCGTCTGGGCATCGCAGGAGTTTCAGTTCGTCGATCTGCCTGATGCCTTCTGTACCGGTAGCAGTATGATGCCGCAGAAGAAAAATCCGGATGTCCCCGAACTGGTCCGAGGAAAAACGGGTCGGGTGTACGGCCACTTAGTCAGTTTACTGACCATGCTGAAGGCTCTCCCGTTAAGTTATAATCGGGACTTACAGGAAGACAAGCCGGCACTGTTCGATGCTCTCGACACGGTGCAATCTTCTGTCCGAGTCATAACCGAGCTGATGCGCCGCCTGAAAGTCAATCGAGAAACACTGAAGCGAGCATTGCAGGGAGGCGGGCTGCTTGCGACAGAACTCGCCGACTATTTGGTCCTGAGGGGGGTGCCTTTTCGCGAAGCACACGGGATTACCGGTCGAATCGTTCGCGCCGCGCTTGATCAGGGTCGTGAGATAACCGATTTGTCATTGGATGAGATGCGGGGATATTGTGAGCGGATAGAAAAGGGCGTATTCACCCGTCTGACCGCTGCAGCAGCGATCGATCACAAACGACAAATCGGCGGAACGGCCAAAGTGCGAGTTGAACAACGCATCAGGGAGCTTGAGCAGTTCTTGTCATGAGAATTCTCGTGCTTATTGCATCGGCAGGACTTCTGATCTCTTGCGGCGTGGTTGGGTCCCCGATTGCCCCGGAATATGTGGGTGTCGCAGTGACGGTCGAGAAGCAAAAGCGACAGCATGCACGTGAGACAGACCGTGAAGGGACAGGATCAGTGGTGGCCGACCCTTCCCTCGAAGATCCCGACCTCAATCTTCCCCCCTCGTATCCGGTTGGAACACGATGAAGGGATTTTGCGTGATAAACCTATACTCTTACAAGGATCGGCGCGATGCATAGTTTTGAATATCACCATGGAGAATTGTACTGCGAACAGGTGCCGGTTAGCCGGATCGCGAAAGAACTCGGTACCCCTTGCTATATCTATAGCCACGCCACGCTCGTCCGCCATTTCCACGCCTATGACAGCGCCTTCAAAAGTATTCCTCATGTCATCGCGTTCGCCATGAAGGCGAACTCTAATCTCGCGATCCTGCGACTAATGGCCAGAGAAGGCAGCGGAGTGGATATCGTCTCAGGGGGAGAGTTGTTCCGCGCTCTGAGGGCCGGTGTCCCGGCCTCCAAGATCGTGTTCGCTGGGGTCGGCAAGGCTCCCGATGAAATTCGTGATGCGCTGAAGGCCGACATTCTCATGTTTAACGTCGAGTCCCCGGCTGAGCTCCATGCCATCAATCAGGTCGCCGCTGAAGTTGGCAAAAAGGCCCGTATCGCGCTTCGAATCAATCCTGATATCGATCCGAAAACTCATCCGTACATTTCCACCGGTCTCAAGAAAAGTAAGTTTGGAATTGCGGCAGAGCGAGCAGTAGAAGACTTTGTCCTCGCCGCTTCCATGAGTCATATTGAGGTCGTGGGCGTCCATGCCCATATCGGGTCTCAGCTTACGGATGTTACCCCTTTTACAGAAGCGTTGAAAAAGGTTGTGTCACTCATCGGGACTTTAAAAGAGAGAGGCCTGAATATCCGTTATCTCAATATCGGAGGCGGGCTTGGCATTACCTATTCAGATGAAAAGCCGCCGTTACCACAAGACCTATCCAACGCCGTTTTACCGCTCATGCAGGGGTTGAACGTCACGCTGGTCATGGAACCTGGACGGGTGATCGTCGGGAATGCAGGCATTCTTGTTACGAAAGCCATGTACCTCAAAGAGGGAGAAACCAAGAGCTTTGTTATTGTCGACGCCGCCATGAACGATCTCATTCGGCCAAGTCTGTACGATGCCTACCATGAGGTCCTCCCTGTGAACGAAGAATCAGGGCGACGTGAAAAACAGACCGTGGATATCGTGGGCCCGGTCTGCGAGTCGGGAGATTTCCTGGCCAAAGATCGACTCCTACCGGTCGTTAAGCCCGGCGAGCTGCTGGCGGTTATGAGCGCCGGAGCCTATGGCTTTGTCATGGCCTCGAATTACAACTCTCGTCCTCGTGTTCCAGAAGTGCTTGTGAGAGATGGAGGATTCCACGTTATTCGTGAACGAGAACGGTATGAGGATCTTGTAAAGGGCGAGCAGATTCCATCGTTCCTGAACACCACGGAGTGAGCATGTTTACCGGATCTCTTGTTGCCATTGTCACCCCGTTTCGACAAGGGAAAATTGACGAACGTGCTCTAGCTGAACTGATCGAATGGCAAATTGCCAAAGGCACGAGCGGCATTGTCCCCTGCGGCACAACAGGTGAATCGGCCACCCTTTCTCATGACGAGCACAATCGAGTCATTGAGTTGACGGTCGAGGTCGTCCGCGGGCGGGTGCCGGTTATTGCAGGAACTGGTTCAAACAGTACAGAAGAAGCCATTGTACTCACCAGGCATGCGAAGCAGACCGGTGTCGATGGAGCCTTGCTGATTACTCCCTACTACAACAAGCCCACACAAGAAGGTCTCTATCGTCATTATAAAGCGGTCGCAGAAGCAGTTGATTTACCTCTAGTGCTCTACAACATCCCTGGCCGGACCGGAGTCAATATGCTTCCGGCAACGATTGCTCGTCTTTCTGCGATTCAGACGATCATTGGAGTCAAGGAGGGAAGCGGATCCGTCCAACAAGCTTCGGATATTGTGCAGATGTGCGGCGACCGACTTACCGTGCTGGCGGGTGATGACTCTCTTACCCTCCCGATGATGGCGGTGGGAGGAAAGGGCGTCATTACTGTCACGGCCAACATCATGCCCACAGAAATGGCCAGTCTTGTAAAGGCCTTTGCTGAAGGAAAGGCTGAGGAGGCCCGACGCCTTCATTTCAAACTTTCTCCCCTCTTTACAGCGCTGTTCTATGAGACCAACCCCATCCCGGTAAAAGAAGCCTTGGGGCTCATGGGCAAGATTGATCCAGAATTGCGCTTACCGCTCTGCTCAATGGCGCAGGACACACGCGAGAAATTGATTCGTGTCCTAAAGGACGCAGCATTAATCTAAACATATCGGGGTGTACGACGCGATGATCAAGACCATTGTAGCGGGAGCGGCCGGGCGAATGGGATGCCGCCTGGTATCACTGATCAAGGACTCTACTGCATTGATGCTGGCTGGAGCCTTAGAAGGAAAAGACCATCCGTCGTTGGGTAAGGATGCTGGCGAAACATCCGGATCAGGACACGCCGGCGTTTCAATCACAGACAATCTCCCATCGTTGCTGGATCAAGGGGAGGTTCTGATTGATTTTTCTGCACCAGAGGCGACACTCGAGCATATGCGAACGGTTGTTCGCCATCGACGCGCGATCGTGATCGGGACAACCGGATTTTCTGCCATTCAGCTTGAAGAGCTCAAATCATTGGCCCAGCAGATTCCGTGCGTATTCTCTCCAAACATGAGCGTAGGGATCAATCTGATCTGTAAGGTCATTGGAGAAATGGCTCGCACGCTGGGCGAGGATTACGACATCGAGGTGATCGAAGCTCACCACCGATTGAAAAAGGACGCACCGAGTGGCACAGCTCTCAAGATTGCCGAGGTTCTTGCCTGCTCCGTCAACCGTGATCTAAACCAGGTCGGAGTCTTTGCTCGCAAGGGGATGATCGGGGAACGAGGCAAGGGAGAGATTGGTGTCCAAACCATTCGTGCTGGCGATATCGTCGGTGACCACACCATACTGTTTGGCGGTATGGGAGAGCGAATTGAAGTGACCCACCGTGCGAGTAGCCGTGATACCTTTGCGCAAGGTGCTCTCCGTGCTGCAAGGTGGATCGTCCGTCAGCCTCCAGGTTTGTACGATATGATGGATGTCCTTAGTCTTCACTAGCAGGATGCTGAAAAAGTCCGCCAGCGGCGTTCGCGCCTCGCTCAAAGGCTCAACGTACCGAACGTACGCCTCGCCTCTTCGCTCGCTGCGGCCTTGCTGGACGTGCCTTTTTGAGCATCCTTCTTGATGCATTGGTATCGTCTCGCATCTCGATGCCTGTGGCGACACCGGAGTTAAGGTGAGTTTTTCCGCATCCTGGTAGATGGTGGCATGAACCCGGATTCCGCAGTTGCGAAGCACTTAGGGTGAGGCCCGAGGCAGTTGAGTCTCTGGCCAGACGTTCGGCACTGGAGAATTGGGGCGCTGAGCCGTCTCGTCGGCCTCGCACAAGTCCCACTCC
>JAOUMR010000082.1 GCA_029881435.1 Nitrospira sp.
CAGCCGCACGGTGCGCTATGTCTTGACCGATGGCGATGGGGGCACGAGCGCCAACTACGACACGACGGTCACCCTGGCCGCCGTCAATGATGTGCCGGTGGTGGTGGCCAATGCTGGCTCCACCGTGGCCCGAGGTGGGACCGACCCAATTATCGTATCTGAACTACAAGTCACCGATGTCGACAATACCCCCGCGCAATTGACCTATACGGTGACCGTTGTTCCTGTGAATGGCCAGCTTGAGCTGACGACCGCTCCTGGTTTTGCCATCAATAGCTTTACCCAGGCGCAGATCGATGCCGGGCAAGTCGTTTATGTTCACGACGGTTCGTTTACTGCCAGTGACAGCTTCACGTTTACCGTCAGCGACGGAGCAGGAGGCAATATCGGAGCCACGACGTTCGGTATCACGGTGACGCCAGTGAACAGCATTCCCACTCTTGCCGCAAATGGCGGCTCGACGGTGGTGCAAGGATTGACCGATGTGATTACCGCAAGTGAATTACAAGTAATCGACTTGGACAACGGTCCGGCTCAATTGCTCTACACCGTGATGACTGCACCGGCTAATGGCCAGCTCGAACTGACGACCGCTCCGGGCGTGGCGATCACGACTTTTACACAAGCTGACATCGATGCCGGCCGAGTGGTGTTTGTTCACAGCGGGGCCGCCGCCACGAGCGATAGTTTCACGTTCACCGTGAGCGATGGAGCCGGAGGCACGATTGGAGCGACGACGTTTACATTCACGGTTGCCCCGTTCATCCCACCACCGGGTGGAGGTGGAGGCAGTGGTGGCGGTGGAGGAGGTGGCGGTGGTACCGGCGGGTCTGGAGGTACTGGTTCGGGCTCTGGGTCTGGAGGCAGCGGTGGTGTCGTCCCGCCTCCAATACAGCCGCCTCTAGTGCCGATAGGCGGAGGATTACCGGTGAAGGAAGCGTCAGTGGTAGGTGCAACCAACGATCCGCTGCCGAGAAATGTCATCACGACTCGAACGATTGGCAGGATCGATCAACCCACGATCGGCATTCAAGAACCACCCCCTCTGCTATTTGAGCCGCTGTCGGTCCCAGTTAAGAAAGTGTTAGCCGTCGGTCACAAGCTTGTCGAGCGTTTAACCAGATTGGCTGACGATCTTGAGCGCGGCGTGCAGGAACGGGAACATAAAACTCAGCTCATCGGGCAAGTCGCCTCATTCTCGGGGATGGCCTTATCCGCTGGATTTGTGGCCTGGATTCTGCGCGGGGGCGCTCTGGTTGCGAGCTTCCTCGTTTCGATGCCGGCTTGGAGGCATTTTGATCCGCTGCCTGTTTTGGGAATAGGAGAGGGAGATCGCCGGAAGCGCGATCGGAAGGTCCGTGAGGAAGATGAGCAGGAGAAGAAGCAGTTCCGTGGCCTGGATCGGGTACTGAAAACATCACGGAACGAATCAAACGGTAAGCGAAAAGGCACGTGAACGGAATGCAGGTATGAAAGTAACACCCTTAGTCTGGGTCAGTTTTGGTTTGGTCAGTGTGACGCTCAGCGTCATGCTGGCTGGCGATTCGCTCGTCGACCTGGTCCCGAATCATGATCGCCAGGTCTTTGAATATCGTCGCGACTTGGCGGAATCCTTGGCGGTCCAATACTCAGCATTGGCGGAGCGAGATCAGATCGACACGATCAAGTTCGCGATGGAGACGCTGGGCAAGCGGAATCAGGATATCTTGTCGCTGGCGCTCGTCCAGAAAGGCGGAGGGGTGATCGCTCAGTTTGGCGAGCATACGCAGGTATGGGTTCAGCCGTCCGGCGAGGAATCAACGCTTCAATTTCTCCAAGTCCCGATCTTTTCCGGAGACCAGCCGTGGGGTGTCCTTCAGATCGCGTTTCGCCAAGAGGATGGCTCTTGGCTCAACCGCTTTCTCGAAGATCCATGGGTACGGTTCCTGGCGTTCGTCAGTGTGGTGGGGTTTATCGGGTATCTCCTCTTCATGAAACGTACGCTTCGTCAACTGGACCCTTCCGGGATCGTTCCAACCCGGGTGAAAGCTGCACTTGATGCGCTGACCCAAGGGGTGGTGATGATCGACACGCGAGACCTGATCGTGCTGACCAATGACGCCTTCAGTCAGGCTGTCGGCAAGTCCGTCACAGCCCTGATTGGATCCGATCTTGGGTCTCTTGCCTGGAAGCCGGTGCGTCCAACGGATTCGCTCTCCGTGCATCCTTGGACCAGAGCGATCATGGACAAGCAGCCTCAAGACAATACTCCCCTTCTCTTGAATCTGTCTGATGGCGAACCGAGGAAATTCATCGTGAACACCGTGCCGATCATGGACGATGGGTCGACGGTCAGAGGGGCGCTGGTCTCGTTTCACGATGTGACCGACCTTGATCGGGCCAATACGCAACTCAAGGACGCGAACAGTGAATTGGAAGCATCACGGGTCCAAATTTTACAGAAGAACCAGGAACTCGAGGCCACGAATACGAATTTGCACGTCGAGATGGATCAGCGGAAAAAAGCTGAGGCAGAAAAGGAAAAGCTGTATCAGCAGCTCATGAATGCCTCGCGCCAGGCCGGTATGGCGGATGTGGCCTCAAGCGTGTTGCATAACGTAGGAAATGTGCTGAACAGCATTAATGTGTCGACGGATACGCTCCTCAAAACACTCAAAAAACCAATGGTGGGGGATGTCTGTCGGATAGCATCGATGTTCAACGAACATCAGGACAATCTACAAGAGTTCTTGACGGCCGATCCGAAGGGCAAACAGATTCCGTCTTATCTTGGTTTGGTAGCCGAATCCCTGAGTGGGAGCCACCAGACGATCCAAGGTGAGCTCGACTCCCTCGTGAAAAAGGTCGACCATATCAAACAAGTGATCATGTCGCAGCAGGATATTGCTCGTGCGGGGAATATTCGCGAACCCTGCTCAAGTGAAGACTTGATGGAACAGGCCTTGCTGATGGCGCTGCCTGAGCCGGACAAGTATCAGATCAACGTTGTACGGGAATACAGCCCCGTCCCCACGATCATGACGGATCGGCATCAGGTCTTGCAGGTCTTGGTGAATGTCATCACCAACGCGAAGAACGCGATGATTGAACACTCGGAAGCCACCCGTCTCCTCACGTTGCGCATCGGCGTATATTCCGGTCGGAACCCACTCGCGCGATTCGAGGTTGTTGACACAGGAGGCGGGATCAAAACGGAAAATCTTTCGAAGCTGTTTACCCAAGGTTTCACGACGAGAAAGGCCGGTCATGGGCTTGGACTGCATAGCGCCGCCATCGTCGCCAAGAATCTTGGCGGCGCACTGCAGGCGCAGAGCGAGGGCGAAGGGCGCGGTGCGACCTTCACGCTGGATCTCCCATTGGTTGCAGTCGAGGCTGCAGCATGACGGACAACCAGATGGCTGACAATCGACGAATCTTGGTGATCGACGATAACACCAGTATCCATGAGGACTTCAAGAAAATCTTGGCGCCGCCGGTCGATTCAGACTCGCTGAATCAGGCTCGCGCGGCCCTGTTTGGAGAAGCCCCGACCCTTCCGACGCAGGTGCGTTACGAGCTGGACTTCGCGAGCCAGGGCCGAGAAGGATTCGGTCTCGTCCAAAATGCCCAGCAAGTAGGTAATCCCTATGCCTTAGCCTTTGTGGACATGCGGATGCCGCCGGGATGGGATGGCCTCGAAACGATCGAACATCTTTGGTATGCCGATCCTGAGATTCAAATCGTAATTTGCTCTGCCTACTCCGATCACCCGTGGGAAGATGTCAGCCGTCGGATCGGAGAAACCGACAAGCTGCTGATTCTCATGAAGCCGTTCAATAGTATTGAAGTCGTTCAGTTGGCGAACTCGCTGACGAAGAAATGGAACCTGGCACGCTCGGTCAAGCGCCAGATTGAGAGCCTTGCGTTCAGCGTGACTCAGCGCACGGCTGAGCTGCGGGAAGCGAATGAGCGTCTGCAAGAACACGTCGCCAGCCGAGCAGGGGAGGGCGGCTCGATCCAGTCTCACGGCGATAGTGCAGCAACATTTCAACAGAAGGAAGAGTTCTTGGCGATTATGAGTCATGAAATCTTCCAGCCCATGACTGAGCTCGTCAACAAGGTTGCCCTGCTTCTCCACAGCACCCTCAATCCTGAGCAGCGAGAGCAGATGGCGACCGTCCAGCGGTGTGCGCAAGATGTCCTGACCCTCCTAACGGAGATGCAGGAGTTCATGACGACACGGAAACCGGACGTACAGGTGGGAGAACCTCGGTGATGATGAACGAGGGAAACAAAAATCTTCGAATCTTGGTGGTTGACGACAACCAAGCCATTCACGAGGACTTTCGAAGAATCCTTGAGGTACAACCCGACGATGAAGGCCTTTGCCAGGCGCGGGCAGCGCTATTCGGAGAGCCGCTCGTGCAAGCTCTTGAGCGGTTCGAACTCGACTATGCCGATCAAGGGCAGACGGCATTGGCTCTGGTCCAGATGGCGCGCCAAGAAAGACGGCCGTACGCGGTGGCGTTTGTCGACATGCGGATGCCGCCTGGGTGGGATGGTTTGGAAACGGTCGAACGGCTCTGGGAAACCGATGGAAGGCTGCAAGTAGTGATCTGTACGGCCTATTCGGATCATTCGTGGGCAGAGATTGCGGCGCGTTTGGGAGCCAGCGATCGGTTCCTCATTTTGCGAAAACCGTTCGATGCCATCGAGGTGCAGCAGATCGCCGCGTCACTGACCAGGAAATGGGAATTGGGACGTGACATTCGTCTGCAAATCGAAGACCTCGTTTCCCAGGTCAATACCCGCAATCGAGAACTCCAGGCCACGAACCAACTCCTTGAGCAGCAGGTGGCCGAGCGGACCGCAGAGCTTCAACGGCGTAACGAAGAGTTACAGCGCACGGTGGAGGCGCTGAAAGAGGCCAAGGCGGAGGCGGATGATGCCAACCAGGCCAAGTCGCAGTTCTTGGCTCGTATGAGCCACGAGATCCGGACACCCATGAACGGAATGCTCGGTATGAATGAGCTGCTTCTCTCGACCTCCTTGACCGACCAACAGCGTCGTTTTGTTGAAACCATCGAGAATTCTGGCGAGCAGCTGGTTCAGATCGTCAACGACATCCTCGACTTGTCCAAGATCGAAGCCGGCCAGATGGATCTCCACATCGCGGGGTTTGACCTGGCGGCAACTGTACAAGCCGTCATCGATGGGTTTTTCGCGCCGGCGCAGAAAAAAGGGCTCAGCGTAGAATGTCAGATCGACCCTGAGTTGCCCACCGTGTGGCGAGGGGATGCCGCACGATTCCGGCAGATTCTGACCAATTTGGTGGGGAATGCCGTGAAGTTCACGGAACAAGGTAGCATCTTGATTCACATTGAGCGGATTCAGAATAGCCATGACAACGCCTTATTCAAAGTCACGGTGTGCGATACCGGGATCGGCATCCCTCTTAATGCGCAGCAGAAGATCTTCGATCCCTTTGCCCAGGCGGATGGATCGATGACGAGGCGATTTGGGGGAACAGGGTTGGGGCTCGCGATCGTCAAACGGCTCGTCGCATTAATGGGGGGAGACATCGGCTTCACCAGTACCCCAGGACGGGGTTCCACGTTTTGGTTTACCGTCTGTCTTGAGAAACAGAGGATAAGCGAAGGGGTTGGAGGCGAGAGTAAGCGGGCGGATCAGCGCACGAACCTTGACGTATTCACCGGTAAGGGGCCCGGCGTCAATCCCTCTAAGCCACGGTCACGTGCACGTATCCTCTTGGCCGAAGACAATTCGACGAATCAGGAGGTCTTCCGCGGCATGCTGGAGGTCTGCGGCGAATCAGTCGATGTCGTCAGTACGGGTGGAGAGGCGATCGATGCGCTGGAACGGTTCCGATACGACCTCGTTCTGATGGACTGTGAAATGCCGGAGATGGACGGACTCACCGCCACTGCAGAAATTCGCCGACGGGGGATTCGGCGAGCAGATGGTACACGAGTTCCGATTATCGCCCTGTCAGGCTACGCGCTCAGTAGCCATCAAGATGCCTGCCTTGCAGGCGGTATGGACGGCTTCCTCTCGAAGCCGGCGGGATTGAAAGAGATTCGAAAGACTCTGAGCCAATGGTTGCCTGCGATCGAATCACGGGCCGCGTAGCAGACATGACAGTCGGTGCAACCAGGTGGAGGCCACTATGACCGTGAAGATCACGGACAGTCATCACAATCGTCGAATCTTGGTCATCGACGACAATCGTTCGATCCACGACGATTTCCGAAAGATCCTTCAACCGGGTACCGAGACGCCAGCTCTGGATGATGCACGCTCGTCGTTATTCGGCAGCGAACCTCTTCTCAGGACCCTCGTGCGGTTCGATTTGGACTACGCCGACCAGGGGGAATCGGCGTTGGAGCTCGTACAACTGGCGCGCCGCGAGGGGCGGCCGTATGCCATGGCGTTTGTGGACATGCGAATGCCGCCGGGCTGGGATGGGTTGGAGACGATCGAGCACCTGTGGACTGCCGACCCGGAGATCCAGACCGTGATCTGTACGGCCTACACAGACCATTCGTGGGACGACATCATTCGCCGACTTGGCCACGACGATCGTCTCCTGATTCTGCAGAAGCCATTCTCCTCCATCGAAGCCTCGCAATTGGCGACTTCCTTGACCAGAAAGTGGGATCTGGCGCGTCAGGCGCGACAACGTCTAGAGGCCGCTGAAGCAGCCAATGTCGCGAAGTCGCAGTTTCTAGCGAATATGAGCCATGAGATCCGTACTCCGATGAACGGGATCATTGGAATGAGCGAACTCCTCATGCGGACCACTTTAGACGACAAGCAACGCCGATATATGGAGACCCTACGCAAGTCTGGGATGGCTTTGCTGCAAGTGATCAATGACATCCTCGATATTTCGAAGATCGAGGCAGGTAAACTGCAGATCGAAACTCTCGCATTCGATATGCGTCAGCTTGTGAAGGACGTCCTGGAACTATTTTCCGGTCCGGCTGAGAGCAAGGGACTGAAGCTGACCGCTGTCCTGCCGGAGATCCTGCTTCCGGAATATGAAGGTGATCCGGTTCGGATCCGACAGATTTTGACCAACCTGATCGGCAACGCGATCAAGTTTACGGCCCACGGTCAGATCACCCTTCACATCACAGTGGATGAGGATTCGGTCAGCACCACAACGTTGTGTCTACAAGTGCAGGATACAGGGATTGGTGTTGAGCCAGCAGCACAGGAAGAACTCTTTACGCCGTTCACCCAAGCCGATGGATCCACCACACGACGGTACGGCGGGACAGGACTTGGACTGGCCATTGTCAAGCAACTGGCCCAACTGATGGGTGGGATAGTGGGTGTGGACAGCGTGCCGGGGCAAGGATCGACGTTCTGGTGCACGATTCAACTCCAGAAGCCTTCGGCCCAGACGGTATTCGCGAAGGCAGGATAGCACGAACTCTCATGGGACAAGAGGCGCTCTGATTCGTGCCTATGGATAATCCTAATCGCCGTGTTCTCGTTGTAGACGACAACCTGTCGATCCACCATGACTTCCTGAGAATTCTTCAACAGGAGAGTGAGCCAAAGGGTCTTCATGAAGCCAGGCTGGCGCTCTTTGGAGAGTCCACCTCGACTGATCCTCACGAACCCTTCGAGGTCGATTGCGCGGATCAAGGGCGTGCCGCGCTCGCCTTGGTCGAAGCAGCGGGTCAAGTTGGGCGACCCTATGCCGTCGCGTTTGTGGATATGAGAATGCCTCCAGGGTGGGACGGGTTGGAAACCGTCGAACATCTGTGGAAGGTCGATGCCAGGTTGCAAGTGGTCATCTGCTCAGCCTATTCAGACCAGCCTTGGGAAGAAATTCGTGCTCGCATCGGCAGAACCGACAAATTATTGATCCTTCAGAAACCATTTAACAATATCGAAGTGCTTCAGCAGGCCACCGCGCTGTGTCGGAAATGGGATTTGGCGAACAGGGTCGCTGGACGACTCAATGAATTGAGCCACCAGGTCGATAAACGAACCGAGGAGCTTCAACACGCGAACCGGCAGCTCACAGAGATGAACAGTGCTCTGATACGGACCGTGGCAAACCTTGAAGCCGCACAGGCGGAAATTCTGCGACAAAACAGTGAGTTGGAACGCCTGGCCTCTCGGGACCCGCTGACCGGATGTCTGAACCGACGTGCGTTTTATGCCTTGTTCGAGAAAGCATTTGCAGAAAGTCGAGACCAAGGCAGTGAGCTGTGTTGCCTGATGGTCGACATCGACAACTTCAAGCGCGTGAATGACCGATATGGGCATGCCGTTGGGGATCAAGCCATCCAAGCGGTTGCCCACTGTCTCCATGCAGGGCTGCGATTGGCGGATATGGTGGGACGTTACGGGGGAGAAGAATTCAGCCTGATGTTCCCAGGTACGACATTGGCCGAAGCGTCCGAGCTCGCGGAACGCTTGCGAATTCGTATTAGCACAGAGGCCGGTAGCAGAATGCGAATGGCCGACGGCGTAGTTCTGACTGTCAGCATAGGGGTGTCGGCTATCACGTTTGGTGCGCAGACACCGTTAGAGCTGATCGATCAAGCAGACAAGGCCTTGTACGCCGCGAAAGAGGGTGGGCGCAACTGTGTCATGGCGATGGACTTACTGGTGCCAGGATTGAATCCTGCCGAGCAGCTGGAACTCCAGGTTCGGCGTATCACCCCACGTGCCAGCTCATCGACCGCTCGATAAATTCTCCGATCAGGTGAGATGCAGTCCCAAGCGCGCGCATGACAACCGGCCGCCGGTGCCTCTTCTTAAGATCAAGAAGTGTATAATGCTCACGGATGACTCGCCTCGTTAGCCATCTCCAGTCCTCAGTCGGCAGGAAAGTTCTCACGGCTCTGTCCGGGCTCGGACTCACGATCTATGTCATCTTCCATATGTTGGGGAACCTTCAGGTATTCCAAGGGCCTCATGCGTTCAATAGCTATGCGGCGTTTCTCCGCGATATGCCGATCTTACTATGGACTGCTCGTATTGGCTTGCTGAGCATCGTTGTCCTCCACATCGTATTGGCGACTCAGGTGAGCCTGCAAAACCATCGTGCTCGCCCGATCGGTTATGCGATCCACCGATACCGGCAGGCCTCGTTTGCTTCCAGAACAATGGCGGTTTCCGGGATGGTGTTGTTCCTCTTTATCGTGTTCCATCTTCTGCATCTGACGGCCGGGGTCATTGGCTCTTCGTCTTCCGACCGTGTTGATGCGGAGGGCTATCGAGATGTCTATGGTAAGGTGATCGTGGCGTTTCAGAATCCCCTCGTCGTGGTGCTGTACCTTGCAGGACAGCTGGGGCTTGGTTTGCATCTGAGCCATGCCGTCTCAAGCAGCTTACAGACGTTAGGGCTGGAACATGCGGCGCTGGATCGCCTATTTAAAGCGGCCGGTTCTGCGGTTGCACTGCTGGTTGTTCTTGGAAATGTTGGCATCATTCTCGCGGTCTTTTTGGGGATTGTGCGGCTATGAGGAAACTTGACCCCAAAATTCCATCCGGGCCATTGGAGAGCAAATGGGATCGACATCGATTCAGTGAAAAGTTGGTTAGCCCCAGCAATAAGCGGAAACTGACCGTCATTGTTGTCGGCGCCGGCCTCGCCGGCGCGAGCGCCGCTTCGACCTTGGGGCAACTCGGCTATCAGGTGGAGTGTTTTTGTTTCCAGGACAGCCCTCGTCGCGCGCACAGCATTGCGGCACAAGGGGGAATCAACGCCGCAAAAAACTACCAAGATGACGGAGACAGTGTGGGCCGGCTGTTTTATGACACTATCAAGGGAGGAGATTTTCGCTCCCGAGAAGCCAATGTCTATCGACTCGCTCAGGTCAGCACGCAAATCATCGATCAGTGTGTCGCGCTTGGTATTCCGTTCGCCAGGGAATATGGCGGGCAGCTGGCGAACCGCTCGTTCGGGGGCGTCCAAGTTTCTCGTACCTTTTACTGTCGAGGACAAACTGGGCAGCAGTTGCTCTTGGGCGCCTATTCGGCGCTCTGCTGGCAGATTGAACGTGGTCAGGTCACCATGCGACCACGTACTGAGATGCTCGATCTGATTGTGGTCGATGGTCAGGCTCGAGGCATTGTGGTTCGGGATTTGGTCACTGGGCGCCTAAGTGTCCACACTGCCCATGCCGTGGTGCTGGCGACGGGAGGATACAGCAATGTCTACTATCTTTCGACCAATGCGAGCGGCAGCAATGTGACAGCCACGTACCGAGCGTGGAAGCAGGGGGCGGTGTTTGCCAATCCATGCTTTACGCAGATCCATCCGACGGCAATTCCTCCGGGTGACGCCTCTCAAGCCAAGTTGACCCTGATGTCTGAGTCGCTTCGCAATGACGGGCGACTGTGGGTTCCGAAGACGATGGTCGATCATCGCTCACCGGGCGACATTCCGGAAGCGGAACGTGACTACTTCTTAGAACGTCGATACCCGCGGTTTGGGAATCTCGCGCCACGAGACATCGCGTCACGCGCGGTGAAGGCTGTGTGCGACGAAGGCCGTGGTGTTGGTTCAAGCGGGTATGGGGTGTATCTCGATTTCGCCGGTGTGATCGGCCAACAAGGGACCGAAGTGGTCCGTGAACGCTATGGCAATCTCTTCGAGATGTATCATCGGATTACGGGAGAGGATGCCTATCACTCACCCATGCGAATTTATCCGGCGCCTCACTACACCATGGGAGGGCTCTGGGTGGATTATCATCTCATGAGCTCGATCCCGGGACTCTTCGTGGTCGGGGAAGCCAACTTTGCGGATCACGGGGCCAATCGGCTAGGAGCCAGCTCCTTGATGCAAGGACTTGCCGATGGCTATTTCATTCTGCCGTATACGATCAGTCATTATTTGGCAACCGCGGCACTTCCATCGGTTCCAGAAGATCACGCGGAGTCCCGCGCGGCGCTGCATCGTGTGACGAGTCGAATCACGCGCATTGTGAGCGCGAAAGGTCGTCGAACGGCAGCCTACTTTCATCGGGAAGTCGGAAAGCTCTTGTGGAATCACTGTGGCATGTCTCGTCATGAAGCAGGGCTCACGATGGCCTTGACGTCGATTCCGACTCTTCGAGAGGAGTTTTGGAAGGAGGTGATGGTGCCGGGGTCGGGAGATGCCTTCAACCAAGAGTTGGAATATGCAGGACGGGTAGCGGACTATCTTGAGTTTGCGGAATTGCTCTGTCACGACGCATTGCACCGCCAGGAGTCATGTGGAGCGCATTTTCGCGAAGAATCTCAGACGGGGGATGGTGAACCGAAACGTGACGATACCCGATTCGCCCACGTGGCGGCCTGGGAATACCGAGATGGAACAGTACCTCTCCTGCACAAGGAACCCCTGACCTTTGAATTCGTACAGCCGACGATGAGAAGTTATCAGTAAGCACGAACCGGCAATAAAGGGACGCTGAAGGGCGCACGGGATCGGGTATATCATGAAATTCAGATTAAAGATTTGGCGTCAGAACGGGCCAGCCGAGAGAGGTCGGCTTGTTACGTATGAGGCGCAGGATGTGACTCCCGGTATGTCGTTCCTCGAAATGCTCGATGGCGTGAATCAGAGATTGCTTGGCAACGGTGAAGAGCCTGTGGCCTTTGAGCAGGATTGCCGTGAGGGCATTTGCGGAAGTTGTTCATTGGTCATTGATGGCATCCCGCACGGCCCCGACCGTGGCATCACGACCTGCCAGCTGTACATGAGACGGTTTCCAGATGGGGCCACCATCACAATTGAGCCGTGGCGAGCCAAGGCTTTTCCGATCATCAAAGACTTGGTGGTCGATCGCAGTGCCCTGGATCGTGTCATGCAAGCAGGCGGGTATATTTCGGTCAACACGGGTGGGGCGGTGGATGGAAATGTTCTGCTGATCGGTAAGGATCAAGCAGAAACCGCGATGGATGCGGCGTCGTGTATTGGATGTGGGGCCTGCGTCGCAGCCTGTAAAAATGCTTCGGCGACTCTCTTTGTCGCGGCGAAAGTGTCACACTTTGCGATCTTGCCACAAGGGAAACCGGAACGAACGCACCGTGTGAGTGCCATGCTCGAGGCTATGGATCGTGAAGGGTTTGGTTCTTGCGGCAATCAGTATGAGTGCGAGGCCGTCTGCCCCAAAAGCATCAGTGTACGGTTCATCGCCAACCTCAATCGTGAATATCTCCGCGCCGGCATCGTCGAAGCCGGCCTTCCCAGTGAGCCTGAATCTCCGCACGCGGAGTCCGTCTAGCGGAATCGCGGACGGCATCGTCGTTCTTCATTCTGATCCGTCAATGGCGTAAAAGATTGATGGTGGCTGATTTGCGCCAGATGGCAATGAGCTTGACTGTGAAGGAAAGGCCTTTATAGTGCCATCAAGGGCCGGTGTGTGCCTAGGCTTGGCGGAGATCAGACGGAATGAGTCGCCGGACAGTCTGTCCACAATGTCGGAAGGGTGATGCGGTTCGTGTATCGCCACAGTCGCCGCGTGAACTTGTGGCGTCGCTGATTTGGATGGTCCCATTTCAGTGTCAACAGTGCCACCACCGGTTTCTTGCCCGTCGTATGAGCACGACAGGGCCCGCGCATGCTATCGACCGCCGCGAACATCTCCGCATACCAGTCAAGCTCTGCCTGTCCTTTTCAGGAGGGAAAGTCAGGGGCGAGGGCATGGTGATGGATCTCTCTCTGGGCGGGTGCATCATCAAGAGCGACACGCACGTCCACCTTGACGACATTTTCTATCTGGAGATCGTCACCGCCGAACACGAACCTCCTGTCGAAGTGGCCGCTATCGTTCGGTCGGTCAGTGCACGGGGGATTGCATTCAAGTTTCTGCGCAAGGCTCAAGAAAATAAACGGCTTCTGACCTTCATCCACTCACACTTGGGATCTACTTCTTCTTTGCTGACCAAAGCTGTTGAACCGTCGATCACCGGCTAGGTGCTGTTTCTGCACCTATGTCGGTGTCTCCCACGCAGACGGCAGCGGGTAGTCGGTCATCAAGCGGTCATGTTCGGCGGTATCGAACAGCTCGATCGTCAGATCGGGTCGCCTCATTGGTTCTAGGCATTCCGAAGAACAGAGCACGTCGATCAACGACTGTGCGTTCTCTCTGGTCGCAAACCGACACAGGCCATGTTCCGGCATACCCGACGATGGGTGCCAGAAGGCCAGGTCGATCGCGCTACCTTGATAGACTCCTAGCGTCCGGTGCCGGACTTGAAACCCACTGGTTCCATCGAAGGACTTTCTTCTAGGCATAACACCCCTTGACCAGCATATCTTAGATGATTATGCCCATGGTAGCATGATCGTTCAATGAGGAGACACTGCATCCGACTTGGCTCAAGGAGGGAACGATGGAGCGTAGGTGGTGGAGAACGACGGCAATCGCCCTAGCGATGATCAGCGCGTGGTTTGTGTCCGGTTGCGGCTACAACGATCTGCAAGGATTGGATGAGGATACGAAGGCAGCATGGAGTGAAGTGATCAATCAATACCAACGACGTGCGGATCTCATTCCCAACCTTGTCGCGACGGTCAAAGGGTACGCGGCTCATGAAAAAGAGACCCTTGAGGGAGTGGTGAATGCCCGCGCGAAGGCGACCGGGATTCAAGTGACACCAGAGGTCCTGAAAGATCCTGCGGCATTCGAAGCCTTTCAATCGGCCCAATCAGGTCTGACATCAGCGTTGGGGCGACTGATTGCGATCGCCGAAAATTACCCGAACCTCAAGGCTGATCAAAACTTCAGAGATCTCCAAAGTCAGCTCGAGGGAACGGAGAATCGGATTACGGTGGCTCGTAAACGGTATATTGATCGTGTCGCAGAGTACAACAAGATGGTGCGATATTTTCCGACCAACCTCACGGCCAAGTTCTTGTTGAATCTTGAGGAGCGGCCTAATTTTACTGTCGCCGATGAGAACGCGGTGGCAAAGCCGCCAGAAGTAACGTTTTGAATCGAGAGTGAGGCGAGGAGAAGTTGATACGACGTGGAATCAGCCGCCTCGTATTCTGTTGCTACCTGACAGCTGCTACGTTCTCGTCGGCTATACCGGCCGCTGCGTTGGACGTTCCTCAATTGACCGGGCGGGTCGTCGACCTTGCCCACATCTTCCCGAGCTCCACGATTGAGTCACTCACGGCTCGGCTCTCGGCTCATGAAGCGCAATCGAGTAATCAAGCCGCCGTCCTAATCATCCCTTCCCTCGAAGGTGACTCGCTCGAAGAATTCTCCCATCGCGTCGCCACAACCTGGAAACTCGGTCAGAAGGGGACGGACAACGGCGTGCTCTTGTTGGTGGCGATTGAGGAACGCAAGGTTCGGATCGAAGTCGGGTATGGATTGGAAGGGGTGTTGACCGACGCTCGATCGGCCCAAATCATCAGAAATGTGATCGTGCCTCGGTTCCGCGCCGGTGATATCCCAGGTGGAGTCACTGAGGGCATCAGCGCCATTGTGAAGACGATCGAAGGAACCTATCAGGCATCCGAACAACCAGTCCCTCAGTCAGAGACCGACGTCCTGGGGCAGGTTGTGGTGGCTGTCATAGTCGGGCTCGTCGTTGGGCTCATGTTCATGAACATCCATAAATTTGTCGGACCGCTAGCAGGTGCAGGGATCTCAACGCTATTGGCTCCCTGGCTTGTACCGGCGCTCATTGCGAGCGCGGCGACCTTGCTTCTGCTGCTCGTGATTGGCGCGTCCGGTACCGGGGGAAGGACCACACGATCCCGCGGGATGGATGATTGGATCTGGTACAGCAGTCGCGGTGGTGGGTGGGGTGGAGGGTCGTTCGGTGGAGGGGGTGGATTCGGCGGTGGGGGCGGCGATTTTGGAGGAGGCGGTGCCAGTGGACACTGGTGAGAGGCTGCAACTCACAGGCAAGGAACGTGAGCGGGTTAGCCTGGCTGTGCATGCGGCGGAACAAGATACCAACGCCGAGATCGTTCCATTGATCGTCAGCCGATCAGGCCTGTATCGAGATGCGCAATATCGTTCCGGGTTGCTGCTCGCGGTCTCGGTGCTGACGATTCTGTTGACCACTGAGGTCTTGTGGTTGCCGTGGGGATGGCACGCCTCCAACGCGGCTTGGCTGATCCTGACGACCCTACTGGCCTATGGTGTGGGGGCTTGGCTCGGTACTCTGACTCCGATCATTCGCCTCCTCACACCAACGGATCGGATGCATCATAAAGTAAGGCTCAGGGCCGAGCGTGCCTTCGTGCAGCATGCCGTTGCGCAGACCCGTGAGCGCACCGGTGTGCTGATCATGCTATCGCTGTTGGAGCACGAGATTTACGTGTTGGCCGACCAGCCCTTGTATCAACGAGTCCCAGTGGAGCGGTGGTCTTCGGTCGTCGAGGCCGCTGTCAGCCGACTCAAAACAGGCGATATCGTTGGCGGCTTATGCCAGAGTATTCAGGCCTGCGGGGTCCTTCTTGCCGAGGTTTGCCCTGATCGTCCAGGAGACAATCCCAATGA
>JAOUMR010000011.1 GCA_029881435.1 Nitrospira sp.
ATCCGATCGAAATGGTGTTCTCCAAACTCAAGGCGCTCCTGAAAAAGGCCGCCCCCCGAACCGTCGACGCCCTCTGGAACGAAATCGGCACACTCCTCGACACCTTCTCACCAACCGAGTGTGCCAATTACTTCAAACACGCAGGATATGCTGCATGACTAAATAGAAAATGCTCTAGGATGAAAAAGCGAGACGGGAGATGCCTGTACATTACTCCATCCGGCTGGCGGAAGACGATCGTGCATCCGGAGCATATCGTTCGATTGGAGATCATTATCGATCCAGCAACGGGCTTGCGAGTGCCAAAAGTCAACGAGCTACAAAAGCCGTCCGGCGAACTGTGGATGCATTGGAATTTGCAGCGGGATTCAAAACGGACACGAACCGTGGTGCATGTCCATGCGACACATGTAGTAGCCGCGATCTATGCAGGCATAGATTTACGGGCCATCAGCGCAGAATTTCCTGAAATCTCGCGGTACACACGAGTAGGGCGTTCCGTTCCTCCCCTCCCGGCATTGTCCCGAGAATTGGCTGATGTCACCGCCGAATGTTTGAACTTACGGAAAGATGGGACCCTTGAATTTGATATCGTCGGCCAGTCCAATCACGGGGTATGCGCGGTTGCAATGGACCCTTGGGCAGCCTACGAGCACATTGAGCGACTTGATCATATCGTGAGATCGTATTAAAGAGCGGTGTTGGGGGCCGAGGAGCAGTTCATCCGCCTGTTTCTGCCTGAGGGCGAGATACCTTTGACGGTGAAGGGAGAGCAGAGAGTGAGCCAGTCGTTTTAGATGACTTGGCTCCCCGGGCAGGACTCGAACCTGCGACCAGCCGGTTAACAGCCGGCTGCTCTACCAACTGAGCTACCGGGGAACTGAGCCGCACACTGCAATAATGCCTATATTAACAAAACTGTTCTTGGAATAGGGAAGTTTTTAAACGTCGAAATCATCAGTTTCGTCTTCGTCGGACGACGCATCTGTATTGCCTTTAGCCATCGCAGCATAATGTTTGGCCCAGGTGAGATAGAGATTCCCACTGTCCCGCATTGTGTCAGCGGCTTTGACGAGTTTCTCGACAAGCTCCGGGTCTTTGCCCGTTGCTTGGAGGAGCCCAGCCTGCCGTTCAATGGCGATTGGATACTGGTTAATCAAGCCGATAATATCACCCAATAGTTCGTCCAGCGTGTTATCTTCGTTTTCCATATTGGCTCTCCTTGATCCCAATAAAAAACCCCATAGCGACGGCGCTATGGGGTTCTTTGATTCTAAACCTACTAGCCTAGCCTTGATAGGCTTGCCCGAGCGCAGCCGACTCACCCTTCTTGGTCATCAGCTGTCCTGTAGCGCTGACGGCCTGCATGGTAATCGCAAAGTGCTTGGCTGCGTCGCAGACGATCACGCAGAGTTCGCAGCCTTTGCAGCGATCGATGGTAACTTCCGCCACCATCTTACTGGTATTCAAGTCCAGGCAATTCGCCTCCGGGCAATACATAATACAGAGACGGCACCCCTTCTTAGCAGTGCACTTTTCGTCGATGACTTGAGCAACGTTATACATGCAACGTAATTCCTTCTCTTAGGCAGCGACAGCTGGATTCCCGACACGCAGTTCGACCTTGTTCTTGTCGGCCCATTCGCTGGCGATTTCGTAAGCCGCTTTCACGGTTGCCAAGTTTTTGGCTAACAGCATTTCTTTCTTGGCGAATTTCTTCTTAATGGCTTCGTCCAAAGACGCTGTTCCTCCGGAGGCCACGAACTTCTTGCCGAAGCGCTCTTGGAGTGCACCGTCTAAGGCCTCCATTGAGACACATTTTGTAATGCCCGAGACAGAGCCGATCATGGCCATATTTGTCGAAAGCTCGGTGCCAGCCACCTCAATGGCTAACTCGGTACCTGCAATATAAAACACGGCGACGTTCAAGTCCTTAAGCCGTTCCACGTCCTCTTCAGACAGCAACGGCTGGGCGGAGTTGATGACCACCACGCCGCCTTCCTTCACGCCGGAGTAGAATGGCATGGTGTAACTCTTCCCCATAGTGATAACTTGGGGATGAAAGACCTGAATAACATCGGGAAATACTAACTCACCCCGGTCGTAAATTCGTTCGATGCCGATCCGACAATAACTCTCTGCCGGCGCCATACGTTTCTCGGCACCGAAGAATGGGTTGGAGATGGAAAACTTACCATCCCGGTTTGCTGCCATGGCCAAGACGTGTGCGGCAGTGACTGCTCCTTGTCCGCCTAAGCCTGACATCCGGATATTCAATCGTCTTTTAATCATGTCGCGCCTCCGGTCTGACTATGCTGATGCTTGGCCCGCCAGCTGCTTGGCGGCTGCCTTCCGTTCCTTGTCCTTCGCCGCCAATTCGGCAAGCAATTGCTTGGCCGGCTCGCTGACGTATTCCTTGTAAGCGAATCGCTCAGCTGGCTTCTCCGAATCGCGCATTTCTTGCAGGCCTTCCATGCTGTTTTTCCCAATCTCAAGAATGCACGGAGTGTAAAGCTGGAGATAGGTTGGCCCGATTTCGCGGGCGATATGTACCGCATTACGGATGACTTTTTCGACCAATGATGGTTTGCTGACGGTGCAATTCACGACATAGTGGCACCCGGACTCGCGGGCGATTTCTGGCAGCCGAACCTTGTCGAACAATTTTCCGACTGGTGCCATCTTCGCGACAAAGCCTTTCTGCATGAGTCCGCTCTCCTGACCACCAGTGTTGGCATACAGTTCATTGTCGAAGCAGATAGTCGTAAATTTTTCTTGGCGGAACCATGCTTGAAGGGTCATATCCAGGCCGATGTCCACGGTTGCGCCGTCCCCGGCAAGAACGACGACATCCTTGACGCGGTCTGGGAATCGTACACTAAGGGCACGCTTAAGGCCTGAGGCGATCGCGTTCTGGTTGCCGAACAGCGAGTGGATATTGTGGACTGCGACCATTGGAAACACCAGGCTTGTGCAGCCGGTTGAGCCAACCATGACCGTATCTTCGGGGTTCGGCAGCGAAGCCAGAATGTACCGGAAGGCCATGGACTCTGGACAGCCAGCGCAGAGCGAATGCTGTTCAATGAGTTCTTTCGATGTTCCAATGTCTTTCCAGCCCCGATCTTCCTTGCCGTACGTTGCGTTTTTTACAAGGTCCTGATAGTCGGACGGCATGATGTCGTACAGGTCTTCTGATATTTGAATACGCTCTTTGCTCATATTGGCCTCCTCAGTATCGCTCGCGAGAGCGATTAGATTCACAGTCGATGTAGTTTCAGCTTCCACGACCGGCTAGGGAGAAGGATTTCATCCCAAGGGCCGTCTTGATTTCTGACACAATGATTTCCGGCGGCATCGTCATGCCGCCGCACACATGGGGACCTGCGTGTACCCGGGCATGGTTAGGAATCGTCGCCTTAATTTCTTTTGCCAACCAGCCAGTCACGTTGAACTCCGGCACAAAAATATGTTTCGCATTCTTCGTGGCCTCTCGAATTTCTTCTTCCGGCCAAGGGCGCAGAGCCTTTACCTTCACAAGGCCGCAGCGGACGCCTTCATCTTCCAGCAGGCGGATCGCTTCACGCCCTTGGGATACAGCCGTCCCGGATGCAACGATCATGATTTCGGCATCGGTGTTTTCGGTGTCGATCAGGCCGTTCAGCCAATGGATGGAATGCTTCCGAGAGCGTTCTATCGCGGCCCAGATTTCTTGCTGCCAGCTGGCGTGTGTTGCATAACTGATGTAGTTGCTCTTCATGACAAACGGATCACGCATCATGCGGACTGGCGGGCATTCCATGTCCATACAGGGAACAGGCGAACGATACGGATCGTACGGAGGCAAACACATGTCGGCTGGTGTTAGGTTGACGACGTCCTTTGTGTGCGTGACGAAGAATCCGTCGCAGCAGAGTGCGAGAGGAAGATGCACATCCGGCTCCTCCGATACAATATAGCCTTTAAGAATCCAGTCGAAAAAGTCCTGTGCGGTTTCCGCATGCCACACCAACATGCCTGTATTTAATAAATAGGCGATCTCCAGTGTGTCCGGTTGAATCGACAGCGGTGAGTTAATGCCTCGGCAGGTGACAATCATTTGGATGGGCAATCGTGCCCCGGCCCACATGGGGAAGTTTTCCATGGCGCGCATCGTTCCTGGCCCGGCAGTCGTGGTAAACACACGGGCTCCACCGAATGCGGCACCGGCGCATTGCGACATCACGGCAAATTCGCTCTCGCCACGGAAGTAATCGCCGATATATCCCTCAGCAAATAATTCGCCGATGAGTGCCGCCGCTTCGCTTTGTGGCGTGATCGGGTAGGCGATCATCACGTCACAGCTGGCTCGTCGAAGCGCTTCCTTGATGACTTCGCTGCCTGTGTAGAACGATGGCGTACGTGGTGCCTCGTTCATCATCTTCCATGTATCAGTATATATTTGACCCTTCTTATTTTGTGTTCCAATGACGGACTTAGTTTCTGCCATGGTCCCAGCCTCCTTTCGCACATATAGGGATCGAACGTGCTAGTTCGAAGCCCCGCTCTTAGCTGTCGACAGCCGTGGTTGAACCGTTCCTTTTAATCGTTTAACGGTCTCAGCCAATCGCATGATTTTATCGACGGATGCATCACGGAATGAAAGCATGGCATCTTCGTGACCGGCCTGTGCACACATGGCGATAGTATAGCAGGAAGTTCCTCCGCGGATGATCTTGAGCGAGAGGTTCGCTTGATGACAATGCACGCCGACAAATATGCAGCAGTCGATCTTATTATGCCAGATGGTCAAATTTGGATGATTCGGATTAATCTCAACTTCAGGGTTAATTTTTGGGTATTTGGGCCGGTAGTCTGGCATGGGTATCAGCATTGGCTTCTGGCCAGTCTGGACACATTCTTTCAAGGTGTTAAAAAGATGTCGAATAGCTGTAGCTTTCTTTGCAGCCTTCTCATTCCAGGCCCAGAGCACGAGGGGGCCTGGGAAGATGGTCGGCACCCTGGCCATCAAGAGCTGACGAGCCGCTTCCTCATAAGCCTTCTCCTCTGGAGCAATCACGCCGTTAATGTGGGCTTCCCCAGGATTCGGTAATCGAATTCCCATGCTAGCGGCGGCTGGTGGAAGAAAGTGTTCTGGTCCTGGTAGCACGCGATAGTCGCTCATCACAATAATCCTACACTCCGAGAAAATTGAGGTTGATGAAAATACGATCCTCTGCGGTACTCTAAGCTGTCCTCTTGTTGTCCCGCAACATCTCAGAAGGCCCACCTCAAAGAGCTTTCGGGCCACGATTTCGCAGAGAGCTTAGGTCTTTTGCCCCACCACCACAGGTGGATTAGGATAGTGAGGCGTAGTTAGCAAATCCCTTCTCATTATAAGTATCGCGCTTTTCGATTGTCAAATCAGTGTTTGGAGAGTCCCCGGTAGTTATCCGTTCTAAAGGTCAGTACAATTCTAAAGACCGGGGAGATATTGAGAGTGAATCGTGGTGAGGAAACTCTTAGGGCGACTGCTCGCAGGCCTCTGCTGAGCCGAGCATGCACGCATGTTCGAAGTCGTCTTTTGCTAAGCGTCCTTGAAGTTGGTCCTGGTACAGTTTGGCTCTGGCCAGTAGCGCCGGTTCATCGGCTGGGTCGACTCGCAGGATTGCGCTAAGATCGCCGATCGCCAGGGTCGGTTGCTTCAACGCCTTGTAGATCTTGCTTCTGAGAAAATAGGCTTCTTTCTGGTGGGGAAGCCAACTGTCAGAAACGAATGGAGGTAAACACTTTTCCAAGGTTGTAAGGGCGGAGTCCCACCGTTTCAGACCTACTAGCTTGCGGGCCTCAGCGGTATACAGGCTAATGAGGCGATGGCGGGCCAGGTCGAAGAAAGGATTTATCTCAAGCGCTTGCTCGAAGGAGTGAGCTGCCTGCTCAGGACGATGGAGCCATCTGTTGACATCGCCTTGTCCAAGAAGGGCCCAAGTATTCTGAGAATCCATGAGGAGCGCGCGGTCGAAATCCATGCGGGCATTATCAACATACTCAGAATACTCGCTTGGTCTGGAGCTGCTCGAGTACGTTGCAGATGCGAGTCTCAAGTAGGTCTGGCCGCGTACGATCAGAGGCTCGATAGAATTGGGGTCCAGCACTGCAGCCTGGGAGGCCAAGCTAAGTTTTTGGGAAAGATGTTGGGTCAATATTGCTTTTTCGACCAACTTTCGAGCTTGTTCACGGGTGTTATTCGTGCGACCGACCGGCTCAATGACGAGGGTTCGCACTCCAGTACGAGAGGCCCTCAGCTCGTCAAGCTGAACTTTGAGCTCCGCGTTTTCCTTTTGAAGACGGCGAAAATGGTCGCCCAGTCGTTGCTCAGTCTGCCACCGCTGGATCGCTACGTGAAGATTGTCGAGATCAACAACTGCGCGGATACGGACGTAGAAGCTTGGTCGATCGTTTAAAAAAGAGCGGCGTGTTTCTAGGATTTCGGTTCTGGTGATCGCTGCAGCAATTGTCCGTACCTCTAACGAGCTTATCTGGATGCTCCTGCCCGCCTCAGACCGTTCCATATCGCGGAAGGTTGATTCGATGTACAGCCCTGCCTCCTCAACGGCTCTACGTTGCGCCCGCTGGAGCACTCGTTCTTCAGCTGTGGCAAGAGTGTCACCATCTCCCATCACATAGCTAGCTTCAGCCACAATTGTGGTTTCTGAAGCATGTGCTGGATAGTAGAAAGCAACGAGAGAGACGCTGAGGATCGATAGGGATCGTACAATATGACGTAAGTTCATAACAAAACTATACCGCTCGGCTTGAAGTTGGACAATGCTTCAAAAGGCAGGTAGCTGAGGTCGCTTTTCTGAGAAGTTATATGAGGGATTTGTTACTGAGGTTTGGGGAAAACCTGCATAAACGGATGAATTTCAACTCTATCGAAGACGCCATGAACCGTGTAGGGGTCATGACGGGCGAAGTCTTCAGCATCTTCCTGAGTTTCGAGTTCTAGCACCAGCAAGCTTCCGGCTTTGTCGGTCAGAGGGCCAGCGAGGACGACTCGCCCTTGGCTATCTAATGATTCAAGATTACTCAAGTGAGCTGATCGATAGACCTTTCGTTTGGCTTCTCCTTCCGGGCCGTCATAGCCGATGATCACAAACTTCATATTTCTAGCCCCTTGCGGTACTTCAGTGTTTAGCTACAAGATGCTGTTGGGGTGGGGCTAGCTAAATAGGCTCTTCTTCAATCGGACAACGATCTTTATAGCCAGTTGTGACTTCGTGCCACCACCGAACTTCGTTCTCACCAAGTTTCCAACACAAATAGACGACGCGGCCGTTGCGGATATGCGGGAAATCACAGAGCCCCATGTCGATATCCTTCACGACCACTCCCATCTCCTGAATAGCATGCAGATTAGCACTGATGTTCTGGAGACTTTTCACGTAGCGAGCACCCACTGGTGTCCCGCCTCCTGAGGGGGCATTGGCGGAGGCTTTGCCTACTTCCTCGCGGGTTCGTATGAGTACGGTTTTACACTCCTGGACTGTTGACAAGTGTGACTGGAGTTGGGGGATCAGTTGGTTAGCTTCAAACAGGGAGAAGACGCGGTCGGGGCTGGTTTCGTTTTCGTCGCGTGCCATTATGAAGCTTCCTCTCTCACTGTGTAACACAGTTCAGATTCGTTGAACAACCCTAACGCGGCCGATGTGATCAAGTACAAATTCAGGTTGCTAGTTGACAACTGGGTGGTGCCTGGGTATCATCACTCCAACATCTAGGGCGAGCTGATTCTCTCCATTCAAAGAATTCAACTCCGGAACCCATCTCGAATCAAACCTGTGCAGCAGTGAGAACAAAGCTGGATTAGTTAGCCGAACAAAGGCTTTGCTGGGGCATCGGAGATGCCATAACAATTTGAGACGATACCATTTCTCCACATAAAGAAGCAGATAGCGAACTTCCATAAGTTTTCCCAACCCAACGGACCAAGATCTAATCTCATCGTCAAGGTAAAAACACGTTTCGCATGGTCACCCAGTCCGAGCGAATTCTTCTAAACAGTAACCGAGTCAAATCTCGGGAGGAGTCGTATGTCAGTAGCTAAGGGGGAAGTAATGCATCTCGCAGAATTGAAGCAGAAGTCCATTGCCGACCTGAACGATGTGGCTCGTGAACTAAAGATAGAAGGTGCCGCCAACTTACGGAAGCAAGAGCTTATCTTTGCGATCCTCCAGGCGCAAACCGAAAAAAACGGTTCGGTTTACGGAGAGGGAGTGCTCGAAACACTTCCTGATGGATTTGGCTTCCTCCGCGCCCCTGATTCCAACTACCTACCGGGCCCCGACGATATTTATATCTCTCCATCACAAATTCGGCGGTTCAACCTCCGTACGGGCGACATTGTGTCAGGCCAAATCCGCCCCCCCAAAGAAAGTGAGCGGTATTTTGCCCTGCTCAAGGTCGAAAAGGTCAACTACGAAGATCCTGAGGTGGCGCGGGATAAAATCCTATTCGACAACCTCACCCCATTGTACCCCGAAGAGCGACTCAATCTGGAATTTGACCGCGAGGAGTATTGCACTCGTGTGATGGATCTGACGACTCCGATCGGTAAAGGTCAACGGGGATTGATCGTGGCGGCTCCGCGTACTGGAAAGACGATGTTGTTGCAAGCTATTGCTCGAGCCATCCTGAAAAATCACAGCGAAGTGACCCTTATCGTCTTGCTCATCGATGAACGGCCGGAGGAAGTTACAGACTGGCAGCGACAAGTGAAGGCGGAAGTGATCAGTTCCACCTTCGATGAACCGGCTCAGCGGCATGCCCAAGTCGCTGAAATGGTTTTGGAAAAAGCAAAGCGGCTGGTTGAACACAAAAAGGATGTTGTCATCCTGTTGGATAGCATCACGCGTCTGGCCCGCGCCTACAACACCATTGCCCCACCGAGCGGCAAGGTGCTCTCTGGTGGTCTAGATTCCAACGCCCTGCAACGGCCGAAACGCTTTTTTGGAGCGGCTCGAAATATTGAGAACGGCGGGAGTCTGACCATCATGGCGACTGCGCTGGTGGATACCGGTAGTCGTATGGACGATGTCATCTTCGAAGAATTCAAGGGAACCGGCAATATGGAGGTTCACCTGGATCGTCGTCTCGCTGATAAGCGCCTCTTTCCGGCCATCGATATCAGCCAGTCCGGGACGAGAAAAGAAGAATTGCTGGTGGATAAGGATCGGCTTAACAAGATGTGGATTCTTCGCAAGGTGCTCAGCCCCTTGGGCACCATGGAAACCATGGAGTTCCTCATGGATAAGATCGGTGGCACCAAGAATAACCAGGAGTTCCTACAATCAATGAATCGTTAGCGGCGCTTGTATCTTGTGCGTCCTTCAGATACAGTGCTCCCCCTTGGCGAATGGGCTAGAGCGATTGTCATTCCTTGGTAAGGAGTTGTAGGTCATGCAGAAGGGTATACATCCAGTCTATCGAGAGGCTGCCGTTCATTGCGCGTGCGGGAATTCATTCAAGACCCGTACGACTATCGGTAACGTCAGTGTTGACATCTGTTCAAACTGCCATCCGTTCTTCACCGGTACACAAAAGATTGTCGACACCGAAGGGCGGGTCGAGCGGTTCAAGAAGAAGTACGCGAAGAAGGGGAAGTAGCGCACCTTATGGGCCTAAAAGAGACCCTGCTTCGTGCTTGAAGCAGGGTCTCTTTTTTTGTGACCCTCTCGGGTGGAGACCGACACCGTGGAAGCTGTTTTACTCAAAAAGTGGGAGGGCCTCGCGTCGAGATTTCAGGAGCTGACCGATCAGCTCATGGATCCGTCTGTCGTCAGCCAGCCAAGCCTGTTGCACAAGCTCAGTAAAGAGCGGATCGATCTGGAACCGGCAGCCAAACTGTTTGAGCTTTACCAGGACTATGCGAAACAGCTTGAAGACGCGATTCAGATTCTTGCCGATCCTTCGTCCGGTGGTGAACTGCACAAACTCGCAGCGGAAGAACGAAGCGAGCTGGAACAATATCGGGCAAAGGTGGAGGAACAGGTCAGAGAATTCTTAATTCCCAAAGACCCGCGAGATGAGAAGAGCCTGGTACTCGAAATTCGGGCCGGGACTGGCGGTGATGAAGCGGGGCTATTTGCTGGTGAGTTGTTTCGATTGTATGCCAAATATGCCGAGAAACAAGGATTCAAAGTCGATACGGTTGAAGCGTCTGAAACGGGCATTGGTGGCTATAAAAACATTGTTGCGTTAATTGAAGGCAAGGGCGCCTACAGTCATTTTAGGTATGAAGCTGGCGTGCATCGGGTTCAACGGGTTCCTGTCACAGAAGCCAGTGGTCGCATTCATACCTCGACCGTCACGGTGGCAGTCATGCCGGAGGTCGATGAAGTGGACGTGCACATCGATCAAAAAGACCTGCGAATCGACACCTTTTGCTCATCTGGAGCGGGTGGACAAAGTGTCAATACCACCTATTCGGCCGTTCGTATCACGCACATTCCGACTGGTGTGGTCGTGACGTGTCAGGACGAACGCTCTCAGTTAAAGAATCGAGCCAAAGCCATGAGGACTTTGCGTGCCCGTATTGTCGAAGCTGAACGGGAACGACACGAGGCAGAGATCGCTCAGAATAGAAAGGCACAGGTGGGGAGTGGGGAACGAAGTGAGAAGATTCGAACATATAACTTCCCACAGAACAGAGTGACGGATCACCGCGTCGGCATGACGCTCCACAAGCTGGAATTAGTGATGGAAGGCGATCTCGATGAGATTGTCCAGGCTTTGAAAGCTCAACAACAGCAAGCCGAAACCGCGAAGGTGTAGTCACGGATGACCTTCATGTCAGGAGATCCGAAAACTGTCGGCGCTCTGCTTGCCTGGGCGCGACAGTTGCTGGATAACACCGGAACAACGAATGTTGCCCAAGAGGCCTTGTGGCTGTTGGCCTCCGCGCTCGAGATGGAGCATCATGCGCTCGTGAGCCGAGCGGAGCAGCCAGTGACTACTGATCAGCTGGCACGTGCAAAAACATTCGTATCCAGGCGGATAGCACGAGAACCGTTACAGTATATTCTGGGGACGCAAGAATTTTGCGGGCTCGACTTTGCCGTGACCTCCTCGGTGTTAATTCCCAGACCAGAGACAGAGTTGTTAGTCCATGCGGTGCTCAAGGAGGGTGGCCTTGCAGAAGGTGCGACGCTGGTCGATGTGGGAACCGGATCGGGATGTATGGCTGTGACGTTTGCGACCATCCTCGAGGGAATTCGAATTGTGGCGGTCGATTGCTCAGTCGAAGCGTTAGCGGTCGCAAAGAGCAACGCTGTAAGACACGGCGTGGGAGAAAAGATTGTGTGGAGTGAGGGAAATCTGTTGTCGCCATTGCGAGACCGTATCACGCTCGGAACAGTCGATGTCATTGTGTCGAATCCTCCGTACATCACTGAGGAAGAATGGGAAAAACTCCAACCAGAAGTGCGAAATTTTGAGCCACGACTAGCTTTGATTGCTGGACCGCGAGGGACTGAGTTTCATGAACGATTGTTCCATGACGCGAAAGAGTTTCTTGCTCCTGACGGATTACTGGTGATGGAAATCGGTCTAGGACAGCTTCCGCTCGTGCAACACGCGGCAGAACAGGCCGGAGGCTACACGCGACTTCAAACTATCAAAGACGAAGCTGGCATCGACCGCGTCATAATCGCTCGGCGGGCAGGTTAGGTATTCAGAAATGGATGAGATCCTTATCAGGGGCGGCAAGCGGCTGTCTGGAGAAGTGCGGATTAGCGGTGCCAAGAATTCTGCGCTTCCACTCCTGGCTTCGACCATTCTGGGCGGTGGGGAATGTATCATCACGAATGTTCCGAGGGTCGTTGATGTTTTGACGATGGGAAAACTCCTGGGGATTCTAGGGGCCAAGGTATCGCATGAGGGCAATCGTGCGGTCATCCACGCTGAGGTGATCGAATCAACAGAGGCTCCGTACGATCTCGTCAAGACCATGCGTGCATCTGTGCTTGTGTTGGGACCATTGCTTGCGCGTTGGGGTGAAGCTAAAGTTTCTCTTCCTGGCGGTTGTGCGATTGGATCCCGACCGGTCAATCTTCATCTGGCCGGATTGGCCAAATTGGGGGCCGACATCTCCATTGACCATGGCTATATCACCGCCAAAGCGAAACGGTTACGAGGTGGACGCATTTATTGCGATACGCCGACGGTGACTGGCACGGAAAATCTTATGATGGCGGCGTCACTTGCCGAGGGTATGACCGTGCTGGAAAATTCGGCCAAAGAGCCGGAGATCGTGGACTTGGCCGATTTCCTCATCAAGCGTGGGGCCAATATTCACGGAGCAGGAACCGATGTGATCACAATAGAGGGGGTGCAAGAACTCCATGGAGGAGATCACGAAGTAATCCCGGATCGTATCGAGGCCGGCACCTATCTGGCTGCGGCTGCCATCACTCGAGGTGATGTGACGGCGACCCACTGCCGCCCTGGCCATCTTGAAGCGGTGCTGATGAAATTACGTGAAGCGGGTGCGGAAATACGGGAAGAGAAGGACACAGTGCGTTTGACAATGCCTGGCAATCTACGAGGAACTGACGTGAAAACCTTGCCGTTCCCTGGATTCCCCACGGATATGCAGGCCCAAATGGCTGCGGTGATGAGCCTCGCCGAAGGCACGAGCGTCGTCACCGAAACCGTCTTTGAGAGCCGGTTTATGCACGTGGAAGAATTACGACGGATGGGAGCCAATATCCGTGTGGAAGGCAATCGGCTGGTAGTGACCGGATGTAAGACCCTCACTGGAGCTCCTGTCATGGCCTCTGATCTGCGTGCAAGCGCAGGTTTGATCGTCGCTGGATTGGCGGAAGAGGGGACGACCCAGGTTCAGCGGGTCTATCATCTTGATCGAGGATACGAGCGGATCGAAGAAAAGCTCAGAGCGTTAGGGGCTAACGTTCAGCGCCGACAGGCTGCGGCTACTCATTAGGAGCAAGCTATGTTGACGATCGCGCTATCCAAAGGAAAACTCATCGACGCGGCGCTCAAACTCTTCCACCGAGCCGGCTATACAATTACTGGATTGTTGGGGGATAGCCGACGGCTGATTTTTGTCAGCCGCGAGATCGATATGACCTTCCTCATCGTCCGCCCCAGCGATGTCCCGACGTATGTGGAATATGGTGGGGCAGACGCCGGAATTGTTGGGAAAGACGTCTTGATGGAACAGGAAAGTGACGTATACGAACCATTGGATTTAGAGTTCGGAGCGTGTAGAATCTCCGTCGCCGCGCTCCAGGGAGAGGGGTCGAATGACCGGCTGTCCTCGAAGGTGCGGATCGCGACAAAATACCCTCGGATCACGGAGCGCTACTTTAACAAGCGCGGGCTTCCGGTCGAGATCATCAAACTGTATGGGTCGATCGAGTTGGCGCCGGTGGTGGGACTCGCTGATCGGATTGTAGACTTGGTCGAAACCGGCAGCACGCTCAACGCTCATGATCTGGTCGAAGTGGAAGTGATTGCCAAGTCGTCTGCGCGGTTCATCGTCAATCGGGCGAGCTTTCGACTGAAACAAGAGCCGCTGATGGCATTGATTCGAAAGCTTCGATCTGCGGTACGGAGCCAGGCGCTTGAATCCGGGAATGGCCATGCATCGAATGTAACGAGTCGGAAGAAAAGAGTCGTTCGCTGATGAAAATTATCACACAAGCAGATCGCAGTTTTCTTCCATCCTTGAAGAAAGCCGCGCTCCGAGGTCGCACGACCGGGGCTGCGGTGGAAAAAACCGTGCGGACGATTCTGCAGGCCGTCGAACGGGGCGGTGACAAGGCCGTCCTGCGCTACACTAAGCAGTTCGACAAAATTACACTGAAAGCAGAAGCCCTGCGCGTCACGTCAGATGAGATCAAGAATGCCTACTTTCATATCAGGAAAGACGAGGGTGATGCACTCCGCCTGGCTGCTCGGCGGATTACGTCCTTTCATGAGCGGCAGCGGACCAAGACCTGGATGTATCAAGATGGGGATGCCACGTTAGGGCAGCTCGTCGGACCAGTCGACGCGGTTGGGGTGTATGTGCCTGGGGGGAAAGCTGTCTACCCGTCATCCGTGCTGATGTGTGCCATTCCAGCTAAAGTTGCTGGTGTCTCGCGAATTGTGATGGCCACGCCACCTCAGAAGGATGGGATCAACCCCTATTTGCTGGTTGCCGCCGACATTGCCGGGGTCACCGAAATTTATCGTATCGGTGGGGTTCAAGCGGTGGCGGCACTCGCCTATGGAACGAAAACCATCGACCGAGTTGACAAGATCGTCGGACCGGGGAATATCTATGTCGCCACGGCCAAACGCTTGCTGTTCGGCACGGTTGGGGTCGACATGGTCGCTGGTCCCAGTGAATTGCTGGTGGTAGCGGACGACGACGCGAAGCCGGCCCATGTGGCAGCGGATCTGCTCTGCGAAGCCGAACATGACGAAGACGCGCAAGTGTTTCTCGTGACAACATCTGAACGGTTGGCAAAGGATGTCTCCAAGCTGATTGAGAGTCAGCTGAAGGGGCTCCAAAGAGAAAAAATCGCTTCGAAGTCGATCGCGCGTCATGCCGTGGCCTTCGTCGTCCCCACCTTGGACGAAGCCATCGTGGTGGCCAACGAAATCGCGGCGGAGCATGTGACCCTCTCGGTGGATAATCCCTTTGATTATTTGGAGAAGATTCGCCACGCAGGAGCCCTATTCTTGGGACGGTACACACCACCGTCGGTCGCCGACTATATTGCAGGACCGAATCACGTCTTGCCGACGGGAGGAACTGCCCGGTTCTTTTCCCCGCTGTCCGTCAACGATTATGTGAAAGTCAGTAACATCCTGCACTATACGAAACAAGAATTGGCCAAAGTGAAAGATCCTCTCATCCGCCTTGCACAGATCGAAGGCTTTGATGCCCATGCTAAATCGGCCCAGAGCAGGTTTTCATGAAGAAGAATGGGTTGGCTCCACGTCAAGCGAATATCCACCGCGCTACGAAAGAAACGGATATTCGCGTCGAGTGGGTCTTGGACGGTCGCGGGCAAGGGAAGATCGATACCGGGATCCGTTTCTTCGATCATATGCTGGAGCTTCTGGCGAAGCATGGGTTTTTTGACCTGACCGTGCAGGCAAAGGGTGATCTCGACATCGATGAACACCACACAGTAGAGGATGTCGGCATCGTCATGGGGAAGGTGCTGCATCAGGCGCTGGGTGAAAAGGCCGGTATCAAGCGATTTGGATTTGCCTCGGCACCGCTCGATGAAACATTGGCCCAGGTGACTGTGGATCTCAGCGGTCGACCGTTCTTGGTCTACAACGTGAATTTGCCGGACCGGAAGATCAAAGCGTTCGATCTTGGCTTGTTCGAGGATTTTTTCCAGGCCTTTGTCACGCACGGAGGCCTGAATCTGCATGTGAATCTGCTCTATGGCCGAAATCCTCACCACATCATGGAAGCGATCTTCAAGGCGCTCGCCAAGGCGCTGGATCAAGCGACGAGGGGGGAAGAACGGCTGGCGGGGAAAGTACTCTCGACAAAGGGGAGCCTATAGACAAGCTGAATCGGCAGTGTCGATTGCTTGAAGGGGGGGTAGGCTGTCGTGGCTGCCCCCTTTTTGTTTCGCGAATTGGGAGTGGTGAGGTCAGTCCAGTTACGGTATGGTTACGATTCCTTTAGGCCCCGACAACCATGATAGCCATCATCGATTACGGAATGGGGAATTTGCGCAGTGTCTCCAAGGCCTTTGAGGCCGTAGGCCATCAAGCCGTGGTAACGCGCGATAAGGGGACGATTCAGAATGCCAGCCATGTGGTGCTGCCGGGGGTGGGTGCGTTTGGGGATTGCATGGCGAATTTGGAGCAGTATGGACTGATCGAGCCGATTAAGGCCGCGATTCAGTCAGGAAAGCCATTTTTGGGAATTTGCCTCGGATTTCAGCTGTTGTTTACGGAGAGCGAGGAGTTCGGCAGGCATGAAGGGCTCAATATTTTTCCAGGGAACGTTCGAGCCTTTTCGAAGGATTGTACCCTGAAGGTTCCACATATGGGCTGGAATCAGGTTCATGTCCAACGGTCTTGTCCGCTTTTCGAAGAGATCGCCGATGGGGTGGATTGGTACTTCGTCCACTCTTTTTTCGTAGACCCACAGGATAAGCAGATCACCGCCACGACGACGACCTACGGGAGGCCCTTTACCTCAAGCATTTGGAAGGACAATGTGGTGGCTTGTCAGTTCCATCCGGAGAAGAGTCAGGCGGTTGGGTTGCGATTGATGAAGAATTTTGGAGCATGGAAGTGAAGATGCCAGGGAGGCAGTTCCGCACAATCCTGGTGATCAGTGCGCTCGTGACCGCAAGTATTGCGGCAGGTTGCAGCGGTGCAAAAGTGGCGACAAAGTCGGCTCCTGAGCTGTCTCGATATCAGATTCGTTCCATTGCCCTTCTGCCGTTTACGTCGATTGCGACGCCTCAAGCCCGGGATCATCAGGATATCTTTGTCCCGGCGCCTCAGGGTGTTCGTCAGTCAGACATTTCTCTGGCCATCCCCTCTGATGCCCAGCCTCAGCCAAAGAAGACGATGACGGTACCGGGATATGCAGCGGAGAAGGTGACCGAACTGTTTTGGGGGCGTCTCCAGGATTGGAAAGGCGTTCGTGTCTTGTCTCCTGGTGAATCGGCGCAAGTCTCATTGGGAAATGGTGAGTCGGCGGAGGGGAGGCCAGAGAACGCCGCAGCCGACACTGCCAAGCGACTCAAGGTGGATGCCGTGTTGTTGGGTCTCGTATCGGCATACCAGGAGCGTGTGGGCAGTCGACTGGGGGCGAGTCCTCCGGCAACAGTTGGGTTCGAGGCCAAGGTGGTGGCGGCGGATGGGCAAGTACTTTGGGTTGGGAGATACTATGAACGGCAACGGCCCATGACCGAAGACCTTATCGGATTCTTGCAACGATGGGCATTTGTGACGGCTGGAGAGCTGGCGGAATACGGTGTTGATGAAGTATTGAAAGAGTTCCCGTTTGGGAGGGGAGGAGAGTAGTAAGGTGTTGGTCATTCCTGCCATTGATTTGAAGGATGGGCGCTGTGTCAGGCTACGCCAAGGCGATATGGCGGCCGAAACCATCTATGCTGACGATGTGACAGAGGTCGCACGCAAATGGGAACGGAGTGGAGCCCGTCTGATTCACGTGGTGGATTTGAACGGAGCCGTCGATGGCGAGCCCAAGAATTTGCGCCACATCCAGTCCATCGTGGGATCGGTCAGCGCCTCCATCCAGGTTGGTGGCGGCATCAGGACTCTGGATACGGTCCGGCAGTATCTGAACGCCGGTATTGCGCGCGTGGTGCTCGGCACCGCAGCACTTACGAATCGGACGTTTCTCGAAGAAGCCTGTAGGGAATTTCCTCACCGGGTCCTCCTTGGGCTTGATGCCAAGGATGGCCGAGTCGCGCTCCAGGGCTGGACAACGGTGTCCGAGGTCAAAGCGATCGATCTTTTAAAAGAGCTGTCGGACTGTTCCATCGGGGCGGTGATCTACACTGATATCGCACGAGACGGGATGCTCAACGGGCCAAATCTGTCCGCCCTACAAGAAATCGTCGAATGTTCGCCCTTTCCGGTGATTGCTTCGGGAGGTATTACCAGCTTGGAGGATCTGCGAGCGGTGCAATCCCTCGGTGCCCAGATCGAAGGAGCAATTGTTGGGAAAGCGTTGTACGATGGGAAGTTAGACTATCAGACTGCAATGGCTGCCCTAAGCTCGCACACTTCCCCCGGTCGCCATGCTGACTAAACGCATCATTCCGTGCCTGGACGTCAAAGAAGGTCGCGTGGTCAAGGGTGTGAGCTTTGTCAACCTTCGCGACGCCGGGGATCCGGTTGAAGCCGCGGTGGGGTACGATCGTGAAGGAGCGGATGAGCTGTGCTTTCTCGATATCACGGCCTCACATGAAAATCGGAAGACGATTATTGACGTGGTTGAGCGGACGGCGGCCCGGGTCTTTATGCCGGTGACAGTCGGCGGCGGCGTGGGGACGCTCGACGATATCCGAGCCTTGTTGAATGCCGGAGCCGATAAAGTGAGCATCAATACTGCCGCTGTCAGACGACCTGAGTTTGTCAAAGAGGCCGCCCAACGATTCGGTACACAATGCATTGTTGTGGCCATCGATGCCAAGCGCTCAGCGGCCGGCCGCTGGGAGGTCTTCACGCATGGTGGCCGCACGGCAACCGGAATCGACGTTGTCGAATGGGCTATACGGATGGAGCAGTACGGTGCCGGGGAGATTTTACTGACTAGTATGGACCAGGATGGCCGACAGACGGGGTACGACTTGGATCTGACCGCTACAGTGTCAGCAACCCTGTCGATTCCGGTGATTGCGTCGGGCGGAGTCGGGACGCTGGAGCATCTGTATGATGGATTTGTGAAGGGGAAAGCCGATGCGGTCTTGGCCGCGTCCATTTTCCATTTTCGGACCTATTCGATCTCCCAAGCAAAGTCGTACTTGCGGGACCGTGGTGTCCCAGTACGAGTGGATGCGCTTTCTGGGGTCGCGTGACATGGTGAACCTGGCCACCACAGACCAGCTCCAATTCGATGGACAAGGTCTTCTCCCGGCGGTCATTCAGGACTGGCTCGATGGGACGGTGTTGATGCTCGGGTATATGAACCAAGAGGCACTGGCCAAGACCGTTACCACAAAGAAAGTCCATTTTTGGAGTCGGTCTCGGAATAAACTGTGGGAAAAGGGCGAAACATCTGGTCATACGCTTCAGGTCAAGGAACTATTCATTGACTGTGACGCCGATACCATTCTTGTGAAGGCGCAACCAGTCGGACCGACTTGCCACACAGGCGAACGAGCCTGTTTCTTTTTCAGGCTGGATGAACAGGGCCAACTCGTCCATGGAGGTTCGCAGGACGCTCAAGGTGGAATTCTTGAAAGCGTCCTCCGTACGATTCAGGATCGCCGTTCTAACCCCCAGGCCAGTTCCTATACCTCGAAATTGTTCGAAGGGGGGCATGACAAAATTCTGAAGAAAGTGGCAGAAGAAGCCGGAGAGGTCTTGTTGGCGTCGAAGGGGGGCAAGAAAGAGGAGATCATCTACGAAGTGGCCGATCTATTTTTTCATACACTCATGGTTCTGGGGTATCACGATCTCTCCTTGCAGGACATTTATGGAGAGCTGGGACGGCGATTTGGAAAATCAGGGTTGCGGATGGAAAAGTAGCACACCGCCCCTTCTTCGATGAGCACCGACCACCGATCGGGGATTCAATCGGTACACCGTAAGGGGATTCAAACCCGGTTCATGAGGCCAACATGAGTGATTGTCTTTTCTGTAGGATCGTGGAGAAAAAGATTCCGGCGAGGCTTGTTCAAGAGGATGAGCACACGGTCGCCTTTGACGACATCAATCCTCAAGCTCCCGTCCATACGCTGGTGATCCCCAAACGGCATGTCACAGCCGTTCAAGACTTGGGGCCGGAAGATGAGATGTTACTCGCGCGATTGCTGATGAGCTGTACGAAGGTGGCAGCCCTGAAAGGCTTACAGAGCTCCGGCTATCGTGTCGTGACGAATACCGGGAGAGATGCAGGGCAAACCGTCCTCCATCTGCACTTTCACGTACTGGGAGGACGGCACATGAGTTGGCCTCCCGGTTGAGGGAATTCCGCAATTGACAGATTTTTAGTCTGTCTGTTAACCTGAACGGTCAACTCTTCTGACAACTTAGCACCGACTCGGCTGGTTATACGAGTTGAGACTCCAGGAGCTGAGACTCTCGTGGGGCAAGGTTTGATTTCCGATGACACGATCGAACGTATCAAGGGCCGGGTGGACATTACCGACATCGTGAGTCACCACGTCTCTTTGAGCAAGGCAGGGCAGAATCTCAAAGGGCTGTGTCCCTTTCATCACGAAAAGACCCCGTCCTTTACGGTGAGTCCGTCTAAACAGATCTTCCACTGTTTCGGGTGTGGCGCCGGTGGCAACGTGTTTACCTTCCTTTCACGCCTGACCGGCGCAAGCTTTCCGGAAGTGGTGCGCGATCTCGGACGAACAGTCGGGATTGAGGTAGAGGAGAGAGCAGCGACTTCCGGTCATCAGGCCGTGATGGCACAGACAGTTGAGCGGGTTAATCAGGCGGCAGCCGCTTGGTTTCAGCGGAACTTGAAGGATGAGCGAGCCGGCTCCGAGGCCCGTGAGTATTTAGCACATCGAGGGGTCGAATCGCGCATGGTCGACCAGTTCGGTGTCGGAGTGGCGCCTGCCGAATGGGATGGTCTCTTACGGGCGTTGACCGGCAAGGGATTTTCACAAGGTGATCTAGCGGCAGCCGGTTTGGTGATTGCCCGAACAAACCAGTCGGGATTCTATGACCGGTTCCGCGCCCGTGTGATGTTCACGATTACGGATGTGCGGAAACGTGTGGTGGGGTTCGGTGGTCGCGCGTTTGGCGATGGGACGCCCAAGTATCTCAACTCGTCCGACACGGTGCTCTTTAAGAAAGGGCAGACGCTGTTTGCGCTCGATCAGGCGAGGGAAGCGATTGCACGAACGAGAACGGTCATCGTGGTCGAGGGCTATTTCGATGCGATTGCACTTCATCAAGCGGGGCTGACGCATACGGTCGCGACGTTGGGGACGGCCTTGACGTCTGACCATGTGCAGGTGTTGCGGAGATTTGCGTCAAAGGTCGTGTTGCTGTTCGACCCCGATGCCGCCGGGGTGCGAGCCGCGCTGAGAGGATTAGATTTGTTTGTGAACAGTGGGCTTGGGGTCAAAGTTGCAACACTGCCGGCGGGAGAAGACCCCGACACGTATGTTCGGAAGGAAGGCCCTGACGCCTTGCTTCGCCTGGAGGAACAGGCCCCAAGTTTGTTGGACTTCGCGCTGGAAGAGAGTCTCAAGTCGACGGAGGCGAGTACGATCGAAGGGCGGATCCGCAGCGTGGATGAACTTCTGCGTATTTTACAGAAGAGTGAACATCCGATTGAGCGCGAAGAGCGTCTCAAAGTCGTGGCTGAGCGGCTGGGAATCAATCAATCGTCTTTGATCGAACGGTATCCTGTTCTCACTCGACAGCAACAGCCTGGTTCGGGACCGTTACGTCAAGCAGTCACCGCTACTCCAATGGAAACGCTGTTTAAGGGGGCACCTGAAGAACGAGACCTTATCATTCTTCTGCTGCGCGGCAAGCTTTCGGCAGCCGATGTGCGACGTCTGCGGCCGGAGCAATTTTCAATTGAAAGCTGCCGCAAGCTCGTCGAAGTGGCGCTGACCTCCGTGGATCGCGATGGTCGCGTTCAAGTTCAGCCTGTGCTGGATCAGTCAGTGGATGATCTGGATTGCGGTGTTCTGGTGACGGAATTAGCACTACGCGACGATCATTTCGATGACGAATCGGAGCACGCGAAGGACTGCCTGGATCGTCTGGACCGCAAGCGATCAGACCAGGCGATGAAGGAGATTATTACGAAATTGAAAACGGCTGAGCGGGAAGGTCGCGCGGATGAAGTGGAGTTGCTCAACATGCAGATCAATGAAATACGGATACGGAAAGCCGGCACGCCAACCGGCGGTATGGTTTCACTGGTGAAGGAGTAGTCATGCCGAAACAAGAATTGCTCGGTGAGGTAAAGAAGCTGATTACGATCGGAAAAGAAAAAGGCTTTCTGACCTATGACGAGTTGAACAACACCTTGCCCGCCGAAGTCGTATCGTCAGACCAGTTCGGCAGCATTATGGCCATGTTCGGGGAGATGGATATCGAAATCGTCGAGACGGCTGATGGGGAACGGGTGCAAAAGCGGTCAGATGGCGAAGTCAGCGAAGACGCAGAAGAGGTCGAGTCTGACTCCGAGGATGACAACGAGAAAGCGATCGATCTGACACCTGGTGCACTGAGCCGAACCGACGATCCAGTGCGGCTATACCTTAAGGAAATGGGTAGTGTGGCGCTGCTCAGCCGCGAAGGCGAGATCGAAATCGCGAAGCGGATTGAGGAAGGCAAGTTCGACATTGCCTCGGTGATCTATGGGATGCCGATGACCATTGAGTTCGTCCTGGCGCTGCGGGATCAGCTGAAGAACGGCAAAATCGATGTGCGCGAAATCGTGCCGATTCAGGAGACCGAAGAGGACTTTGAGGAAGAACAGCAGCAGCCGGTGGAACGGGATTACGAAGAGCTGCGAGTCAAGACGTTGGAGGCGTTGAACTCTGTCCGGAAAGTCTCCCTGGCACTGAAGGGGCTCCAGGAGAAGGGCCGGCATCTCGGTAATGATCCCGTCAAACAAAAGAAATTCAAGAAGCAGTTCGATGCAGTCCGCCAGCAAGTAGTGAATAAGATTGAAACGGTCAATCTGCACGGCGTGTTGAAAGAGCGAATGGTGCAGCGTGTCCGTGAGCTTGCCCTCCAGATTAGGGTGGCTGAGCGAGAGGCGGTCAGTTGCCAACGGCGCATCGGAGTAGCCGGAGAGGCAGGGGCAGAGCTGCTGAGAAAGCTGTCCCGGAGCCGTCAAGACTTCTTGTCCGTCAAGCGGAAGACCGGTGTCTCGGAAGAAGGCTTGCTCGAGATTCGAAAAGTTTATCAAGCCGCCAAAGCGAAGGTGCGCCAACTTGAAACAGAAGAAGCCTTGGCGCCGGCTGAGGAAATCAAGGATGCGGTCAAACACCTCGATATCGCGGAAGAAAAGGTCAAGCGTGGGAAGGCAGAGTTGGTCGAAGCGAATTTGCGGCTCGTGGTCAGTATCGCCAAGAAATATACGAACCGGGGCCTGCAGTTCCTTGATTTGATCCAGGAAGGCAACATCGGCCTCATGAAAGCCGTGGACAAATTCGAGTATAAGCGCGGGTATAAGTTCAGCACGTACGCCACGTGGTGGATCAGGCAGGCGATCACTCGGGCCATTGCCGACCAGGCGCGCACGATCCGCATTCCGGTTCACATGATCGAAACCATCAACAAGCTCATTCGAACGTCAAGGCATCTTGTACAGAAGCTAGGACGAGAACCGATTCCCGAAGAGATCGCCGAGCGCATGGACCTGCCGTTGGACAAAGTCCGGAAGATTCTGAAGATCGCGCGTGAGCCTATCTCGCTTGAGACCCCGATCGGCGAAGAAGAAGACAGTCATTTGGGGGATTTCATCGAAGACAAGAAGGCGGTGTCTCCATTAGAAGCCGCGATTCGGTACGATTTACAGCGCCAGATCAACAGCGCATTGGAAACGTTGACACCGCGTGAGGAAAAGGTGTTGCGGAAACGATTCGGTATCGGTGAAGCGACCGATCACACATTGGAAGAGGTTGGACAGGACTTTGAGGTAACACGCGAACGTATCAGGCAAATCGAAGCGAAAGCGTTAAGGAAATTGCGGCATCCAAGCCGCAGCAAAAAACTCAGGAGTTTTGTCGAGAGTTTATAGGTTTCACCGATCAAGATGGCGTGATTTGACTCCACTCGAAGGGTCGGCCTAGAATCTAAGGTTGAGTGGACAGGAATGTTGATACCGAGGCTATGGCGACCGTCAAGCACGTGGCGCTCATTCAGCCATCAGCTTGAGTTCGACTCTTTCAATCGGGCCCATAGCTCAGGTGGTTAGAGCGGCTGACTCATAATCAGCTGGTCCTAGGTTCAAGTCCTAGTGGGCCCACCAGTCGAGCGGGCTTCTCACGCCTTCAATGCGCCGACATTGATGGAAAGGGCATGTTGAATCAGAAACTTTCCCCGCTCATCGAATTGCAAAAACTTGACCTCCGGATCATGGAGATCAATGAAACTCGCCGAAAGATACCCGAACGTCTCCATGCTGCTGAATCTCCCCTTCGAGAGGCGACTCAACTCTTGGACGAAACGAAGGCCGTCGTCGACGCCGCTGCTAAGGAACGGGGTGCGCACGAAAAGGATCTCGAGGCGCATGAGGTCCAGACCGAGAAGATGAAATCGCACGCAGCGAACCTGAAGACCAACAAAGAATATCAGGCACATCTGTTCGAATTGGAGTTGGCGAACAAGAAACGAGGAGAGTTTGAAGAGAAGATTCTCTTGTCGATGGACAAGACTGACCAGCTCCAGAAGACCGCCACCGAACTTCAGGACAAGAAGAACGCTCTGGAGAAAGTCTTTGCTCAGGAGAAGCACGTGCTGGACGCACAAGACAAGGAGCTTGCGACGGAGCTTGCGCAGCTCGAAGGTCATTATCGGGAGGCGTCCGCAAAGATCGAGAAAGGTCTACTCGATCGATACAACCAAGCGAAGGCCTCTCGAAAAGATCAGCCTCTTGCCGCGGTGCGTGACGGTATCTGCGCCGGTTGCCGCCTCCAGATCCCACCGCAGCTCATCGCGCAAGTCAAACGCTCCGACGATCTGCACGTCTGCCCCTATTGCCGGCGAATGCTCTATTGGGAAGGTGAGCCGGCGGTGGAAGCGCCCTCAGTACCGGGAGTTAAGTCCTCAGATCTTGAAGTTGGGGAATCGGTTTAGGGCGGACGAAAAACTTTGCTGAGCGCTCTTGCCTGGCACAACAAACATCTGACCAAGTGAGTTGGGACCTAATCGAATTCCAATAAACTGGATTATCCCAGCATCCATTCTGATACATCAGTATCCAATTCGATACTGGTAGCCGCCTAGTCGCGACGCCCCGATCTCCTTCTCAGGTCCCCTGAAAAATCAATCGGATCGCCTATATCCTCAGCGAGGCAAGCAGTTTGCCTTATGGCAAGAAGCAAAAGGGGTCTTGTGCGGTTTTCGATCGCTCAGAGACCATTCTCACTGAGGGAGGTATCCAATGAACCGATATTTCCCATTAGGGGCTAAAAACAGGCGAGAATTGTACCGGCAAGTCGAAGGTTTTGGCTTGGTTCCAGAGGCCTTCAAAGCTCTCGCGGTGACGCATCCCCACCGCCAGCTTGAGTATGTTCTTGCGGCCCTCGGTGGTGATGTATCCGGCCTTGGCAAATAGTTTGAAGCGCAGGGTCTGTAGCGTGTGTTGTATGTCCTTGCCGTGTGAGGCGGTGGCCTCGGTGGTGCTCGCCTTGAGTGCCGCCTGCCGAAACAGGCTCATCAAATTGTAGGCCAGCATGACGGTGTTCAAGCATGCCTCGGTGGCAAAGAAATCCTTCAAGCAAAAGCTGTCTGCTGCGAAGTCATATTTCAACTCCTTGATCCGATTCTCGCAATCGGCGCGCCCTCGGTACGTGCGCCAAATCTCCTGCGCGGGCAAATCCAGACTCGTCACGATCACGCCGTAGCGATAGTGCCCGTACGCTGGGTCATCGGCAAATAAGGACAAGGTCTTCCCCTTGGGATGGTCGCGATACGTGATGTGTTGACGAATGCCCACCACCTTTCGCGGCGTCTCCCAACTCGGGCTCTGGTAGTCGAAGCTGACCAGATCGATGCCTTCATCGAGACTCCACCAGCCCGGCTGCGCCACCAGCGCCCGTTGCAGCGGCTGTTGGAGCTTGGTGGCCACCAGGAAAGGAATCTTCCGGTGCTCCAGGTCTCGCAAGAAGGCGTCATCGCTGAAGCCACTGTCGGCGCGTCGCAGCCCCACACGCTTCGGCCCCAGTCGCTCCAGCGTGGCGGCCAGAAAGCCACTGACGTTGTTGGCGGTATGACTGTTGCCGGGACGCAGCCAGAGGTTGGCCACCATCCGCGTATCGGCCACAAACGCCATCAGCGGGTGATGCGCGTTGCGTCCCGGTTTGGCCGGGTTGTATCCCTTGGCCGCCCCGTCTTGCACCCCATAGCGCGTCATCACCGTGGAGTCCAAATCCAGCGTGAGCACGTCGAGTTGCAATTGCGCAATCAGCCACGCGTAGAGCCTGCCAAATACGCCATCGTTGGTGGGTTGATCAAACTTGCGGAACAGGCGGATCACGGCCTTGAAATTGGCCATGCGGGCAAAGCCATACAGACGTTGCAACACGTGGTCGTGACGCGTCACTTCGCCATGCTCGAAACGGTTTGCGCCACACCACACACCGAGCATGAATTGCATGATGAGCTGCTCGGGTCGATAGCCACGGTTGCTTCCCGGTTGGGGCAGTGCACTGGCTGCCAAGGCCGCGTCAAAGCCAAGGTGATCGAGCATGCGTTTGATGAGCGACAGACCACCCCAGGGGGTGATTTCTTTGTCGGTAAATTGCAAATCGAAGGTCATGGTTCCCCCCCTAAAACCGTGCATCCCCGTGCCGTCGTTTCTACCCCCTGCTCATCCATGAAATCAATCACTTGCCGTATTGGCTTCCATTAGGATGTGGGGCTAAGGGAAAATCTCGGATGAAATCAAGAATTCCTAGTAACCATGATCGAGAAGTGTATGAAGGATGGACCAAATGTCTAGCCGACTGTTTGCTGAAGCAGCTCGACAACCCCAAGCTGTTTATGGATATCGATGTCATTCCAGGGGTGTGGACATTGAGGAGAAAATCGAAGAGTCAGTATTGAGAAGGGTGGCTGGGTTCGGAAGCTGCTTTGCTGTCAGGAGGCAAGCCGTCGGAGCTTATATCGGAGCTTATAGTGGGGGAATAGGTTTAGGTCAGCCCAGCCAACACAGATTGGGTAGTTTTGAAATGCAGTTTTGCCACTAACCCCAACCGCGCTTGCCCGTGCTTTTTGATGATCATCTTCGCCGCAAGCCCAACGGCTGGTGAGGCGCCTTTGGGGAGGGTAGTCCCTACTTCGCTGGAGAGCCGTTTCAAGCGTGAGAGGAATTCCGCACGAGCGAGAATCGAGGCGGCGGCAACGGCGAAGTCAGACTCCGCTTTGGTGCGCTGTTCGAGCATGATCGTTCGCCCCTTTTCTTGTAAGGCGTTCAAGATCAGTCGCTCATCTCCGAATTGATCTGAAATGGCCCGCTCACAAGTCGTCCCGCGTTCCAGCAGATTCTCCAGCGCCTTAGCATGCCCCCAGGCTAGCAGCCGGTTCAGATTCTTTATCTTAGCGTAGAGCTCGTTGTACTTCTGCGGCCCGATTGCAATGATGCTGTGTGGGCAAATGGTCTTGATGTCGGGGGCCATCTCAAGAATCCGCCCATCCGAAATCTTCTTGCTGTCCCGGACTTGCATGAGCCTGAGTTCCCCTTGCGTCGTGGCATCGACGAACACGGCCGCGATGACGAGCGGACCGAAATAGTCGCCCTTCCCCGATTCGTCGATGCCGATACGCTCGATTGTGTGAGATGGTCGTGCCGTCATATGGGTTGTGCGTCTCCCTCTAGAAATTATTCCTAGGGGCGCGGTAATCTACCAATCAGAGCTATAGCGGTCAATCCATCTGGATCTATCGGGACGCGTTTTAATGGGAGGACCGAAGATGTGTACGTGGCGATTCAAACGAACGACGATAATGCTCTGTCTACTTGCGGTCTCGGTGAGCTTAGTAGGATGTGAGACCAATCCCTATACCGGTCGCAAGCAGTTGGTGATGACGTCGGTGGGGCAAGAAATGCAAATGGGGGCCCAGGCATACAATCAGGTCAAGAGCGACCCGAAAATGCGACCCTCGCAAGATCCTCGTGAGGTTGAACCGGTGAAGCGGGTGGCGGCCCGGATCGTCGAGGCCGCGAAACGGTCGAAGTATGCCGAGATGGCGAAGCAGTTTCAGTGGGAAGTCACGGTGATTAAGGATGATAAGACGGCCAACGCCTTTGCGCTGCCTGGTGGAAAGATGGCGGTCTACACCGGTATTTTCCCGATGGCTAAAACGGAAGCCGGGTTAGCGGCGGTGATGGGACATGAGGTTGTGCATGCCTTGGCTCGCCATGGGGCGGAGCGTATGAGTCAAGGACAGGTAGCAAATGTGGGGTTGCAAGTCGTCGGTGCCGCGATTGGACTCAGTGGCGGAAATCCGATGCTGGGCCAGGCGACGATGGCTGCCCTGGGAGCGGGAGCACAGGTCGGCGTTCTGCTTCCCTTCAGTCGAAAGCATGAATCAGAGGCAGACTACGTCGGGATTCTCTTAGCGGCTGATGCCGGGTACGACCCCCGCGAGTCTGTTGCGCTTTGGGAACGGATGGCACAGGTGTCAGGCGGTGGCGGGCCGTCGGAATTCTTATCGACCCATCCGAGCCATGACACCCGCATCGACCAATTGAAAGAGTGGATGCCGGAAGCCATGGCCATTTATCAAAAGAGAACCAAGATGCCGGCTACCCCTTTACCAGAAGTCGGTGGCGGGTAAAGGCTCTGCGGCCTTGGGTCGGTCATAGACAAGACCGATCAGTCCGCTTGTTACCGACCGACCTCATTCTCTATACTGATTCGGCGTGGGTGGAAGATTGGATGGTCGCTCGGTGGGCTTCCATCGAGAGGAAAGTCCGGACTCCACGGGCAGGGCGCTGGGTAACTCCCAGGCGGAGCAATCCGACACCAGCACCACAGAAATCAAACCGCCGATGGCCAAGGCGATGGGATCCCATCTGGTCGCTGCGGCTCAGGTAAGGGTGAAACGGTGGGGTAAGAGCCCACCGCGGTGGTGGTGACATCACCGGCACGGTAAGCGTCGCCCGGTGCAAGGCCAAATAGGAAGACATGTGTCGGACTCGTTACGGGGTCCTGCACACCGACTGGCCCGGTCGAGGTCTTCGGGTAGGTCGCTTGAGGTTTGAGGTAACTCGAATCCCAGAGAAATGATCATCCAGGCAAAGAGGGAAACTTCTTTGCGGGACAGAATCCGGCTTACAGGTCTTCCGCTCACGCTTCTTCTGAAACGCCTCGTGGCCGGTACTCTCGGTGATTCACGTGGTGCTGTATTGACTGGTCTTGATGGGGATGCTAGGATTTTAAATCTTTCCCCTTGATTTCAAAGACATTTCTGCATGATGATGCGTCCTTCGCTGGGCGTGTCTTTTTAATAGCTGGCTATTGTAGGCAAATCGTATCATGCGGTTGGAGGGAGGGTTGTCATGAAACTCACCGGTGCTGAAATCTTCATCGAATGCCTGAAGCGGGAAGGCGTGAAGACCGTCTTCGCACTTCCTGGCGGAGTTGTCTTGAAGATTTTCGATACTCTCCATCAGCAAAAGGACGTTGAAGTGATTTTGACGCGCCATGAACAGGGTGCGGGCCATATGGCCGAAGGATATGCCAAAGCCACTGGGAAAGCCGGCGTGTGCCTGGTCACGTCCGGCCCGGGGATGACCAATGTCATTACGGCGTTAGCCGATGCCTATATGGATTCTGTCCCGCTGGTCTGTTTCAGCGGCCAAGTCCCCACTAATTTGATCGGGAATGATGCCTTCCAGGAAGCGGACAACGTCGGCTTGAGTCGCCCCTGTACGAAATACAATTTTCTCGTCAAAGACGTGAACGATCTAGCCGGTACGATCAAAGAGGCGTTTCATATCGCGACGACTGGTCGCCCAGGGCCGGTGCTGGTCGACTTCCCGAAAGATGTGTCAATGGCCAAAGCGGAATTCACCTATCCGAATTCCGTCTCGATCCGCGGGTACAACCCGACCTACGACGGAAATAAGTGGCAGATCAAACAGGCAGCCGAAGCGATCATGAAGGCCAAGAAGCCGATTCTGTATGTCGGCGGCGGTGTGGTGTTCTCCGCAGCCTCACAGGAGCTGCTTGAATTGGCCGAGATGACGCAGATCCCCGTGGATATGACGCTGATGGGGCTCGGAGCGTTTCCAGGAGAACACCCTCTCTCCATGGGCATGCTCGGGATGCATGGGACGTATCAGGCCAACATGGCCATGCATTATTCCGATCTGGTGATCGCCATCGGCGCACGGTTTGATGACCGGGTGACGGGGAAGGTGTCGGAATTCTGTCCTTATGCGAAGATCATTCATGTCGATATTGACCCGACATCCATTCGAAAAAATATCCATGTTGATATTCCGATCGTCGGAGACTGCAAGACCGTACTTCGCGAGTTGAACCACATCTTACGCGCGACGGTCAATGGTGAGCAAAAAGATCTTCGAAGACCGTGGTGGGATCAGATCCAGGAATGGCAACAGGCCCATCCATTGACGTATCACCAAGAGAAAGATGGGCCGATCAAGCCGCAGCAGGTCGTGAAACGGTTGTATGAACTGACGAAGGACCGGGATCCGATCGTTTCAACCGATGTCGGGCAGCATCAAATGTGGGCCGCGCAGTATTTCAAGTTGGCAAAGCCGAATCGATGGTTGACCTCGGGCGGGCTTGGGACCATGGGTTTTGGGTTCCCCGCTGCGATGGGCGCGCAGGCGGCCTTCCGGGATCGGCTGGTTCTCTGTATTGCCGGAGACGGCAGTATTCAGATGAACATGCAGGAAATGGCGACGGCCGTGGTAAGCAAGTTGCCGGTGAAGATCATCATCCTGAACAATGGATTTCACGGCATGGTCCGGCAATGGCAGGATCTCTTCTACGAAGGGCGCTATGCGTCGAGTTATCTAGATACGACTCCGGATTTCGTCAAACTGGCGGATGCCTATGGAGCGGTGGGATTTCGGGTCAAGAAGGTTGGTGATCTCGACGGCGTGTTGAAAGAGGCCTTGTCTACGGACAAACCCGTTATCGTGGATGTGCCGACGTATCCGTATGAGAATTGCTATCCGATGATCCCTGCAGGCGGGTGCAATCATGAAATGATTCTGGAAGATCCGCCGGAGTTGAAGAAGAAACAATCCGGTTCGACGAAGGTTACACCGGAAGATAAGGATACTGTGCTCACGGCCTAAGATAGCCATCAGTGAACAGTTGTCGGTCGAAAGCTTGCTATGGAACACATCATTTCAGTGACTGTTGAAAATAAGTTCGGGGTCCTGTCCCGTGTTGCCGGGCTATTCAGCGGGCGAGGTTTCAATATCGAAAGTTTGTCCGTCGCCCCGACGCTTGATCCCTCCATGTCGCAGATGACGATTGTGACGTCGGGTGATGAGCGGATCATCGAGCAGATCGTGAAGCAGCTGAACAAACTCATTGATGTTATCAAAGTCGTCGACTTAAATGAAACGGAGTTTGTCTCGCGGGAGACTGCAATCATCAAGGTCCATACGAAGGACCAGGATCGAGCTGAGGCGCTTAGGATTGTGGACATCTTTCGGGCGAACGTGATTGATTCAACCCCGACGACCTACACGATCGAAGTATCCGGTGACCCCAAGAAGATCGAGGCGATCATCAACCTGCTCCAGCCTCTTGGGATCAAGGATTTGGTCCGCACCGGCCGGGTCGCTGTTGCTCGTGAACCAGTCCGTTCAACTGCTGCTCAAGCGAAGAAAGTGGCTCGCGAGTAGTGCCCTACGGAGTGCGATTCTTTGTTATTTACTGACTGGATTTAGTGAAAGGGTGCGCCATGAAAATCTACTACGATAAGGATGCCGATCTTCAGCAGATTCGAAACAAGAAGGTAGCCGTGATCGGCTACGGAAGTCAGGGGCATGCGCATGCGCTGAACATGAAAGAAAGCGGTGTGAGTGTAGTGATCGGGTTGCGCGAAGGAGCGTCTTGGAAAAAAGCTGAACAGAGCGGACTCAAAGTCATGCCTGTCGGCGATGCGGTGAAGGCCTCCGATGTTGTGATGATTTTGGCGCCTGATGAAGCGCAAGCGGCCATCTATCGGCAAGAAGTGGCGCCGAATCTAAAACCTGGATCCTATCTGGCATTTGGTCATGGCTTCAACATTCATTTTGGGCAAATCGTGCCGCCGGCCTCCATCAATGTCTTCATGGTGGCCCCCAAGGGGCCTGGGCACCTGGTCCGTTCCGAGTATACGAAGGGCAGCGGTGTCCCCTGTCTGCTGGCGATCCATCAGGACCCCAGTGGGACCACGAAGCAGGTCGGATTGGCCTATGCAAGCGCCATCGGTGGAGGACGCGCCGGCGTCATTGAAACGAATTTCCGTGAAGAGACCGAGACCGATCTCTTCGGAGAACAAGCGGTGCTCTGCGGGGGGCTCACGTCATTGATTCAAGCCGGGTATGAGACTTTGGTCGAAGCCGGTTATTCACCGGAGATGGCCTATTTCGAATGTTTGCACGAGGTGAAACTTATCGTCGATCTCATTTACCAAGGTGGGATTGCGAATATGCGCTATTCTATCAGCACGACTGCAAAATATGGCGATGTGACCAGAGGCCCGCGTGTCGTCACGGAACAGACCAAGCAGGAAATGAAGAAGATTCTCGATGAGATCCAGACCGGACGATTCGCCAAGGAATGGGTCCTTGAGAATCAAGCCAATCGCCCGGTCTACAATGCGCTGCTCGCCAAAGGCGAAGCGCATCCCATTGAAGCGGTTGGCTCTCAGCTGCGGGCGATGATGCCGTGGCTTAAGAAGGATCAGCTGGTCGATAAAACAAAAAACTGAGGCAAGTCCGTGGCGGATCGTGCTGTCGGTATCCCATTTGCTAAAGAAGGAATTCCCTTCATCGTAGCGCCAGCCGGCGTTACACTGCTGGCTGGATGGTTGGGCTGGCCGGTCGTTGCGTTTCTCGGCGCCGTTGCGACGCTCTTTTCTGCCTGGTTCTTCAGGAATCCTGCCAGGGTTGCGCCACGAGGCCAGAATCTTGTCGTCGCTCCCGGTGATGGGAAGGTCATTGCGATTGAGGAGGAGTTCGAGCCACGGTACTTGAAAGAGCGCAGTATCAGGCTCACGATCTTTTTGAATGTGTTCAACGTCCACATCAATCGGATACCTTGTGATGGGGTGATTGAGGATGTACAGTATCAGCCGGGTCTGTTCATGGTCGCCAGCAAACCAGAGGCGACATTGAGAAACGAGCAGAACGCTGTGATGATCAAGACTCACGAAGGCATCAAGGTGCTGTGCGTTCAAGTGGCAGGATTGATCGCTCGGCGTATCGTGTCCTGGGTCTCTCCGCGGGATCAGGCGATCCGAGGTGAGCGGTTCGGGTTGATTCGTTTTGGGTCACGAATGGATACCTTTCTTCCGATCGGGAGCAAAATTCGTGTGGCGATCGGGGATCAAGTGAAAGGCGGCGAAACGATTGTGGGGGAGTTGCCATGAAAACGGCAGGCTTCAAAAATTCGTTTGGGAAGGAAGGGAAGCGGCGGAAGGCCGCCATGCACCTCATCCCAAATCTGTTTACGACCGGCAATTTGTTTTGCGGAGTGTATGCCATCCTCTCCGTCTTTAACGCCAACTACTTGGAAGCGGCCATTGCGATCCTCGTCGCGATGATTTTTGATGTCCTTGATGGGAAGTCGGCGCGCCTGACCAATAGTACGAGCCAATTCGGTCTGGAGTATGACTCGTTGTCTGATGTGGTGTCGTTTGGCGTTGCACCGGGTTTGTTGATCTATTCCTGGGCGTTGAGCGGTCAGGGGACGTTCGGCGTCGCGGTCATGTTTGCCTATGTGGCGATGGGAGCTGTGCGATTAGCGCGATTCAACTCCACCGTCGCGTTAGCCGACGGGAAATATTTTACCGGGCTTGCGATTCCAGCCGCAGCCGGCGTGGTGGCTTCGCTGGTGGTGTTTGATCACTACATTCTCAAGATGGGAGCAGAAGCCAAGCCGATCGTGGTCTTGATTATGACCTTGGTACTAGCGTTCCTGATGGTCAGTACTATCAAGTACCGCAGCTTCAAAGAGCTGAAGTTTAGGGGCCACCGACAAATCACCTATCTTGTCTGGGGGATTCTCGCGTTGATGATGGTGGCGGCTTTGCCGGCGGTCATGCTCTTTGTCGTATTCGCTGGGTATGCGCTGATGGGGCCGGCCGAAAAGCTGTTTTCGTTGGTTGCTCCGTCTGCCGGGAAAAAAAGCGCTGGGAAAGTCGATCCATCGCCGGTCGAGACAAGATCATAACAGTAAACAGCTGGAGGAACTCAGAAGTATTGAATGGCTAAGACGAGGAGTAGTAGGCGAACAATCTAGAATCAGGGTAGTGCATATCCTATAGAGAGCTGGTGGGTGGTGCAAACCAGCCTAGATCTCGTTGAACTCGCCTCCGAGCCGAATCTCTGAACATAGTAGTAAGAGATTCCGTCCTGCCCCCGTAAGGGGCCTAACGAAGGGCCTGAGCGACCGAATTGGTTTTCAGGCTAAATCAGGGTGGTACCACGAAGCGCGTGTCGAGCCTTCGTCCCTGTTGGAGTGGGATGAAGGCTTTTGTGTTTGTGCACGCCGCTGAAAAAGCCTTCCCACCGTGTACACGTCAGGGGTTTCATCCCTTGCGAGCTTCCCGAATGGACTCTCTCAGTAGCCTGTGATCGGAGGTCAAACATGGCACGCATGATCAGAATTTTCGATACGACGTTGAGAGACGGCGAGCAATCGCCTGGCGCCAGTATGAACGTGGAAGAAAAGGTTATGGTGGCCAAACAGCTGGCGAGGCTCGGTGTCGATATCATCGAAGCAGGATTTGCCTATAGTTCCCCTGGAGATTTTGAGGCGGTCCGGCGGATCGCTCAAGAAGTCGAAGGACCGACGATCTGCAGTCTTGCACGAGCGCGTCCGGAGGATATTGACCGAGCCTGGGAGGCCTTGAAAGGGGCCCCAAGGGTTCGTATCCACACGTTTTTATCGACATCCGATATTCACCTCAAGCACCAGTTTCGGATGACCCGGGAACAGGCCAAACAACGCGCCGTGGAAATGGTCCGGCGGGCTCGCGGCTATGTCGACGACGTTGAGTTTTCCCCGATGGATGCCAGTCGTTCGGATCCATCCTTTCTGTATGAGGTCATCGAGGCGGTTATTGCCGCAGGGGCCGGCACGATCAACATTCCCGACACGGTGGGCTATGCCGTTCCTCAGGAATTCGGCGCGCTGATCAAGGGAATCTGCCACGAAGTTCCCAATGCCAAGCAGGCCGTCATTTCCGTCCATTGCCACAACGACTTGGGTGTCGCGGTGGGGAACAGCCTGGCAGCCATTATCAATGGCGCCGGCCAAGTGGAATGTACAATCAACGGCATTGGGGAACGGGCGGGGAATACCTCGTTGGAAGAAATTGTCATGGGCCTTCGGACCAGGAAGGATTTCTATCAAGCCGACACCGGAATCAGGACGGAAGAGATTGCGAAGACCAGCCGCTTGGTCAGCAAGATCACGGGCATGGTTGTACAACCCAATAAAGCCATCGTGGGGGCCAACGCCTTTGCCCATACCTCGGGCATTCACCAAGACGGCTTACTCAAAGACAAGACGACCTACGAAATCATGCGACCGGAATCCATCGGATTGGTTGAGAGCCAGATGGTGATGGGAAAGCTCTCTGGTCGGCACGCTTTTCGTCAGCGCCTGGAAGAGTTGGGATACCAGCTCAGTGAGGAAGAGGTGAACCATGCCTTCGAGCGATTCAAAAAACTTGCCGACCAAAAGAAGGAGATTTTCGAAGAAGACCTCGAGGTCATCGTCTCGGAAGAGTTATCGAAGATGGCCGACCGCATCGCATTGAAGACACTGCACGTCTCAAGCGGAACAAAACAGGTTCCAACCGCCACTGTAGAACTGGAGGTCGACGGCAGGGCCGTTGTTCAAACCGGAACAGGCGACGGGCCAGTGGATGCCGTCTACCGCACGATTGCGGCGATCACGCAGACCAAGAGCAAGCTGCTGATGTATGTGGTGAAAGCGATCACCGGTGGGACAGATGCACAGGGCGAAGTGTCGGTGCGGGTTCAAGAGGATGGCCGGACAGTTACCGGGCATGGGGCCGATACCGATATCATTACAGCCTCCGCTCGAGCCTATCTCAGTGCCTTAAACAAGCTCGCCTACCTCGCGACGAAACAGGCGCAAGGTGAACAAAAGGTGAACTTGATTTGACACGGATGCGCACGGTACAGTTTTATTCTTTGAGCTGAGTTGCTTCCTCGGAAGGGGGCTTGGGCGTGTGGAAGGTTGCGTTGGGGGATCGACCGGAGTTTGTGGCCGGCGACCATACCCGTTTGCGGGAGATCTTTCATCCAGCGAAGTACCCCCTCGAGCTGGGGTATAGTCTTGCCCACGGAAGATTGAGTCCAGGGCAACGGTCGAAACGACATATCCTGACCTCGTCCGAGGTCTACTATTTTATCTCCGGGCAAGGGCAATTCATGGTCAATGACCAGGTCATGCTGATCGAAGCCGGGGTGACCGTCTATGTTCAGCCTGGAGGGGAGCAGTGTCTCGAAAATACGGGAGAAGTCGATATTGAGTTCCTATGTCTGGTTGATCCCGCCTGGGGTGAGGAAGATGAAACGGTCTTGGAGTAGACCATAGGGTGATTCAAGGGTCGATTGTAGGATCGAAAGGAGCAGCAGTGAAGGCCAAGATAGTGGTGTTAGCCGGCGACGGAGTCGGGCGTGAGATCGTTCCTGAAGCCGTCAAAGTCCTCAAGGTGATCGCTCAGAAATACGGACATACGTTCGAATTTGCAACGGCCGATATCGGCGGGCAGGCGATCGATAAGTTCGGCGTGCCGTTGCCGAACGATACCTTGGCACTTGCCAAACAAAGTGACGCGGTCTTATTGGGGGCGGTGGGAGGTCCTCGGTGGGAGAGTTTGGAATACAGTCTCAGGCCGGAACGCGCCCTCTTAGGAATTCGGGAAGCCTTAGGGCTCTATGCCAATCTGAGGCCGGCTAAGGTGTATTCCAATCTGGTGGATGCCTCCACATTGAAACGCGAGGTCGTCGAAGGGATCGACATCCTCGTGATTCGCGAACTGACAGGTGGAATTTACTTCGGCAAGCCAAAAGGCATTGAAAAACTGCCGAACGGGCAAGAACGAGGGGTCAATACGGAAGTCTATACGACGGAGGAAGTTCGACGCATTGCTCAAGTCGCATTCGAAGCCGCACGGAAGCGGCGCAAGAAGGTGACGTCCGTCGATAAGGCCAATGTGTTGGAGTCATCTGAGTTGTGGCGCAAGGTTGTCATCGATGTCCACGCATCCTATCCAGACGTTGAACTGGGGCACATCTATGTCGATAACGCCGCGATGCAATTGGTGCGGAATCCAAGACAATTCGATGTACTGCTCTGCAACAACATGTTCGGAGACATTCTCAGCGATGAAGCCGCGATGCTCACCGGTTCGATCGGGATGTTGCCCTCAGCCAGTATCGGGGCTAAGGTTGGGCTGTTTGAACCGATTCACGGAAGTGCCCCGGATATTGCAGGCAGGAATATCGCCAACCCCATTGCGACCATCGCGTCGGCAGCTATGATGCTGTCGTACGCATTTCAACTTGAGAAAGAAGCGGAAACCATCGAGCAAGCCATTGTGAAAACCCTTGATCTCGGTTATCGAACCAAGGACATTCAGAGCCCAGGAGCACAGATCGTCGGGACTGTTGAGATGGGCGATGCGATCGTCAAAAACCTCAGCTAGCCATCGATCTCCAGGTATGGCTCCCATTCTTTCCGCATGGACAATCAGGACATTGGCGGGTAAGGGCACATCCGGCTTTTCAGGAGATGGCGGACCTTCGGTGCTGGCATGCCTGAATGAACCGAAAGGTGTCGCTCTCGATGGCCATGGCAATGTGTACGTGGCGGACTCGGAAAATCACGTCGTTCGAAAAATTGATCGAGCGACCGGGGTCATTTCGACGGTCGCCGGTATGCCGGTCCATGAAGATGTGGATGTGGCCGCGCCGCAAGATATCGCACCAGAGGTTACTGAGGAGGATCCTCTCGCCGATGATGGTCTTGCGGAGGCCCGCCGGTCATCGTACACCCAACACACGGATTTAAGTGGAACGGTCCGGTATTGGGCGAATGGGACATCGTCCACAAAGCGATACGGAGGAGATGGGGGACCAGCGCTGAGTGCACGTCTCAGCTTCCCGAATGCGGTGGCTGTGGGCCGAGAAGGAAATATCTATATCGCCGATACGATGAATCATCGAATCCGGATGGTCGAGGCGGCGACCGGGGTTATTTCAACACTGGCGGGGACCGGTCAAGCCCGGTTCTCCGGTGACGGGGGGCCTGCCCATCAGGCGACTCTCAATGAACCAGCCGCTCTGATCATCGATGAAAACAACCGACTCTATATTGCCGACCAATCCAACCATCGTATACGGGTGGTTGACCTGAACACCGGTTTGATTCAGACCGTCGCTGGAACTGGAGCCGCGACATACGACGGAGATGGGAAGCCTGCGGTTGACGCCGCCCTCGCTGGGCCTGGTGGCCTGACTCTGGTAGATGACCGATTGTTTATTGCCGATACCTTCAACGGTCGAATCCGATGCGTCCAACTCTCGTCAGGGCTGATCTCCACAGTGGCGGGTGATGGTACAGCCTATCGGTATGAGTCGCCGTCCGACCCTCCCTCTCCAAGTCTTTCACGCCCGACGGGCATCGCGATCGATCAAAACGGGGATCTTGTCCTGACCGATTCAGACAACCATCTCATTCGGCAATGGGATTGGGGATCTGGAGTGGCATTCCGCTTGGCAGGGATCGGTGCTCCCTCGTATTCCGGTGATGACGGCGCTGCAAACGAAGCCGGTCTATGCTATCCATTCGGCATTGCAGCTGATCGCGATGGATCGCTGTTGGTCGCCGACACCTTTAACCATCGTATTCGCATGTTGGCCTTGGAGTAGGCGTTTCATGATCAAGAAGAAATCTGGATACACAGTAGCGATCCTTGGTGCGACCGGTGCAGTTGGTAGGGAAACGCTCGAAATCTTAGAAGAGCGCAAGTTTCCGATGATAGACCTGAGGGTCTTCGCGTCCACCCGATCGGCCGGAGAGGTGATGGCCTGTCTAGGTAGAGAGTACACGGTTGAGGAGTTGACCGACTCTTCATCTTTTGACGGCGTAGACATTGCGTTTATCTCCGCGACCGATGCCATTAGCAGAGAATATGGCCATCGTTTGGGAGCAGCCGGTATTGCCGTGATCGACGACAGTGCCGTGTTTCGTATGGATGATGGGGTCCCTTTGGTGGTCCCTGAGGTGAACGCCTCTGCGTTGCATGACATGCCTCGGGGCATTGTGTCCATCCCGAACTGCACGACCACTCCGTTGGTCATGGCGCTCAAGCCGCTTTACGATGCCGCAGGGGTGAAGCGCGTGGTGGTCACGACCTTTCAGTCGGTATCGGGCACCGGCGCGGCGGCGATGGATGAGCTCATGGATCAAACGAAGGATTTGCTGGCGTTCCGCGACGTGACGGCCAAAGTCTATCCCTACCAGATCGCATTCAATCTGTTGCCGCACATCGGTTCGTTCGGCGAGGGGGGCGACTGTTCGGAAGAAGTGAAAATCGCGAAAGAAACCAGGAAGATTCTCGGCGCCGCGAACCTTCGGGTCACAGCGACAACGGTGCGAGTCCCCGTGCTGCGTTGCCACTCTGAAGCAATCAATGTCGAATTGGAGCGACCCCTGACGGCGAATGACGCGCGTGCCGCGCTAGCCGCCATGCCGGGGGTGATTGTGTACGACGATCCAGTGAAAAAGCTCTATCCCATGCCGCTCGATGCAACCGGAAAGGATGAGGTCTACATCGGTCGGGTCCGCGAAGACGAGTCCATCACAAACGGGCTCAATCTTTGGGTCGTCTCCGATAATCTTCGGAAAGGTGCGGCGCTGAATGCCATTCAGATTGCGGAATGCCTGGTGAACGGCTAGCAGATAGCGCACCGATCTCCCGATGTGCTGAGATGCTCTGCCAGTTGGGATGAAAGTTGATGCCGGAATGGGCCACCTTTGGCAAGATCCTAATTGGAATCGGGTTTGGAATCGTTGCGCTCGGCCTTCTGTTCATCCTTGTCGACCGGATTCCAGGTCTCGGAAACGTGTTCGGGTGGTTCGGGAAGCTTCCCGGTGATATTTCCATCAAACGAGAGAATTTTAGCGTCTACTTTCCCATCGGGACAAGTATTGCCCTCAGCATTCTTCTAAGTCTGCTATTCTATTTCATAGGATGGCTCTTTCGCAGATAATCGCAACCCGACGTTGGGCCTTCGTCCTTGGATTAGGGGTTTGGGTTGGCTCTATCGCCATGCCAGAGGCCGAAGCAGCGCCATCGATTCGCGTTCTGTTGGCTCCGGATGTCCAACAATTGGAAGTCTTGAGTGATCAGCCCATTTGGGTGACGGATCGGCACAATGAAGCGTGGTCGTATCGGTCGGCTCTGCAGATCAAGGTTCGCGGCCGAGCCTTGATTGTTAACGGGAAACCTGTGGTGACTGATCAACTGACCTTGAGGGCGGGAAATCACGACCTGAAACTCTGGATCACCAAAAACAGTACTCGGGCCGTGCGCCATGCGGGTGATGAAAAAGGCGCACTGCAAGTCAGTGGGGCGATCAAACTTATCCGGAGAGGTAAAGGGCTGCACGTCGTCAATTACGTTGACCTGGAGGAGTATGTGAAGGGTGTGGTGCCTGCTGAGGTTAACTCAACCTGGCATCTCGAAATGCTCAAAGTGCAGGCAGTCGCTGCAAGAACGTATGCGCTGTATCAGCAAATGTTGAGTGCCACTCGCGACTATGACGTGGCGGCCGGGACCCAAGATCAGGTCTATCGCGGCAGGCAGGGCCTCGATGCGCGCGTCGCACAAGCAGTGGAGTCTACCCGCGGACTGGTTGTGACGCACAAGGGGGCTCCCATCTACGCTGCATTCTCCTCAACTGCTGCCGGCGTCACAGAAGACGCGATGAATGTATGGTCCATGGATCTGCCCTATTTGAAAGGCGTCGAATGCCCGTTCGACCTGGAGTCTCCATTTTATCAATGGAAAACATCTATTAAGCTCGACGTGCTGGAGAAGAACTTAGGGAAACATGGATTTGCGGTTGGAACAATCCAGTCTATCTCCCCGGTTGCCTATAGTCGTGCCGGGCGAGTGGCGACGCTGCGGATTGTGCATTCCGAGGGGGAGCGTATCGTTCGTGGAGAGGATCTACGCAGAGCGGTCGGGTATACAATTGTGCCGAGCACTCAGTTTACGATCGAGTCCATTGGGGAGGAACTCATTCTTTCCGGCTACGGAGCGGGCCATGCGGTCGGACTCTGCCAGTGGGGCGCAAAAGAGCTGGCAGAGCTGGGCTACTCATTTGCGAGCATTCTTCGCTACTACTATCCCGGGACAGAACTTCAGGACGCGTCTTTGACTCAGGCCCCTCCGATGCCCCACGCCCTTCTTCCACCCCCGTAATGCAACTGTCCGACTTCGACTTCCCATTTGACCCCTCGCTTATCGCGGCGGAGCCGATCATTCCGCGCGACCGCGCGAGGCTACTGACCCTCAACCGAAATACGCAGCAGCTCACCCATCGCCATGTCGCTGACCTTCCAAATCTATTAAGGCCAGGCGATCTCCTCGTCGTAAACGACACAAGGGTCTTGGCAGCACGGGTGCCGGGAATCAAGAGACCGACTGGAAAGCCAGTTGAAGTGTTGTTCGTGAGGGATCTGGGCGAAGAGCGGTGGGAAATTATGGTGAAGGGCACTTTCCGAGTCGGGCAAGTCATCGGATTCGATCAACACTCCCGTGCCAGGATCGTCAAGCGAGATGCGACGGGAACTGAGGTGATCGTGGAGAGCCCAGAGCCAATCACACGACTCTTTGAAACCCATGGGATGATGCCGCTCCCACCGTACATCAAGCGCGCGCCGACGGAAAAAGATCACCACTGGTATCAAACGGTCTTTGCGAAACAGGGGGGTGCGATCGCCGCACCGACGGCTGGCCTTCACTTCACCGAAGAACTATTTGGACGGTTGAACGCATCGCGTATCACCGTTGCTACCATAACACTCCATGTCGGTCCAGGGACGTTTAAACCGGTCACGACAGAACGGATCGAGGATCACCAGATGGGTGCAGAACGATTCACAATCAGCGAAGAGGCTGCAAAAGCCATCCAGGAAACCAAACGGGCTGGTGGCCGAGTAGTGGCCGTCGGCACGACGGTCGTGCGCACGCTGGAAACTGTGGCGCTAGAAAAAGGGGAGATTGTTCCGATGTCCGGCGAAAGTCGGCTCTTCATGACGCCGGGATTTCAGTTCAAGGTCGTCGATGCCCTCATGACGAACTTCCACCTGCCACGAACCACCCTGTTGATGCTGGTCTCAGCTTTCGCCGGGATCGAGCCGATCCGCAGGGCCTACGAAGAAGCGGTCAAAGAACGATATCGCTTCTACAGCTATGGCGACGCGATGTTGATCCTCTAGCCGCCAGCTAGTCCATTCTGACTCAAGAAAAGCAGTGAGAATTTTACAGCAGTTCCCTGCGGATGGTGATGGGTAACTTGGCTTTCATGGACTGTTGGAATGAGACTAAGGCCCGTTGCTGTTTCTGCAACAGCATGTCATCCATCACTCGTTGTTTGGCTTCGACTGCCTTGGTGGGATCGGAATCTTGCGGCCTCGTCATGAGGGATTGTCCTTCGGCGATCTCCGCAGGGGTCAGCGCGACAGAATCCCGCACGATCATTCGAGCTTTATTCGCCAGGACTTCTTGGTGTTGAATCGCTTCAAACGAAGCCGGTGTCAAATGGTTGGCAGCCAGGATGCGCTGGTATAACTCTGGATCGAAAGCCCCATTCTTCTGGAAGACCGGAGTTTGCATGATAGCTTCGCGCAAATCCGCTTGGGAAACCCTCACGCCCATCTCTTCGGCAGCGATGATCCAGACGCGACTCTCGACGAGTTGCCCGACCACGAACTCCTTGAACTCCTCCTCTTTGAAGTCACTGGTGACATTTTCCTTGTAGATGCGACGCATATTCTCATAGGTTCGTTTGAATTCATCGAGGGAAACGGTTTGCTCTCCAACCTTGGCGACAAGTCCACCGGCGTCTTCTCCGAATCCCCACCAACCCATCGTAATGACGAAGGCCGCGGCCAAAGTAATCATGATGGATTTGAGCAACCAGGGATAGTTGTGCGCCGCATCCCGTATTGTCTTGATCATCTCGGCCCCTTCCTCGAAAGAGTGGTAGTTTACTGATGCAAAGGGTAGAAGGCAAGTGCGGTGCATCCCTCATTGCTTGGGAAAGCCTGAAAAACACGTTCCTGGTGCTCGGATACCCACCGTCCAGGCTTTGAGAAGGTGGTGAACCGGCCCGGTGTAGACCTGAAAAGAAACCTATAAAAAAGATTCGGTCTTTGTTTGTGCAAGATGATTCGTTTTGTTATAATTTGCGACAAATTAGAAGGAGATTCCTTGATAGGGGAGGGGCTAACCTCGACGTTGCCGGCATCACAGGTCTATCCGAAGGCCCATGTCCTGAATCGATTCATCGCGAAGTTGATCGATCTGTTTATCGTGGTCGCCGCAGGCGAAATTGCTCCTCAGGTCGGCTTTCTATCCGGTCTGGCCTACATCTTGATTGCCGATGGGTTTGCGGGTGGGAAAAGTATCGGCAAGCGGTTGGTGGGCTTGCAAACCATGCGATTGGATGGTCGAGGCACGGTCGGCTTCCGCGAATCCATCATTCGGAATCTACCGCTGGGTGGAGCACAGATCGCATATGCCATCCCCTACATCGGATGGCTCGTGTCTCTGGCCATTTTCGCGTTCGAGAGTTTTTTGATCATTGGGAATGAGCAGGGTCGTCGGTTGGGCGACGAAGTGGCCAGGACCCAAGTATTGGATGCCGGGCAGCTCGCCGTTCCAGACTGAGTAAGGCATTCGCCAAGCACACCGGTTGGACAGCAGTTCGTCCAGCCAAGATGAAGGGAGAGACGCCGTGGGGTTCCCGGGAGATGTGTTCGGTTGGTTCTCCGACGACCTAGCAATTGACTTAGGTACCGCGACAACCCTCGTGTACGTCCACGGGAAGGGCATCGTGCTCAACGAGCCCTCTGTCGTCGCGGTTGAAAAGAAAAGCGAGAAGGTGCTGGCCGTCGGAGCCGATGCCAAGAAAATGCTCGGACGAACGCCAGGGAATATCGTAGCGATTCGGCCAATGAAGGAGGGCGTGATCGCCGACTTCGAAATGGCCGAGCAGATGCTGAAACATTTCATCCGAAAAGCCCACAACCGAAGCGCCTTTGTCCGCCCGCGCATCATCATCGGTGTGCCGTCCAGAATTACCCAGGTAGAGCAACGGGCGGTTCGCGATTCCGCTGAATTGGCTGGGGCCAGAGAAGTCTATTTGATTGAAGAGCCCGTCGCGGCGGCGATCGGGGCTGGACTGCCGATCACGGAACCGTCGGGCAACATGGTGGTCGATGTAGGGGGCGGAACGACGGACATCGCCGTCATTTCTCTGGGCGGGATCGTGTACAGTGAATCCGTCAAAGTCGCCGGTGATCGCATGGACGAAGCGATCATGAATTACATTAAGAAGAAATATAACTTATTGATCGGCGAGCATATGGCGGAGCGAATTAAGTTTGAGATTGGCTCCGCGTATCCGTTTGAAGAGCGGAAAACCATGATGATCAAGGGGCGCGATTTGATCTCGGGTATTCCACGGACATTGGTTATCGACGACGCGGAGATTCGTGAAGCGCTGCACGAACCTATTGGGACAATCGTGAATGCCATCAAGATCGCACTGGAAAACACCCCGCCAGAGTTGGCCGGGGATATCATCGATCGTGGAATCGTCTTAACTGGAGGCGGCTCCCTCCTCAAAGGGATGGACACGCGATTTCGCGAAGAAACGAACTTGCCGATCATTACGGTGGACGATCCGCTCACCTCCGTGGTGTTGGGAGTGGGCAAGATATTGGACGAGCTGGATCTCCTTCGGAAAGTATCGGTCATGTCGCAAGCAAATAACCTTCGGTAAAGATGCCATCCCTCATGCGGATGGTCAATTTCCGCCTCTCCTACAGCGCCCGGCGTGTAGCCCTTGCGCTTGCTGTCATTCTTGTCCTCGGTTTCCTCCTGTTGCCGGGCCAACTCCAAACGGTATTCCAAACGGTAGGAAGTCCATTTGGGTGGATCGTCAGCTGGCCTCTCCAAGCCGTCGCCGGCATCCATGATCGGATTGCCGACGTGTGGAGCCAGTACATGGCGCTCCAGGGGGTTGAAGAAGACAACAGGCAGTTGAGAAGGGAGATGGACCTTCTCCAGGAACAAAACGCACAGCTACGAGAGTCGGCGGCGGCGACGGAACGACTCGCGGCCTTATTGGAATTCAAGAAACAAGCGCTGTCGACTCTCGTCGCCGCTCAAGTGATCGGCCGCGACACCGGCAATTGGTACAAGACGATCATCCTGAACAAGGGGACCTCAGATGGGCTGCAGTCGGACCAAGGCGTGATCACTCCAGCCGGAGTCGTTGGTCGGATTGTGAAGACGACGTCTTCCACCGCTGTGGTGCTGCTCCTGACGGACCCCAACAATGCGATCGCCGGTTTGATCCAGCGGACAAGAGACGAGGGCATTGTTGAAGGGACCACGCACGGCGTGGCTAGGCTCAAGTACATTCCGTTGTTGTCCACTGCGAGACCCGGTGATCGGGTCGTCACGTCCGGGTTGGTTGGAGGGTTTCCTCGTGGTCTGGCGATCGGCACCATCTCGAGAATCGATAAAGAGGACGAAGCGCTGTTCCAATCTGCAGAACTTTCTCCTGAGGTTGATCCGAACCGCGTGGAGGAGGTACTGGTCATCCTCCCATCCTTATTTCCCACAGAGGGAGAGCGTCTTGGAGCGCCGAAGCCAAAATCGTGAAAACGCTGCTCTACATGGCTCTCATCGCCGCAATTGTTTCAATTCAGTCCGTGCTACTGCCCCACGTCAGCTTGTGGGGGGTGAAGCCGGATCTCGGCTTTGTGGCGGTATGCCTCATCGGACTCTTTGGAGGGGAGCTCGAGGGATTATTGGTCGGTCTGGCTGTGGGCTGGGCGATGAGTCTATTTTCCGCTCAAGATGTCCTTTCGGCAGCTACTATCAAGGGGGCCGTAGGGTTTATCGCGGGCCTCGCCGGTCGGCAGGTTGCCTATCTGAGCCCCGCTGTGCTGGTGGTAGGGCTACTCGCCATCTCTTGTCTGGTTGGGCTTATCACGCCCTTCGCGTTACAGCTCAATGCGCAACAAAATTGGTGGTGGGCTCTTTGGACCATCGTGCTGCCTCAAGCCGCTCTTGATGCGATCATCGGCGGAGCCGTCTACTGGCTGATCAGCAGTCATTTTCGTCTTGAGCAGTGGGTCTCTGAATATCGGATCTAGGAATTCCGCATGGTACCGACGAATTATCCCGAGACAGAGTTTGGCGACCTCCATCGTAGGCTTTTGGGGCTGCGTGTGGGGCTGTTGTTGGTGGTGGGGCTATTGGGCCTTCGCCTCTGGCATTTGCAAATTCTTGAGGGGCCGTACTATCGAGATTTATCGGAAAACAATCGCACCAGGCAGGTCTTGCTTGAGCCGGCTCGTGGCCTGATCTATGACCGGAATGGCATCCTTCTCGCCAATAATGTGTCGAGCTTCAGTCTTTATGTGACGCTGGAAGACGTGAAGGATCGCGAAGTCTTGATTCACCAGCTTACTGAACTGCTGGGCTTGGACCCCACTGTCGTGAGAAAAAAATTGGAGACCAGGGGCAGTAAGCTGCTTCCACGAAAAATCAAAGACCGGATGACTCTGCGTGATGCCACGCTCGTTGAATCTCGTCGGCTTGACATGCCCGGCGTCATGATTCAGGTCGAGTCGCAACGCAACTATCCGGGCGGTCTGATTGCAGCACACATTCTGGGGTATGTGGGAGAAATTTCAGCGGATCAACTTGAGAAGCCAGAATTTGGCGATCTTCACCAAGGCAGCATTGTGGGGCAATATGGGATTGAGAAATCCTATGATCGGCATATGCGAGGCATGGCCGGCCAAAAGAGTGTGGAAGTCGACGCAGTGGGTCACGTCAAGAAAGCCGCGGTGGTTGAAAGGCCGGAGGCTGGAAACGACCTCTATCTCACGATCGACGCCCGGCTTCAGAAGCTCGCCGAAGATCTGCTAGGTGAAGAACAAGGCGCCATCGTCGCGCTCGATCCGAGTAACGGTGACATCCTTGCCATGGCCAGCCGGCCCGCCTTCGATCCGAATATTCTGTCGCGAGAACTGACTTCAAAGCAATGGGTTGAAATTGTGCAGGATGAAGGGCGTCCACTGAATAACCGTGCGTCTCAGGGGCAGTATCCCCCTGGTTCCATCTTTAAGATTCCGATGGCTGTCGCTGCCCTGGAAACGAAGACCATGGCGCCGTCCAGTACGGTTCATTGTACCGGTGGATATCGGTTCGGCAGACGAGTCTATCGGGACTGGAAAGCCGGCGGGCACGGGTACGTCGATCTACACGAGGCCCTGGTCCATTCCTGCGACGTATACTTTTATTCGGTCGGTCAGCGTATGGGCATTGATGTGATGGCAGAATTTGGAAAGGACTTTGGACTTGGACGGGCAACGGGCGTGGAGTTACCATCGGAACGATCCGGGATCATGCCGTCTCCTGCCTGGAAGCAAAAGGCCAAGCGAGAATCTTGGCTGCCGGGTGAGACCATTTCGGCAGCCATCGGACAGGGCTTTGTGACGGTGACACCGTTACAGATGGCCAGCATGATGGCCACCGTTGCCAACGATGGGGTCAATTATCGTCCTCGTCTGGTGCAGGCAGTCATGGATCGAGCGACGGGGAACCTCCAAGAATTGCCGGCCGTTCCTCGTGGAAAAATCAACGCGAAACCGGAGACGTTCCGTATCATCAAGGATGCCTTGGCTGACGTCGTCACGAAGGGAACCGCGACAAGAGCGAAGTCCTCCATCGTGACAATCGGCGGGAAGACGGGGACGGCGCAGGTGGCCGCGCTCCGACCAGGGCCAGAGGAAGATATTCCCAAGAAGTTTCGCGATCACGCTTGGTTCGTCGCCTTCGCGCCGGTGCAATCGCCTAAAATTGCTGTGGTGGTGTTGGCTGAGCATATGGGACATGGCGGGGCCACGGCGGCGCCGCTCGCAAAAGAAGTTATTGAAGCGTACATGCAACTGCCCTCACAGTCTCCTGTCGTCACATCGGGATTACCTGCTGTGAGCCGACATGATGAGGGTTCATTCACAGAGTCATGATTGAGCGATTGACTGAGCATCGCGGTCTCGACGGCTTCGATATGCGCTATGGGAGCCTGATTCTCGCTATTCTGGCGATTGGAGTGGTGTCTATTTATAGCGTGACGCAGGGGCAGCACAAGGGGCTCACTCCCTATTATCTCAAACAGTTGATGTGGATCGGATTGGGTGCGGCAGCCTTCCTCGTCATGTGGGCGTCGGACTATCACCAGCTTGCCCGGTTTGCGTATCCCGCCTACGTGTTTATTCTGTTAATGTTGATCTTTGTCCTCTTCGAAGGACGAACGAGTAAGGGGGCACAACGATGGCTCGCGTTGGGCCCGTTCAGTTTCCAGCCGTCTGAATTCGCCAAGCTTATTCTCATATTGGTCTTGGCGCACTATTACTCGAAAGCCCCTCGTGTAGGATGGCTGCAGCGCGTCATCGTGCCGGGACTCTTGGTATTGCCTGGTCTTCTCCTTATCCTGAAGCAACCAGATCTCGGGAGCGGCTTGAGCTTTGTGGCGATCTATGCCGCCATGCTTCTTATGGTCGGGATTCGCTCTCAAGCTATTGGATTTATTCTATTATTTGGAATCATGCTCTTCCCATTTGCCTGGGAGGGGGTCTGGGGGTCCTTGCATGATTATCAGCGACAGCGCATTATGGCGTTCGTCGACCCCGGCTATGACCCAGGCGGAAAAGGCTATCATGCCCTGCAATCAAGGATCGCCATCGGTTCTGGTCAGCTCTTGGGCAAAGGACTCCATGGCGGGACGCAGAGCCAGCTCAAGTTTTTGCCCGAGGGACATACCGATTTCGTGTTTGCCGTCTTTGCAGAAGAATGGGGATTTCTGGGTGTCTTGATCCTTCTAGGGCTGTTTGTGGGATTAATCTGGCTCTCGTTGGAGATTGCATCTAAAGCGAAAGATCAGCTGGGCGCGTTGCTTGCTGTCGGAATCGTGGCGATGCTGTGTTTCTGTATCGTGGTCAATATTGGGATGACGGCTGGAATGTTTCCGATCGTCGGCATACCCTTGCCCTTGGTGAGTTACGGTGGAAGCGCTACCGTCATGACCATGGCATCGTTAGGCTTATTGCTGAATATCAAGCGGAAGCGGTTGAGCCTGTTTTATTGAGTGAACACCGGCAAGGTAGGGCCGCGAGCATCTGTCTTTCGGAGCACATACTACCGAGAGCCGACGGAAGGCACGGGTGGAGTGAACGCCGGACCTGAGCATGAGCTCGCGTCCATCGCAATCCCGATGTCCCGGCGGCTTTCAGATCAAAGGAGTCAGGATGGGAGTTGAGATTGCGATAACAGTCGCGCGCGAGGAAACTCGAGTGGCGGTCCTCGATGGCGGGGTGGTCACCGATCTATTTGGAGACCGTGCCAAGCATAAAGATTTTGTCGGAAACATTTATAAGGGACGAGTCGCCAAGGTGCTGCCGGGGATGCAGGCTGCATTTGTGGATATCGGTCTGGAAAAGGCGGCGTTCATGCACGTCTCTGACCTGCTGGAGGATGCAGAGCCTGGCGATTTGCTGGTTGATGCGGAAGAAGACGAAAAAGATTCGGACATCCTCAGACCCAAGCGTCAGAGCGCCAAACCTATCGAACAGCTGCTGAGTGAGGGCCAGGAACTGATGGTGCAGATCTCGAAGGGGCCGATCGGCACCAAGGGATCCCGAGTCACGACCTACGTTTCGCTACCGGGACGCTACCTCGTTTTTATGCCGAACGTCGACCATATCGGTGTGTCGCGGCGCATTCCGCGAGATGAAGAACGGGCCAGGTTGAAGGAGATCATGCGCCGAGTTCGGCGCCAGGGCTTTGGGTATATCGTGCGGACAGTCAGCGAAGGTGTCAAAGAGGACGAACTCAAATCAGATGTCGATTTTCTGCACGTGCTCTGGCAGGACGTGTTGACGAAGCGAGAACAATCACCCGCTCCTGCGCTGCTGCATTCGGACTTGAGCCTCAGCTTCCGGGTGGTGCGGGACTTGTTCGGGAAAAAGGTTGATCGACTCTGGATCGACTCACGGGTGGAATACGAGGCTATTCGAGGGTTTGTGCAGCGCTTTTCTCCTGAACAAACGGCACGGATTCATTTCTACGACAAGGAAGAGCCGTTGTTCGATCATTTGGGAGTTGAGCAGGAAATTGTGCGCGCCTTGAGCCGGAAAGTGTGGCTCAAGTCGGGTGGCTATTTGGTCATCGATCATACCGAGGCTATGACTGTGATCGACGTCAATACGGGGCGCTTTGTGGGGAAGCGCGATCAAGAAGAGACCATCGTGCGGAATAATCTCGAAGCGGCGAAAGAAGTGGCCTATCAGCTCAAGTTGCGTGGAATCGGCGGCATTATCATCGTCGATTTCATTGATATGGAGCGTGAAAAGAATCGAGATCGTGTCTACCATGCGCTGATGGATGCCATGGCGTCAGACAAGGCACGGACGAGAATCTCCAGAATCTCGGATCTTGGCTTGATCGAGATTTCTCGCGAGCGTGTTCGGGAGGATCTCTTGCGCTCGCTGTCAGAGCCCTGCCGCTACTGCGAAGGTCGTGGATATACGAAATCTCCGACGACTGTGGTGTACGAAATCTTTCGGGAGATTCGACGGATTGAGCCCGCTTCAGATCAACAACGTATCGTTGTGGGAGCCCATCCGACGGTGGCGGAATTGCTGCAAGATGAAGAACGCAATGGAATAGAAGTACTGGAACGGGATTGTTCGGCAAAGATCATCATCACCCCGGATAGCCAGTTGCATCTTGAACAATACGATCTGGTCGTTCTTTAGTATGGTGCCGCGCTCGCCGTCCTTTCCCGCCAGGAGAGTGATTGCCAAGGTTCTGCCATCCGGCTGAGGCGAATCTCCTATCATTTCAGCGAGACCCAGATGGATGAAGCATCATTGACTGCGTGGCTTACGCTCCAAGCCATTGACGGTGTCGGAGATCGTACGCTTCTTAAACTGATCCACGCGTTGGGTTCGGCCGAGACCACTCTCGCGGGGACCACGGATCAGTTGCTCTGCGCCGGCTGCAGCCTGGAAGTGGCTGAGTCCATACGGCGAGGACCTGATCCGAATATCCGTCGGCAGATTGAGCACCGAGTGAAGATCGTTGAACGCCTCAACATCCGAACACTCACGGTATTTGATCCATCCTATCCATCTCGGCTCCGGGCCATTCCTGATCCGCCACCGTTGCTGTTCATGAGCGGGACGTTGACTCCGCAGGACGACGTGGCCATTGCGATTGTGGGTGGCCGACGGGCGACCGCGTCCGGCAGGATTCTCACCGAGGAGATTGCCAAAGACCTGTCAGAGCGCGGTGTCACAATCGTTAGTGGATTAGCGCGGGGAATCGATGCGGCTGCGCATCGAGGCGCAGTGGCCGGAAAAGGACGTACGATCGCCGTACTGGGGTGCGGTATCGACCGAACCTATCCATCGGAACACCAGGCACTGCGTCGGAGCATCGAGTCGCATGGGGTCGTCATCTCGGAGTTGACGATTGGGGCGGCACCGCACAGTCATCACTTCCCACGAAGGAATCGGATCATCAGCGGCCTTTCGTTGGGTGTGCTGGTGAGCGAAGCCGCAACCAACAGCGGTTCGCTCATTACGGCGAGGCTTGCGTTGGAACAAGGTCGAGAGGTGTTCGCCATCCCAGGGTCCATCAAGGAGGAAGCGTGCCGAGGATCGAATCGCCTGATTAAGGAGGGAGCGAAGCTTATCGAGGGAGCACAAGATATTCTCGATGAGATTCTTCCACAAATCGATGCGCGTCAACGGGCCATGATGCGACTTGATGCCGCACCGCTCGATGCGCAGGCAACACTCAGGCAAGACGATCTGTTGGTGTACGAGGCGTTGTCTTATGAGGCACGATCAGTGGATGCGGTCATTGAGCAAACAGGGTTGAGCGCCGCGCAAGTGTCGGCGACGCTGCTGTCCTTAGAATTGAGCGGACGGATTCGTCAGTTGCCGGGGCAACAATACATTCGTCTGTAGTCCAATGCTCAAAGCCCTGCACGAGCGTCATGATCAGATCGCGGTGAGGATGGCTCACCCTATTGATTGAGTGGGTAATCGAATCCATTTTGTGTGCAGGCATATATGGGTCCTAATCTCCTGACAATTGTCGCCGACTGCCATTCTAGTTGCACGAATCCCCAAGATTTGATACGGATGGTAGACTTCTTCAGAGATAGCCGGAGTACGCATGGGAAAATCGTTAATCATCGTTGAGTCGCCGACGAAGGCGAGAACTATCACCAAGTATCTGGGCCGTGGCTATACGGTGATGGCGTCGGTGGGCCATATCAAAGATTTACCGACAAGCAAGTTAGGCGTCGATCTCGAGCACGATTTCGAACCGCAGTACGTCACGATCAAAGGGAAGTCGAAGGTCTTGGCTGAGATTAAGAAGAAGGCAGAAGAGGCGGACAAGATATTCCTGGCGCCGGACCCCGATCGTGAAGGCGAAGCGATAGCATGGCATCTTGAGCAAGAGCTGCTCGGAAAATCGAAGAAGAAAAAGAAAGACGGCAAGATCTTCCGGGTTTTGTTCAACGAGATCACCGAGTCCGCCATCAAGCGGGCGTTACAATCGCCTGGCGAGATCGACATGAAGTTGGTCAATGCCCAGCAGGCCCGCCGGATCTTGGATCGTATTGTCGGCTACCAAGGGAGTCAGTTGCTCTGGAACAAGGTTCGTCGTGGACTCAGCATGGGGCGTGTGCAATCGGTTGCCATGCGGTTAATTTGCGAACGAGAAGCAGAACGGGAGGCGTTCCGGGCTGAAGAGTACTGGTCGATTACCGCGCTGCTGGCTGGGGCCAATCCGCCGTCGTTTGAGGCGAAGCTCCACAGTATCAACAGCGAGGATGCGTCGATTGAAAATGGCGAACAGGCCAGTCGAGTCGTCGCCGATATTCAGGGAAAGTCATTCGCTGTCCAGTCAATTGAGCGCCGTGAGAAAAAGCGGAACCCCGTCGCTCCGTTCATCACCAGTCGCCTGCAGCAGGAAGCCGCACGGAAACTGCATTTTTCACCAAAGAAAACCATGACTCTCGCGCAGCAGCTCTACGAAGGGATCGAAATCGGCGCCGAAGGGGCGACCGGTCTGATCACCTATATGAGAACCGATTCGCCTCGTATTTCGAACGAGGCGATGACCGATGCGCGCGAGGTGATTCAGTCGCGATTCGGAGCTAATTATCTCCCGGGGACACCGAATGTCTACAAGACGTCAAAAGCCGCGCAGGAAGCCCATGAGGCGATTCGGCCGACTTCGGCAGCGCGCGACCCCGAATCGATTCGTCAATACTTGGATCATGATCAATACAATCTCTATAAGCTGATTTGGAATCGATTCATTGCCTCGCAGATGGTGCCGGCCATTTTGGACGTGACCCGGATCGATTCAGCACCGGTTGGGACGAAGGAGCGCTATATGTTTCGCTCGACCGGAACCGTCGTGAAGTTCCCTGGCCATACGATCGTGTATATGGAAGGCGTTGATAAGGAGTTGCCATCGCAGAAACCAAAGGCCGATCAGGAGGTGGATGACGACGAGCGTCAGCTGCCGACATTGGCTGAAGGCGAACAGTTACGGTTGATCGAGCAGGAAGGGCAAACCGTTCCTGGGATGTTGTCCAAACAACATTTCACGCAGCCCCCACCGCGATACAACGAAGCGCTCTTGATCAAAGAGTTGGAGGAAAAAGGAATCGGGCGGCCGTCGACTTACGCCGCCATTATTTCGACGATCCAGGATCGGAAGTACGTGGAAAAAACCGAAGGACGGTTGGTGCCGACTGAAACAGGGAAAACCGTCCACGATTTCCTCATGAAGGGGTTCCCTGAGCTTATCAATGTGGATTTTACATCGCAACTGGAAGAACAACTCGACGAAGTGGAAGAGGGGAACAAGCAGTGGGTCACGGCGGTGCGCGACTTCTATACGCCGTTCACCAGAGAAATGGAACGCGCGAAGACGATCCCCGGTCCAAAAGATACGGTCGAACCACCAACCGACATTCCCTGCGAGAAGTGCGGCCGGATGTTGGAGATCAAGTGGGGCCGAAACGGAAAATTTCTCGCTTGCCCGGCGTACAAAGATGATCCTCCTTGCAAGAATACCCAGAACTTCGAAAAGTTGCCGGATGGCACGATTAAAATCGTCCCCAAAGAGGAAATCACCACCGATCAGGTTTGTGATAAATGCAGTAGCCCAATGGTGGTCAAGACCGGTCGCTTCGGGAAGTTCATCGCCTGTTCCGCCTATCCACAGTGTAAGACGACTAAGCCGTTGGCCTTGGGTGTGAAGTGCCCGCAGCCGGACTGTGGTGGCGACCTCGTGCAGAAACGGACCAAGAAGGGGCGTTCGTTCTTTGCCTGCAGCAACTATCCCAAGTGCGAGTATGCGCTGTGGGATCGTCCCATTCCGAAGGCCTGTCCGACGTGTCAGGCTCCGTTCCTCGTGGAGAAAGTCAGCAAGCAGGACGGCCGGAGTGTGCAATGTCGCAACCAAGATTGCGGTTACCGCGAAGCGGGCTAACGAGTTCCAGCTCCTTCTATTCGCGTACTTCCAGGCAATCAAGAGTCTCTGTTCAGTCCCGCATGAACCACGAGACTGATAAAACGGTCGTTCAGTACACGCACATGTGTATACTACCTCATGCCGTCTCGCTTCATTGAAGCACCACCTGCGTCAGGGCACATGCGTGACTCTGCATGCGCATGACCTGGGTGTGTGCAGGGGCACTATTTCTGCCCGGGTTTGGCCTGGTTATCACCAGGTATGGCAGAGGAGACACCGTCGACATGGGTTGGAAGACAGGCAGTCGGCGTCATTGTCGGCGGAATGCTGCCGGTGCGAGTGATAGATACACAGTCATCCAAGCTAAACGGAGTGGCTGTGCATCCATCGTGGCAGATAGCGTTAACGGACTCAATCGGGCATGAGTGGTGGAGTGGCTCAGTCGCTCTGGGGGTTGAAGCGGCATTCTTAGGGATTGCGGAACCGACCAGCGCATATGGCGTAGGAGTCACGCCGAAGATTGTCTATACGCTTACCTCGTTCGACCGACTGAAGCCCTATCTCGAAGGCGGTGGGGGCCCGCTCTGGACAAATTTCGACGGCCGCATTCCTGAGCAGGGATCGGATTTCAACTTTCTGGTCTGGGGTGGTGTAGGCGCCAGCTGGGATCTGACCGCACCATGGGCGCTGAACGCCGGAGTCCGCTTCAATCACATCTCCAATGCTAGGAGCCTGTCCGATATTGATCGCCCCCCTCTTGCAGAGAATCTCCAGATGGGCTATCAGCTGTTCTACCCGACCCATGCCATGGAGGCCCCTTGATGCTGGACCGCACCTTCCGTCCCTACGA
>JAOUMR010000083.1 GCA_029881435.1 Nitrospira sp.
ACCCGTGGGAGTACCCAAACGCCCGCTGATACAGCACCCAAAACACCCCGATTGCCAACATCGCAAACCAGCCGATCTTCACCGGCTTCGAGTCGTACCACTGCGAGATGTCATACCCGCGATCACTTGCCATGGTCTAGCCCTCCTTCCGCTAAAAACTAATCTTTATACTAACGATGTGATGTATAGAACAACAGATACCTGGGAAATTAGTCTTCCCCTTTCTCTCACGCTCAAAGAAATTCTACTCCAATCAAACATCCCAATTCAACACCCTGTACCATTTCCTAGACTTATTCTTGATCCTATCCTGATCATGCCGGGTGATAAGAAGGCCCCCGTCGCCCTATCAATGACGAGCTTCCACGATCGCTGTTCAGGTTTAATTATCAATGGGTTACTCGGCCTCTTTACAAGCTCACTAATTTGACGCAACACCCTGAAGCACAGCCCGCACACCTCAAATCTTCTTGCCGATGATGGAAAGAAATCCGACATTGATCGCCCCTTCGGTCGTAGCGTAGGATAAAAACAATAGAGTTCGTATCACCCTCTCGCAATTCCGATTAATATGATATCGAGAAACTTGGCCTTTAAACTAGCTCTTCTTACAGTTAGTGGAGTTGCGTGCCTGGTTCTCTACCAACTCTGGAACCGCCCGGTAACTCAGAAAGACGTGTTAATTGCTAGTATCATCGATAACTGGCAACAGGCGCACGCGTCGGATCACCGATTTAGAATCTTGCCGGAATTTAACAATGATGCAGTACTTGATACGGATACAGACCTGATATGGGAGATCGCTCCTCGGCCAACAGCCATAACTTGGAATGAAGCCCGTTCTACATGCGTTACCAGAGACACCGGAGGCCAAAAAGGCTGGCGGCTGCCCGCACCAGCCGAAATGCGTAGCCTAGTGGGGCCAGCTGTTGACTCTCCCATCCCAAATATCCCACCCGGGCATCCATTCTTGAACATTCAGCCCACAGCATATTGGACGGTGGTCCCAGAAAGTAACCAGCCATCTTATGCCAAGTATGTGGACGCTTTCCTAGGCAATGTACTCAGCTTCATTAGGATATACACCTATCCAGCCTGGTGCGTGCGTGGGCCGATCAAATTGGATAAGCAATGAGCTCAACAGTCACCTCGCTTGAGTAACTTCTGAACCAGTTGTTCAGGGTTAATCAACAGGTCTTTTTCACAATACTGTTGCTTCAGATGAGTCAATGATCGGAGTCACACCGCGAGAGGAAGACAAGCTCATGATTGACGATATCTGTCGATGGCTCTGCCGGGGGAGAACTCGATGAACATCGTGGTTCCCCGTGCCGGAATTCCTCTTGAAGCTGGCCCTGGGAGAATTGGGATCGTTGATGACCACGGGCCAACGAGTGACTCCAAGAAAAGCCTTCGAGGCCGGCTATCCGTTTCACCATGTGACGCTGGACTCCGCTCTCCAGGCGATCTTTCCTGAAACGACAGTGATCCGCCGAGCGGCGTGAACTTGGGGAGCTACCGTGATGGTGGCATTCCCAAGGGGTGCCCTCAGGATTTAGTGACTCGATTGAAACGGTTGGAGGTGCAGGGGCGTGCGCCGAACATTCCTCCGTCCCCGGAGGAGCTTGAGCTCGATGCCAAGATCCGCCACTGGCCGAGAACCGCAGAGAGAGACCCCTACCAAGCTGGTGTCGAACAAAGCGCAGCGCGATGGGCAATTCTTTGCCATAGCCTACAACGAGTTTTGCGCACCGACACTAGAGGAATCAGTCGAGTCGTTGATCAAGCAAGGGGCCACGTCCATTACCGTCACAACGACCATGTTCACACCAGGCGGTTCACATTAGGCGGTTCACATTCGGAAATCGAGATTCCTGAAATTCTCGATCATCTTCGGCTACAACATCGCACCATTGAGCTTCGTTATGCGTGGCCATTTGACTTGGGTCACGTCGCCAACACATTGGCTGCACAAATCCAGAGGTGCTCCCCCGTCGTATGCGACGCGAACCAATGAATAACTCTGTCATGAACTGCTCCGTCGGTGTAAAATGCCCGACGGTCTGGGTTCCAGTATCGCGGAGAACGGCAAGTGACACTTCAAGAGCAACTGGCGAAAGCCTTCCATGACACTCAATCCTTTAAATGGGATCGTGACAAGGGATTCAAGCTCGCATCCGGCGAAATCAGCCCTTTCTACGTCGATTGCCGTGCTCTCATGGCGCATCCAGAAGCTCGTCGCCTAGTGGCTGAACTTGCATACGAGGCCATTGCAGGAATTGAATTTGACTGTTTGGGTGGGCTGGAACTCGGAGCGATTCCGATCGCCATCACCATTTCCGATTTCGGCTGTGCTGCATCCCGGCAACGCCTGTGGAGAACCTTTGTCGTCCGTAAACAGGCTAAAGACCATGGATTAGGAAAGTTGATCGAGGGCAGCATCACTCATGGTGATCGGGCGTTGATCGTGGATGATGTCCTCACGAGCGGTGGGTCCTTGCTCAAAGCGGTAGCGGTCGCGCGGGACGCGGGGCTTCGTGTAGATCATGCCTTAGTGATTGTGGACCGTCAGGAACAAGACGGAAAAGCTCGGCTCGAGAAAGAGGGCGTTCGGCTTATGAGTCTCTTAACTATTCAAGATCTCATGCAGACAATGAGCCAGGCGTAGTGTCACCCTCGCGCGGATAACCATACCTTACCTTCTTTTCATTTGCACTCAAACTGAATTCCCCACCGCCGCTCATCGACAAGTTCTTGAGCTCCATCGAGCGGACTCACCACACGAGAGCGCCCCTTCGCTTCTCCCTCACGAACGATGGCATAAGACCTGCCGGTACATTTCTCTTTCATGAGGTCGAGCGCGTCCTTTCGAAACGAGGAAAGGATGGGCCCCTGTCCTTCCTTAAATGGATAGATGACAACCCCACCGGTGTCATGCTGTTGAACTATTTTTGCGCCATCGGCACAGCCCCCAACGGCTAAGCACGCCACTACCATAGCGGTTTTCACTCGAGAGGTGATCATTATCTGGGACTCACCCCAATCACTGTGGGCAAGGGGATATGACTACCGGCGCCTCCGGCGAACAGCCCCTTCCATGAAGCGAGCTCCTCTGTGTCCTTGCCTTTCTGCCAAAGTGATTCCAAAATGCGAATATCTGAGGAGGACCCTCCATCCATTGCCATCGCTTGACGCACGGCGGGAAATACCCCCTTGAAACACTGACCGATATCGTATAACCGCACGACTCCGAGGCTCTTAAAGAGAAGAATGTGTCCGGCTTTCGTTTCAGCAACAATCGTCTGATAGGCATATTTCCCGGTCTCGCGCACACGGACCTTCCCGGTTCGGTCAAGTAGCATAAGGGCCTGTGCTGCCTCTCGATAGGGTGGTCGCCCTTCATCGAAGACCTCCGATTCCAAATCAAGGACTCGTGCCTTTCGTAATCCTGAATCTGACGGTTCGGCGACAAACAGCCCTTGCCACGATGAGTGGCGTTGGCTTCCCAATGGACGCCCGTCCTTATAGAGAAGTCCAAGATACGCAAAGTTTTCTCTGAATAACCCTGCATTAAATACCACCTGGTGACCTGTTCGTTTCTGCCATTCATCGATTCTAGGTGGTTCCGACAGCCCTTCCTGGGCGTAATAATGAATGGAAAATTTTGTCCGCTCAGGATCCAAATCGACAACCAGCATTCGAGGAACGATAGGGCATTGGTCCTCAGCTCTCCACACCGAAACCCTGATACCATCGGAAAGCTGTACCCATGAGATATCCTCAGCTAAACTAGGATTGGGGAACACGCATGCGCTCACCAATAGATATGTTGCCCCATATAGGCTCCATCGTGACGAATGTCGTCTCGTGATCATACCTCCTGCAGATGCCCACCCTCGGAACGATTATAGGTATCGTCTCTTCATGTATCAGGACTACTTCAGAATCGATGACGGCAAAGCCGCCGATGCGTGGCCTCTCCTCTTCTGAGTGGAAGACTTGAGGTCGAGAACTTCGCGCACTTTGTCTGCTACCGCTTCTGGCGTGAATGGCTTTTGCAGGTAGGCCCAAGATGGCTCACTGGCACTGACACCAACATCATCCATATAGCCAGAGATAAGGAGAACACTGAGCTCGGGTTTAATCATCAGAAGATTACGAGCCAGTTCCACGCCGCTCATTCCTGGCATGACGATATCGGTGAGTAACAGTTGAAGTTTTCTCATGTAGGGGGTAGCCACCAGGCACGCCTCCACGCCATTTCGCGCTTCGACAATCCGATACCCACGTTTACGAAGTTGATCGCGAATCAGTGCGCGAACATCCTCATCATCCTCTACGAGGAGAATCGTTTCCTGCCCCCCTCGTGATGGCATTGCTGGATTCTCATCCGATGGGACCATGACCTCGGTTTCCACACGTGGCAAGTAGACATCAAAACGCGTCCCTTCCCCAATCTTACTGGTCACGTCCAATCCACCACCGCTCTGAGTCACAATGCCGAACACGGTCGAAAGCCCCAGTCCAGTTCCCTTTCCTTCCTCTTTGGTCGTAAAGAAAGGCTCAAACATATGCGATTGCACTTCTGGAGTCATCCCGCATCCGCTGTCGGCGACGGAAAGCCTAACGTAGGCGCCAGGTGTGATCGGACGAATGTGGTACAACGGTGCGTGATCGAGATCTACTCCTGTAGTTTCAATCTGGAGTTTTCCACCCTTTGGCATAGCATCTTTTGCGTTGACGACTAGATTCATTACAACCTGCTCAAGCCAAGCCGGGTCAGTCTTAACGTTGAGATCATCGACGCTCGGTCTCAAAGTGAGTCGGATATCCTCTCCAATCAGCCTTCCCAGCATGGGTTCAAGATCGGCAAGAACGGTATTCAGGCTCAACACCCTCGCCTCAGAGGGTTGTTTTCTGCTGAACGTGAGCAACTGGCGAATGAGAATCCTTGCTCGCTCACCGGCTTTGTGCATCTCCTCAACCCGGCTTCTGAAGGCGTCATTCTGATCCATTTCACTGAGCAGCACCTGACTTTGCCCCATAATGACTGTCAGCAAGTTATTGAAATCGTGGGCGAGCCCTCCGGCCAGACGACCGACTGCCTCAAGTTTCTGCACCTGTCGAAACTGCGCCTCGCTTTCCGAGAGTGCCGCCTCGGCCCGTGCTCGCGCGGCTCGCTCTTGTTGCTCGCGCAGTACGCGCCGGACCGATGGAACAAGTCGATCTAGCTCATTTTGGGGGATACAGTCCGTCGCGCCACGATCCAGCTGTTCGATGCTCTGTGTCCCCTGAAGGGTTGTCGAGACAAAAATCACTGGCACATCAGAAGCCAATGTTCGAGCCAACTCAAGAGCCGACGGTCCGTCTAACCACGGAAGGTTGAATTCCGCCAGGATGAGATCGACTTGACCTTCAGTGAGAATCGACGTAAAGGCAGCGCGGCTCTCGATCCGTCGTATCAAGCACGGAATGCCTCCATCCGTGAGCATCGTCTCAATTCGGGCACTGACGTGCCGATTAGATTCTAAATGAAGGACTCGTAGCGGCGTGGTCATGAATGGGGATGACTGGATCGAGAACCTTCAGGAGGGGGTTCGTTGATGACCCCCCAGAACGTACCCAGCTCTTTGACAGCCGACAGAAATTTGTGAAACTCAACAGGCTTGACCACATACGCGTTTGCTCCCAACGCATAGCTCTCAGCCAAATCCCGTTCTTCTCGTGACGACGTCAGCATGACGACTGGAATCGGACGAAGGTTAATGTCCGCTTTGATGGTACGCAAGACTTCCAGTCCATTCACCTTCGGCATTTTGAGGTCAAGAAACACCACAGCGGGGTTCCCTCTCAGGCGTGACTTGAACGGCCCTCGACAGTACAGATAGTCCAACACTTCAGCCCCATCACGACAGACGACGACTTTGTCTGAGATATGTTCCTCTTCCATCGCAGCAAGAGCAAGTTCCGCATCACGTGGATTATCTTCGGCGAGGAGAATTGGTTTCGCCGCATTCATGATTCACTACTCCTTGTTGGCAACGCAATGAAAACAGTCGCCCCCTTATCTGGAACGCCTTCCGCCCATGTCCGACCCCCATGGCGATGGACGATCCGACGCACATTCGCGAGACCGATTCCCGTTCCTTCAAACTCCTCTGCGCGGTGCAGTCTCTGGAACACTCCAAATAACTTGGGCGCATACTCCATATCAAAACCAACCCCGTTGTCACGCACAAAAATGACGATCTCTGCAGAGCTGGGACGGTCCACACCGATTTCAATAGAAGCCTGTGACCTGGTACCGGTGAACTTAATGGCGTTCGTGATCAAATTCACAAATACCTGTCTCAGCATGGCCGGATCGCCCTTGACCTCAGGTAATGGGGCGATTGTCCACGATATCTCCCGTCCTTGCAAGTCCAGGCGCAAATCCGCAAGGATACTCTTGATCAACTGCTCCAGATTAACATTGGTTCGAAGCATTTCTTGTCGGCCCATGCGCGAAAAGACCAGCAGGTCATCAATCAGCTGTCCCATCTGCTTGGCGGCATCAGAAATTGTCAGCAAATACCGTGCGCCTTTCTCGTTCAGCGACTCATCAACAGATTTGCGCAGGAGAGCCGCATACCCGTCAATATGTCGCAAGGGCGCCCGTAAATCATGAGAGACTGAGTAGCTGAACGCTTCCAGCTCCTTGTTTGCAGCCTCCAAGAGTTCCCCTCGACGCTGCAGCTCCCCCGCAACACGGCGCCGCTCCGTAATGTCATGCCGAATAAGATAGTAGACCCATGCCAGCAAGACCAGCTGGAGAAAAGCCCCGATACCTAATAGCCCGATCGTATTCCTGGTCCCGACAGCAGAATCCGCCACACGACCATTCATCGCCTGTCGTTCCTCTGAATCCATCTCGGTAATGAGTTGGTGAATCACGCCCAACTCGCGGCGGCCAGCCCCTTCAAGAGCCATCTTCTTCACGGATCGAAACCCGCTTGTCTCAAACAGGGCGATGGCCTTCGATTCGGCGTTCAACTGTTTGTCCATCATCCGATCTAGAACGCCGACTCGTTGTTCCTGTGCTGTGGACCCGCGCGTCAATTCACGAAGATAGGTGGTGAATGCCGGCTTCTGGTGGACGACTTTCGTATAGGACTCAAGATAGGACGCTTCTCCCGTGACGAGATACCGTCGATGCGCATCCTCCGCCTCGTTCATGGCAACATCGATGTTACTGAGAAGCTGAAGGAGATCATGGCTGCGACCATCGAGTCGGCTGTTGGACAGGAGAATACTGGTGTTGTGATACGAGACGGCGGTGATAACCAGGATCCCAACAAACACAAGGCTGAAACCAGCTAGGACCCGATGCTCAATGGTGAGTTTTGCAAACCATGGCATACGAACGTGGCTAAAACCACTTGAACCTGGAAGACTGTCCGTATGAGGTTTCCCCTCCCCGGTTGCCAAAGCCGGAGGCTCCGCTTGATGGTTTGTGGTTGACTCCATGGGTCAGGCTGACAAGCCGCCACGGCGCGCTAGCTGTCGTGCGGGATCCGAACCAAGAGATCTTTCACCCGAATCAATTGTAGCAGAACTCTAAGGAGGAGGAAGCAGAAAACTAGCTGCCAACATGTCCCGCTGAGGGAAGGGCCGTTGCGGAAGGAGTCACAAAGTTAGAAAACATCAGCGTAGCCTCCACAACCCAATCAGTAAACGGTTGCGGGTAAATTCCGATCACTAAAGTCCCCGCTAGACCAACATAGATGACGGTTTTTAACGGGGCGGAAATCCGAATTGGAGAGGGATCAATCGGTTCATTGATGTACATTTGCTTCACTACAATTAAATAATAGTACATCGATATGACGATATTGATCAGGCCAACCGTGATTAAAGTATAGAGCCCTTCCTTGATTGCAGCGACAAAGATGTAGAGTTTTCCAATAAACCCGGCAAGCGGCGGCACTCCGGCCAATGACAAGAGAAACAGCAACATGGCAAAGGCCAAAAACGGGGAGCGTCTGTTTAGGCCTCGATAATCCTCGATCTCATCCTTTCCGATCGCCTGGCTGACCGCAATGACAACGGCAAAGGCTCCAAGATTCGCAAAGAGATAGGCCAGGAGATAAAACAGAATGGCATCACTTCCCATCTTGGTTCCTGCCGCCAGTCCTATCAACACAGTTCCTATTTGGGCGATCCCAGAGTAGGCAAGCAGGCGCTTGATGTTTCGTTGAGCGATAGCCACGATGTTTCCGTATGTCATCGACACGATCGAGACAGCAACCAACAAGTACACCCAAACCGGTTTAAACGAAGCCAATGCGACGAGAAAAATCCTGAATAGGATCACCAAGGCAGCGCCTTTGGGGGCAATCGACAAGAAGGCAGTAACGGGGGTTGGGGCGCCGTGGTAGGTATCAGGTATCCATGAATGGAAGGGAACAGCCCCGATCTTAAATCCTAAGGCGGCGAAGATCAGCAGAAATCCAATGATCAAACCGGGGGTCGCTTGTGCCGAAGACATTTCTGAGAACACCAGCTGACCCGTTTCACCGTAAACGAGGCTGATGCCGTAGGCGAAGAGGCCGGCCGCGAAAACACCGAGAATAAAAAATTTCAATCCTGCCTCGTTGGAGGCCAAGTCATCGCGTAAATACGACACGAGTACATAAAACCCTAGCGTGGAAAACTCTAAGCTGACAAAGACAGACAGGAGATCATTGGCCGACGCCATGAACATCATCCCAAGCGCCGACATCACCACGAGAACATAGTATTCTCCCCGGAATAACGTGAACCGATTCACATACTCGACTGACGACAGAATCACGAGTATGGTGGCTCCCAAAATAAATACCTTAAAAAAGATCGCCATGCGATCCAGTACAAACATGTTGCCAAATAGCGCGCCGGATATATGACTGACGTCAAACCACGCCAAACATCCCAGTGTGATCGCAAGGCCGGCCACACTGAGATACGCCAGCTGTTCTTTAGGTAGCCGCGGAGAGACAAAATCCACGATGAGGACGACACAAAGCCAACACGTGAGGAAGATTTCCGGCACGAGAAGAAGCAGATCTGAAAAGGAGAGATTCAGCGAAAAGATCATTCGCTCCCTCCTGGTGAAGTCAGCATCGGAGTGGGCAGAGTTTTGTTGGCCACGATCGGGGGCGTCGTCCCGATCTCAGGGAGACCTATTGCGCTCGGAGGACCTGCGCCGTCCCCAGATTGTGCAACAGGAACAACTTCGGTGATCTTCACGATCAATGGATCTACCCCAGAGCGAACGACATCGTACAGATGCATCGGGAAAATACCGAACCCGATGCTGACTGAGATCATGATCAACAACGGCAGACGATCAACCGTAGAAATCGCGTCGTGGGCGTGGCCGTACTTCTGATTCATCGGCCCATAGAACAGGCCCCTCATCATCTTAAATAGGTAGGCCAGAGTCAGCACAATGCCCAACATCGCCACGACCACTTGCAATGGGTACTTATTCCAACTGCCGACGATAATCATGATCTCCGCAATAAAATTCACCGTGCCAGGCATCCCAATCGAGGCCATACACCCCACAATAAAACAGGCAGAAATAAACGGCATCTTGTTGGAAAGTCCACCCAGCGAAGGAATGTCGCGTGTATGGGTTTGATCGTAGACCCATCCGGCCATCGCGAACAGCATGCCCGTGGCCATGGCGTGGGCGAACATATAGATGACGGCACCGCTCAAACTGATGTAATTGAGAGCGGCCATGCCGAGAAACACATAGCCCATGTGACTGGAGCTTGAATAGCCGATGACATACTTCGTGTCCTTCGCATAATAAGCGACAAAACCTCCGTAGATGATGCTGAACATGCAAAGAACGGCAGCAATCGGCATCATTTCCCTGGTCGTTTCCGGAAGAATTTCAAAGGCAACTCTGATGATGGAAAAATGCCCCAGCTTCATGAGGACACCGGCATGAAGCATGCTCGTCGCAGCCGGAGCGGCCGCATGACCAACGGGAGACCATGAGTGCATCGGCCAAAGCGGAGCGATTGAGGCAAATCCGAAGAAAACCAAAACCCATATAATCTTGTCCAGCGTGGTACCCAGGACCGGGATATTCATGAGGTTGGCCTGCTCACGAAGCACCAAGATGTCAAAGGTGTTGAGCCCAGAGTATTTATAGATCAGCAGAATGCCCATTAAGGCCATGACGGCGAACGCAGAGAGAAAGAGCACTAATTTCATCGCCGCGTATTCTTTGCTGTTGGAGCCAAAATTAAAAATAAAGCCGACGGAATCTCGCCGTTTCATCCCCTCGGTATCAGTCATCTCCAAATACGTCTTGGTGTGACTTCCCCACATACCCAGCAGTAAGTACATTGGGATCACGGACATTTCGTAGAAGAAATAGAGAAAAAACAGATCGAGGGACATAAAAACGCCGATCGTGGCGGCCGCCAGGATCAGCAACCAAATATAGAACTCTTTCGTACGATCCTTGATGTGCCAGGACACAAAGATCCCTGCAAACAGCAGAATCGTTGAAGCCAATACCAGGGGAGTTCCGATGCCGTCAACACCCAGGTGCAAGGAAATGCCGAGCTGTCGTGACCACTCAAGTTTTTCGACAAACTGAAATCCCCCCTTAACCGGATCATACGCATAAAAGAGATAGATCGAAGCGATTAACGACACGAAGGCAGCGCTCGCGGCAATACCACGGACAAGCAGAGGTTGACGATTCGAAACAAAAATCAACCCTAACGCTCCAAGGAATGGAGCGAAGAGGATATACAGCAGTGCGTGCTCTCCCATGACCCGAACCTACTTCCTCTGTTGGATTTCTGGACCACCAATCGCCGCCGTCTGATCGTGGTGAATCCGCTCAACGAGCGCTTGAACCGATCCATTCATAATGCGGAGAAACGGGGAGGGATAGAGCCCGATCCAGAGAATCATGACCGATAAGGAGACGGCAATGATCATCTCGCGAAGCTGCAGATCGCTCATGGTAGCTCTCACCGCTGTCCCCAGCGGTCCGAGCATGGACCGCTCGTAATACCAGAGGAAATAGGCGGCACCGAAAATCACCCCCAAAACAGCAACCGCTCCAAACCACCAGTTCGCCTCAAAAGCCCCAAGCAGAATAAGAAACTCACCGACAAAGCCATTTGTCCCGGGAAGCCCAATGGACGCCAGGCCAATAATAAGAAAGAACGTGGCGAGCAGCGGCACTTGTTTGGCCATTCCACCAAAGGCGGACAATTGAGTCGTCTGCTGTCGGGAGTACAAAAACCCCGCAATAAAAAACAACCCTGCTGTGCTGAACCCCAAATTGATCATAGTCAGCAAACTGCCTTGCAGACTTTGGTAATTCAAGGCAAACAACCCCACCACCACAAAACCCAAGTGGCTCACGCTGCTGTAAGCGAGCAGACGCCTCAAATCAGCCTGCACCAACGCCATCCAGGCCCCATAGAGAATTGCGCAAAGACCAAGGACCACAAGGACGGTGACAACCGTCTCACTTTTTGACGCGTCTGGAAGCAATGGGATACTGAAACGCATGAAGCCAAAGGTGCCTAGCTTGAGACCGGCTAATACTACGGACATTCCAATCGGTCCCTCTAAGAGAGCATCAGGCAACCAGGTATGGAATGGGAACACCGGTGCCTTGAATGCAAATCCCAAAAACATTAGCCAAAAGATGACCATCTGTTGACTGACTGGAATTGGCACGCTCAGCAGGTCGAGGAAATCAAACGAGTACGCCTGCTCGGCATGATGCAACGAGGCCCACTCATGGAAATTGATATTCAGTAATGCGATTCCAACTAGCATGAAGACACTGCCCAAGAGTGTATAGAGGACGAACTTCAACGCGGCGTGGTGACGTTCGGCTCCGCCTCCCCACAGTTTGATCAAGAAGTAGCTCGGAATCAGCATCAGCTCCCAGAAGACGAAGAATAAGATCAAATCCAACGAGACGAACACACCCATCGTCGTCGTTTCGAGGGCTAACAGGCACATCATGTACAATTTGACCTGATGGCGAATCGTATCCCACGAGTAGACCACAACCAGAACGGTCAGAAATGCCGTGAGCCCCACGAATAGGACGCTGATTCCATCGACCGCCAAGTGGTAGCTGATCCCCAGAGCCGGAATCCACGGCACACGCTCTGTGAACTGCATGGCAGCCGACTCTGGCACGAAGCGAAGCAGGACAAATATACAGAGCGCAAACTCAACGAGTGCGATGGTGAGCGCAGCACTTCTGACCGCATCTTCGTCATCGATCACCCAAAGGACAGCTGCTCCAACCACAGGGAGAAAGAGAATACAGGACAGAATTGGAAACCCAGCCGTGAGTTCTTCGAGCATAATGACCGTCTGTCTGCCTTCCGACCTACATCTGAACTACAAGTTGCACAACCACCGCCAGAAGAAAAAGCCCCGCAACAATGATGGCAGCATAGTGATGGACCATTCCGCTTTGCATTTTTCGTCCTTCGCGAGCTGCCAGATGGTTTCCATATCCGATCACATTCAGGCCGGCATAGACGATGTACTTCTCAACCCATGTCGAGCCAAAGGCCCCCCAATCGGCGAGCCGCCCCACACCGCGCACCACCCCGTCGATGATGGTGCGATCAAACCAGTCCAGGAACATTCCGAGGCGTTTCACTGATTCCACAAAAAGTAGGTCATATAATTCGTCGATGTAATATTTGTTCAAGAGTGTTCGATATACCCCCGAACACTTCTCCGCCCAGCCATCAGCCGTGGCCGGACTCACGGCATACAGGAAATGTGCGAGTCCCCACCCGATGATGGCAATCGCGATGGCCACACCCATCAGCAGGAACACTATCCCCGTACTGGCTTCATGTTCACCCGCAACTCCAACGACCGGAGCCAAAAAGCCATGCAACCAACCGTGGTCTGGGGGGAACCCAAGGATTAATCCGCCTACACCAGAGAGGAAGGCCAGAACCATCAGAGGTGCAACCATGACCATGGGAGATTCGTGCACATGCTCCTCGGTATGATGATCCATCCTCGAAGGGCCATAGAACGTGAGATACGTCAGTCGAAACATATAAAACGAAGTCATCAGTGCGCCAACCGCGGCCATGCTATACAGGAGGTAGTGATGATTCATAAATGCGTGGGCCATGATTTCATCCTTACTCCAGAATCCAGCTAGAGGAGGCAACCCGGCGATCGCAACCGTACCAATCAAAAACAGACGATGGGTCCATGGAATGCGCTTGCTCAGCCCGCCCATCTTTCGGATATCTTGCTCACCGGATAACGCATGAATGACCGACCCAGCCGCCAAAAATAACAAGGCTTTGAAGAACGCATGCGTCATGACGTGAAACACAGCAGCTGTGTAGGCACCAATTCCACAACCCAGGAACATGTATCCCAGCTGGCTCACCGTAGAATAAGCCAACACACGCTTAATGTCGGTCTGAACGAGCCCAATGGTCGCGGCAAATAATGCGGTGCCACCGCCAACAAATGCCACCACCGACATGGCAAAAGGCGAAAGATCGAAAATCACATGATTGCGCACGATCATGTAGACGCCTGCCGTCACCATCGTCGCCGCGTGGATGAGGGCACTGACCGGTGTTGGACCTTCCATCGCATCAGGCAACCACGTGTGTAGAGGCAATTGCGCGGACTTTCCCACTGCGCCTACAAGGAGGCACAGGGCGATCGCGGTGGCCATCTCTGGAGATAGTTGACCAGCCTGCGCAAAGACCTTGGTATAGTCGAGAGTCCTAAAGTTGACGAAGACGAGAAAGATGGCGACCAGAAAACCGGCATCGCCGATCCGATTGACGACGAATGCCTTAGTCGCCGCTTTTGCAGCGGATACTTTGTCATAGTAATAGCCGATGAGTAGATAGGAACAGAGTCCCACCCCTTCCCAACCGATAAAGAGCACCAGATAGTTGTTCCCCATGACCAGCAGCAACATGGAGACCATAAACAAATTCATATACGTAAAGAATCGCGTAAACCCGGTTTCCCCATGCATATAGCCCACGGAATACACGTGGATCAGAAAACCCACCCCGGTGACGACCAGCAACCATGCGCAGGTGAGAGAATCCACGAGGTACGCAAGGTTAATCGTCAGATCTCCCCCAAAAATCCATTGATACGCGATAACTTCATGGGTAGTCCCAGTCCGCATGACATCCGCAAATACTGCGACTGTGCAGAGGAACGAAAGGCCCACTGATCCCCAAGCGAGTCGATGAGCCATATCACGGGAATAGCGATTCCCCAGAAGGCCGTTTACGATGACCGCCGCCAACGGGAAAATGGGAATCAGCTTAATCAGCAGATCAGTGAGGTTAGACACGGTATCCTATAACTCTCAGCACTCTCGGTTGGGAGGCCATCCCCTCCGCAGCCAGTTCTAGCAGCATTAGCTTGGAAACATATTGAGGGCATGCCGCACTGTGCACGAAGATTCTCGCCATGCTCCACATCTTGCTACCACTTTAAAAGGTTCATTTCGTCGACATTCGTTGAAATCTTGCCTCGGAAAACCACGATGATGATCGCGAGCCCAACGGCGGCTTCACCTGCAGCAATGGCGATGACGAAGAGAGCCACCAATTGCCCCGACATCGATTCTAGATAGTGTGAAAACGCGACAAGATTGATATTTGCAGCATTCAACATCATCTCAACTGACATCAGGACAATGATGAAATTGCGTCTGACCAATACGCCGAGGAGCCCAGTCGTGAACAGCACGGCACTGACAGCTGTGTAGGCAGACAGCGGAATCATGACCGTTCTTTCTCGGGATCCAGAGCCTTTGGAGTCTTGGCCAAGACAATGGCCCCGATAATGGCACCGAGGAGAAATATGCCAACGATCTCGAACTGCAGAATATGGTCGCTGAACATCTTAATACCGACGGCATAAGTATCGCCGTCTTGTAGGACGACACTAGCCGGCGCAGTACCCTTGGCACCATCGAACGGAGACTGCAGAAGGAGATAGAGCACGTACACAGCTCCCAGGACCGAAGGTCCCACAAAATACAGCGCTGATGGATGAAAATAGCGTTCGTCAGTTTTAAGATTCATCAGCATCAACACGAAGAGGTAGAGCACCAAAATGGCCCCCACATAGACGATGACCTGGACAGCCCACAGGAACTCCGCGTTCAGCAGGATGAAAAGACCCGAGACGTGCAAGAGTAAGGCAAGTAGCGCCAGCGCGCAGTGGACGGGGTGGCGTAGCGCCACCACGAGAATGCCGGCGGCAATACTGACCAACGCGAAATACGCGAAAAACACCAACACCATG
>JAOUMR010000179.1 GCA_029881435.1 Nitrospira sp.
AGTTCTCGCCGCTGTCGTCGCGCATACAGCTCTTCAAATCGCATCCGTCGCACCTCCTGTAGGACTGTCGCCCGTGTCATGATGGCCCTCCTTACCGGGCCACCCTAACCGGACAGATCATGTGCTAGCTACAGAGCCATAACATTGAGTTGACGACGAGAGGGTGATGTATTACAGTCTGTATGACGTTTCGCCAAAGGAGAGATATGATGGGTCTCCGAACCGTTCGTCTGGACGATGAAACCGAAAAAGTTTTCAAGCAAGTGACGAAGAAAACAGGTTGGTCCGTGTCCCCAGCCCTCAAGCGAGGGGTGTTGGTATTACAACATGAAGTGGGCCGTAGCTCTCAACAGTCCGCGTTTGAAATTTACCGCCGTCTTGATCTTGGACCAGGCGGATATGCAATTGCACCTTCAACTGAGATTCGGCGCGGCATGCAAATCGCGTTACGTCGAAACTCTCGCCGATGATCCTCGTCGACACTGGACCGTTCGTTGCGCTGTTTGATCCTCAAGATACCGAACATGCATAATGCAAAGATATTCTTCGCACCACGCGAGAAACCCTTTTCACTACCATCCCTGTCTTAACTGAAGCCTTTCATCTATTGACACCAAACAGTAGAGGCGCAGACTACCTTCGAGACTTTGTCCTTGATGGCGGTGCGTCTCTATGGTTTCTGGATCAGACGTCGACGGCGCGAGTCTTCGAATTGATGGAACAGTACGGAGATCACCCAATGGATCTCGCAGACGCTTCCGTCATTGTCGCTGCGGAATCATTACGCACAACCAAGGTATTTACTCTCGACCTTGCCGACTTTCGTCGATACCCCATCCGCCGCGGGCATCGCCACGTCAAAGTAGATATTCTTGACCAATAGAGGCCGGATCAGTAGAGGCTAGCGGGCACCAATCACAGCTAGTACGCCGTCAGGCCATCACAGATAGAAGATGTATACAAGTGAGGTACAGACGTTGCCAAGACGGCCTTTAGCAGCAACTACGGTGTCACGCCCGTGGTACTTGCTGTTCCGCATGATACGAGCTGCGGACGAGCGGGCCTGATTCGACATGGCTGAAGCCCATGGCAAACCCTTCTTCTTTCAGCGACGCAAATTCGGCGGGATCGTAGAATCGGGCAACGGGCAGATGGTCTCTCGTCGGTTGAAGATATTGGCCGATGGTGATGATGTCGCACTCGACGGCTCGAAGATCGCGCATAACCTCGCGCGCCTCGTCGAGCATCTCGCCCATCCCAAGAATCAACCCAGACTTCGTCTTCATCCCATGCTGTTTTGCTCTCGCCAATAGGTCGATCGACCGCTGATATTTCCCTTGGGGGCGAATCGAAGAGAAGAGCCGTCGGACGGTTTCGATATTGTGATTCAAGATGTCCGGCTTCTCCACACACACTGTTGCCAGCGCCGCCTCGCGACCTTCGAAGTCAGGAATCAACACTTCAATCGTACAACCAGGATTCAGCTGTCTCGTCTGCCTGATTGTTTCACCAAAGACCGAGGCCCCGCCGTCTGGCAATTCGTCGCGATTCACCGAAGTGATCACCGCGTGACGGAGACCGAGCGCTCGCACCGCTTCCGCAACACGCTCTGGTTCTGCCTCATCCACCGCGAGTGGCCTCCCCGTTTCCACGGAGCAGTAATGGCACCGCCTAGTGCAGATATCGCCGAGGATCAGGAACGTCGCCGTGCGGGCGTTCCAACATTCCCATCGATTGGGGCAACGGGCCTCTTCACAGATTGTGTGAAGACCAAGCCGTTCTAACGTGTGTTTGATCTCCAGATAGTCAGGACCCGTCCTCGCATGAACCTTAAACCAGGAGGGAAGCCGAGGTCGGCTGGTGTCGACTGGTGGATGGGTGATACCCGGCGAAGCTCGAAGATCGCCCAATGGAACGAAGCTCATGACGGCCCTTTACCCTCGAACGGTCAGCGGAACCAGCTCAACATTCTTCCCAAGAGACCGGTTTGCTCTGGCTCAGCTTCTGGTGGATCCGGATATTCTACCCAGAGTTCCTGCGAACCAAGATACACGCCGTCACGAAAACTCATTTGAGTTTTGAGTTGCCGATACCCTTGTGCCTGAAGCCTTTGAATCAGAATCGTCAGGGCTTCATGCTGGGTAGGATGCGCCTCGGTCATAGCCCGGAGAGTTTCGTACCGGAGGATGGCGCGATACCCCTCTCCGTCCCACTCAAACTCGACCGGTCTGCTGAACCCTCGTTCACGGTTATCCAACCCGGCGAGTTGGTGCTTGTCGAATCCCGCTTGCCCCATCGTTCATGCTAAGGCCCGAAAGACGGCGACCAGATCGCTGAGCACGATCGTCTTGTTCTTGAGCACAACCCGTTCAGCTTGAATCGCCTCACGGGTCTTGGTATCAACTCCACCGGATTGTAGGCAAGAAGCACCGAGCGTCAGAATTCGGTCACACTCATCGGCAAGTTTCCTCTTCACAACGGGGTTGACCGATAGAATCTCCATAAGCTGTTGGCGCGTCTGGTCCAGGTGCATCTGCAGTTCAGTATCCGGATAGCTCTTCCGAGCGGCCTCGTCACAACAACGATCAAGGTACTGAGTCAAAAACACATAGAGACGCACGAAGGCCGCCGCGATGTCCGTTTGATCTTTCGCAGAAGTATCCATAGTTTTAATTTGATACCAGGTGATCTCTCATGACATTCTTTCGGTTCATGGGTGACACTTCATCGGCAACATTCATCATTTAGAGCAATACTTTTATATCGTCGCCGTCAATCCTCACCTGATAGGCTTCCACCTTTGCAGAGGGATTATTCATGCAGGCCCCGTTCGTCACATTGTATCGCCATCCGTGCCAAGGACAGGTCACAATGTCGCCGTCTAACTCTCCCTCTCCCAATGGACCATCTCGATGACAGCAGGTATTGTTGATCGCATGGATCGTCCCATCCACATTGAAGACAGCCAGCGTTTTCCCATTCGCTTCTGCCACAATGCCGTGCCCCGGATTTATCTCTGCAAGCGCTGCCACACGTACGAACTCTGGCATTCCTTCCCCCGAAGTGAAAACGTTTAATGACTACTGAACGGTTGCTTGATCTTTTTGAGCATACTATCGACTGATGGGCCGCTGTGCTCAGTTCCGCCCAGTCCTTCCATAAGCTTCTTCGCGATCTCTCTGAACGCCGCAGCTTGTGGAGATGCCGGATTCGCCACGACGATGGGATGGCCGGTATCCCCACCGTCCCGAATCGCCGGATCAATCGGAATCCGGCCAAGGAATGGCACACCGACCTTGGCTGCTGCCCGCTCTCCCCCACCGTATGAGAAGATCTCCGTCCGCTCACCGCAGTGCCCACACACAAAGTGGCTCATATTCTCGACAATGCCCAGGAGTGGAACGTTCACCTTCTGGAACATCGTCATCCCCTTGCGGACGTCATACAGGGCCACCTCTTGAGGGGTGGTCACGGTGATCGCCCCAGCTAACGGAACCATTTGTGACAAGGAAAGCTGCACATCGCCGGTGCCGGGCGGTAAATCGATCAGCAGGTAGTCCAACTCACCCCAGAGCACATCTCGGAAAAACGCTTGCAGGTATTGATGGACCATCGGGCCACGCCAAACAAGCGCGGTTTCTTCCGGCACAAGGAACGCCATGGAGATTAATTTCACCCCATAGTTCTCAACAGGGAGAATTTTTCCGTCCTTCTGTTCAGGGCCGGTGGTGCTCCCCATCATCATGGGGATATTGGGGCCGTACAGATCAGCGTCCAAAAGGCCGACCTTCACACCGGCCAACGCCATGGCGCAAGCCAGGTTCGCCGAAACAGTGGACTTACCGACTCCCCCCTTCCCACTGCTGATCGCAACGACATGTTTCACGCCTGGAATCAAATTCGCTTGTGCCTGGGGTTGCTGCGTCCCATGGGCATGTTCATCAGCCATAGCTAGTCTCCCATCCGGTTGTGTTCGACCGCGTCGTACAGGAATGACGCCCACGCTCGAGACGCCATTGAGCCTGCCCCATCATCATAAGCGATGC
>JAOUMR010000012.1 GCA_029881435.1 Nitrospira sp.
TGAACTAGAGATTACGGACCTGAACAGCATCTATCTGGATCAAGGGAAGCTGAACGTCGAAGTCATGGGTCGTGGCTACGCCTGGCTGGACACTGGTACCCATGAGTCGCTACTTGATGCCAGCCAGTTCATTGCCACTCTAGAAAACCGTCAAGGCTTAAAGGTAGCATGTCCTGAAGAAATCGCCTTCAGGCAACAGTGGATCGATACTGCCCAACTAGAAAAGCTCGCACGGCCATTGACCAAAAACGGTTATGGGCAATACCTGCTACAGGTGCTTAAAGAAACACTACTCAGATAGAACCAATTTTCCGTTATCTATCACGTTTTCCTGTTCGAGCCAGAGTGCTCGGTGATGAGCGCGGGTTCTTATGTGAGGGCTTAAATCAGGATGAGGGTAACCAAGCGGCATCATTAGCGTGTTGGGCGGAGTGGTTCCCTTTCACCATCTCCAAGAGAGTGCAATAGAACATGGGCGATAGAGTGGTCATCGGTTGGAAAGTCGCCTCGCTAGACTCCAACATTGCCTCGGTCCGTTATCGTGCAATCTTGCCGAGTATGCTTTTGAAATCGCTTGCCATCCGATCTAGATGGTTTTCTCGCCCGTTGATAAAGAATCTCGAGGGCATTGACGTACTTGTTATTGTCAAGAGCTTAACAGAGGAAGATGTTTTTCTTGCAGAGCAAGCAGCAGAGCGAGGCGTTCCAGTTATTTTAGATTTATGTGACAACATTTTTGTGCCTGGCTATCTGGGCCGTGGCCAGGTGTCTCCAGCCGACAATTTTATGGCGATGGTGAAACACGCAACTGCCATCGTTGCTTCCACAGAGACGCTTGCAGCGGAAATCACTCGCAGTATTGGCGAGCACCCTCGGGTTTTCGTGGTTCCTGATGGTCTCATGCCGCTGGGGCAGGAGTGCGGCAATAGGTCGTTTCGTTGGGAAAAGTTTTGTGAAAGGAGTAGACGCGTTGTGGCAGGCCTTCGTCCTGGCCGGGTGGTCCACAAAGTAGCTCAGTTGCTTCCTGGTCCATTGGGCAAGAGTTTAATGCACCAGGAAGCAAGAAGGCAGATTAAGACCAGTCTAATCAAGTTCGTCTATAAACGTCTTAATAGACTAAGTCAGAGAAATCGTGCCGTCGAGCGTCCTCATGAGATGCCATTGCCCAAAGTCACTGCATTAGGGGCGTTGCCAGCTAAACGTATCTTATGGTTTGGAAATCACGGGGCTCCGTACTCTAATTTTGGCATGCTGGAGTTACTCACCATTCGCGATGTGCTGGAACGTATCGCAGTGGAAATGCCAGTTGAGTTATGGGTGGTGAGCAACAACCGCACAAAATACAATAGTGAGATTGCCCCCCTGGCAATTCCCTCACACTATGTTGAATGGTCCCCTCATGCCATGAAGACGGCGTTTTCCCTTGCGGATGTGGTGGTGTTGCCGAGTACGTGTGACCCTTTTAGTATCTGCAAGTCCGCGAACAGGGCTGTCTTAGCCCTGAGTAACAAGGTTCCCGTTGTGGCAACTGGCACACCTGCTTTGGCCCCGTTGTCGGATTGTATAGAAACGAATGATTTTTATACAGGGATAAAGCGTTATCTAACTGAATCCGACCATGTTCGCTCTCACTTGCGCTTGGCAGCCAATTTCATCGAAGCTAATTTTGGTAAAGAAGTGATCACTGCCAAGTGGATGGAAGTACTGAGCTACGCGCGCAAGCAAGTCGTGTCAGTACCTGCGAATGATTTTCAGATAATTGTCTGTCTACACCTCGTTCAGGACCTTGATCTCGCGCTGCCCGTTCTGGCGCAGTTATTGCGGAAAGGTATTCGTTTTCAGGTTTGGCTAAGCACTTCGCTTAGGCAAAAGTCGTTGCGGGTAGGTGAGGCTTTGCAGCAAATGGGATGCGAGTGGCAGGTACTACCAGATTCTTATCCAGAGTCTCACAGTTTTCATTTTCCCGCTTCTGTCAAGGCGGTGCTAGCCGTTGCGGAAACTAACCTAGGGCCCCATCGGTTCACGCACGAGATCTTGCGACGCGCAAATAGGGCAGGTGTGGTCACTTTTTGCATGCAGCACGGTTTTGAAAATGTGGGGCTGACATATACTGATGATGTGCATGCGATCGAAAAAGTTACATTTGCCGCGAAGCACATCTTTGTCTGGGGCTCCTTAGACGCCTTGCATCCTCAGTGCGCAAGTCAAACAGTCTCGCGATGTATCTCGGTTGGTTGTCCTAAGCCGGCATGGCAGCCTCCGGCTCCTGAGTTGGATGACCTACTTCCCAGAAACCGCAAGATCATTGGTGTATTTGAGAACCTGCACTGGCACCGGTACAGTGCGGGATACCGGGAGTTCTTTTTGGAAAGCATTCGCGGGCTGGCGGACGAATTTCCGGAATATGTATTCTTGATTAAACCGCATCATGCGGGTATGTGGCTCACTTCGAGGTATAAAGGAGAACGGCCACATGGGGCGAACATTGTGATTGCCAATCCTGATAAGGCTCCCTGGGAGCGTTTTACGGCAGGGCAGTTGCTCGGCCGTCTTGATGGGGTGATTACGACACCATCTACCGTAGCTTTAGATGCAGCAAGAGCGAATGTGCCAGTCACAGTCATTGGGTACGATCTTGATGTCAGTTATTATGCTCCACTCACGGTTGTTTCAACAATTGATCAGCTTCGCGAGTTTGTGCAGTCGATAAATGAAAAATTAGATAGCGCGGATCTTATAAAGTTATCACGTTTGTTTGTGGAAAGACGTGTATTGAATGGCGATGCTGCGCAACGGATTGTGGCAGATCTTGTTAGGACGATTGACCTTCAGGAGGTCAATTAACTGGTCGTATTCAGCCGATCTCTTGCGTGTTGGGGAAGGGAATTGCTGTGGATCACAATGGAGTGATGCGAGTATTTGTTGGTGCTGATCGCTCACAACAGTTGGCGATCAACGTCCTGAAGTATTCGATTCAACGTCACACTGCGGCACCAATTGAAGTGATCCCGATGATTGATCTGCCCGTTCCTGTGCCAAAAAATCCACGTAACAGCCAGCGCACTGGTTTTTCCTACAGCCGCTTTTGCATCCCCAAATTGGCAGGCTATTCTGGCCGAGCGATTTACATGGACGCCGACATGCAGGTTTTTAAGGATATTGTGGAATTGTGGGAACTTCCATTCAATGGAGCGAAAGTGCTAGTGCAGCAAGATGTTAAATATCTCGATGTCAGTATGGCTAAGAATAATGCGCCAAAGACGCGCATCAAGCAGTGCGCAGTGATGTTACTCGATTGTAGTCGGCTGGACTGGGACATTAACACTATTGTCAATGACCTAGACGAGGGACGGTACTCTTACGAGCAGTTGATGTACGAATTGTGCATCCTCAAAGAAGACGAGGTGGGCTACGCTGTGCCATTTGAGTGGAACAGTCTTGAGTATTATGACGAGAATACCAGGTTAATTCATTACACCGATATGGGGACCCAGCCGTGGGTCTCCGTAAACAATCCCAATGGGCACCTTTGGTTCGCAGAAGTGCGCAAGATGCTCGGCAATGGCAGTCTCGATTGGGGGATGCTCGAAGCTGAAGTGCGACTGGAGTATTTTCGCCCGTCGCTTCTATACGAAATCCGTTATGGTCATCTCGTTCCAAAGTTTCTCTATCCGCTGTTCAATCACACGAATACAATTCTTGACAAGCTTAAAGGCTACGTTCCGCATAAAGCGGTTTACGATGCCAAGCGTCTGCGCGCCAAAGCAATTAAATCATATGAGCATACCGTGCAGCCACAATCATCTGTGACAGGCTCGCAATGAGCGTATTGAATATTGGATGGCATGGGTTACGTCGACTGCGGACACTCTGGCGATCCCCCAAAACAATGGCAGGAACATCTCACACCCAAGGTGGCAGAGATGCACCCATGAGACTGTTGGTTGTGGCCAATGCGCTCATTCCTACCGTGCAATTGTCATTGCTAATGCCCCTGGCAAAACACATCTCTAGCGGAAAATGTTTCGTTGATATCCTAACCGAACAGCAGTTGAAAAAACAGTTTGGAGCTTCTCTGAGATCTGCCGGGGCGGCGTCATCGATCGAGAAGCGCTGGCGGGCCATTCGTCCGACGCACATAATCTTTTGTCGTTACAGCGGACCACATGCGGCCATGATGCTTGCTCTCGCTAAGGCCAGCGCGGTTCCTTCGATTTACTGTATAGATGATGATCTTTTAAACGTGCCACAAGAGTTGGGGCCGGAGAAGTTTGCATTTCACACTGATCCCTTGCGTCTGCAAGCGGTACGCTATCTGCTTGGAAACGCCGACTTGGTCTACTGTTCAAATGCCAGACTCGAACAAAGGCTGCGCGAAAACAATATCGCCGGACACCTACATGTCGGACAGATATTCTGTGCTGGTGAAATTATCTCTCCCGCCGAACTGCGGCCGATCCGAACTGTCGGATATATGGGCTTTGATCACGCCCACGATTTTGAAATCGCATTACCTGGATTGATCAAGGTGCTGCGGCGGTTTCCAGATGTACAGTTTGAGCTATTCGGCAAGATTTCAAAGCCCGCAGTGCTCGACGAGTTCGGCGACCGTATCGTGGTATTGCCGGTGGTCCCGGACTACGGAGAATTTTTGAAAGCTTTGGCAGTTCGACGTTGGGATGTTGGAATTTGTCCGCTGGCACCTATCGATTTTAATCGGGTAAAAAATATCAATAAATGGATCGAGTACACCGCAGTCGGAACGGCGGTTGTGGCTACGAAGGGTATGGTCTACGATGAATGCTGTGCACATGGCTGTGGGCTGCTCGTTGGCCCTTCCGAATGGGAAGGTGCGCTGACAGCTCTGGTGGCAGATCCGCAGCGTCGTTTTCAGCAGGTACAGACAGCGCAGCGCAGCTTCGTCATAAATTACTCCATTGAACGTTTGCGTGATCAGGTGCTTAGGATGCTCACACAGGCAAAGATAGTTTCGGAAAGTGGAAAGCGATGCGCCGTTCTGCCTACTGAAAGTGTTTCCTAGCCGTCATCTTTCTGATGTCTATCATTTGTTTAACAGTTTCAGGCTCTGCACTGCTAAAGCGCCTGCAGCTTTCTGCCCAGACCGTCGAGGGCCGCCACAGCCGGAGATTGTTATGACTATTAATATTCCTGAGCATTTGGCAAAGGGCCATGGCGTGGCCAAAGATGGAAAGTCATTCTCGGAGAGCGCGCAAGAAATTGGCAACAACTGGGTGAAAAGATTTGAGGTCTATGGCGGTCTAACCGAGAATGTAAGTATTCTAGACATTGGATGTGGTCCAGGTCGTATGGCAATTGCAATAGGTGAAAGATTTGGATGGAAGAATCAATATTTCGGGTTTGACATTAAGACTGCGGATATCGATTTTGCGCAGAACTTCATTACTGCGAAGTACGAAAAATTTAAGTTTTCCAAGCTGGATATACGCAACCCACTGTATAACCCTCACGGAACCGTCGAGCCTTTTGCGGTGAAATTCCCGTGCGAAGATGAAAGTTTCGACTTCTGTTTTGCTACATCGGTTTTTACCCATCTCTATGCGGGTACTGTGGCGCTTTATATTGCAGAGGCTGCGAGATGTTTAAGGCAAAAAGGAATTTTCTTCTTTACCATGTTTGCTCTGCTAGGGAAGAAGGTAGAGGGTAACGCGCGATTTAGTTTTCATCTTGGACCAGATTCAACAACATTTATTACCGATAATAAAGTAGCGGAAGAGGCCGTCGGTTTTAACCTGGGATACATAGTTAATCTTTTGAAAGCCGCAGGATTTGACAATATCAAGCATTACCCCGGTGGATGGACGGGCAATGCGAGCGCCATTGCTGGACAGGATATTGTGATATGCGAAAAAGTCATATAGTTTTGATAATTATGCGAAGCAGATATGCCGAATGTATAAATGAATTGTCGCCTGGGTTGCGAGGTTCACTTTAATGAGAATTAGCATGAAAGCATTTCTGAGAAATCTAGTTGCGGAAAGGCAGCCATCGCCATCTTCGGATGTCTCGTCTGCGTCGCCGAGGATAGAGCATGAGGCATCTTCGCTTCCTTTTAGAGGGTTCGATGTGGATCGCGTCAACTCGGGGTTTGTGGAATTCCTGAGCGATGATGATCTTGCGCGACTTAACGAGATGCTTCCTTGGAAATGCTTTACGGCGGATTCCGTAGGCAGGCGATTTGGAAACTCTGCGTGGAAGGGTAAAAGAGATACGCCACAACAAATACCTGATCAGCGAATAGTACAAATGAATACATTGTTCAATTTAAAGAATAGGTCAGTTCTTGAGGTGGGCTGTTTTGAGGGCATCCATACGATCGGCATTGCTCAATGTGGTGCCAAAGTTTATGCGATCGATTCTCGGGTTGAAAACGTTGTCAAGACCATCGTGCGGACCTCGATGTTCGGTTACACGCCTCAGGTTTTTGTCTGTAATCTGGAAGAAGACTCTGATGTTGCTAGGCTGCCGGTGGTGGATTTTGTTCACCATGTGGGAGTTCTTTATCATCTAAAAGATCCAGTGTCGCATCTGTTGAAGCTTGCAAATATCGCCAAGGATGGCCTGCTTCTTGATACCCATTATGCCTCGAGTGAAATGGTGAATTCCTGCTATGCCGTGAATGGCAAGGAGTACCGATACTTTGGCTATCGAGAGAAAGGTCGAAATGAGGTGTTCTCTGGCATGTATGACCATGCCAAATGGTTATTACTCGATGATATCAAAGAACTTCTTGGGCAAATCGGATTCTCAGATATCAGGATCTCTAAAGACTTTCAGCAAAGAAACGGACCGCGAGTAACGTTGTTTGCGGCTCGTCCTTCGATAATTATAGCGAAAAACAAACTGAATGATGACATTTAGGGAAGATCTGCCCTATGTGGCTAAAGCACAGCATTAATGCCTCGAATACCTCGGACGTTGTTCATAGAGAATATTCGCTTAGCCTGGGATCTAGCCCGCCGCGATCTTAGCGCTAAGTATCGCCGCTCAGCCATGGGGTGGGTGTGGCTAATACTGACGCCACTCTGCCTGCTCGGCATCTATTCCTTGGTGTTTGGCCACTTTTTTGGCATTGAATGGAAGATACCTCATCTGGGAGGCGCCGTAGGTGTAGGCTTCGCTCTGCCTTTTTTTGTGGGTTTATCGGTCTATCTTGTTTTGTCCGACGTTGTTAATTCTTCAACGGTGTTATTTGCGAGTAAGCGAACATATGTAGTTAAGTCTCCGTTTCCGTTGTGGGTCATATGGCTTGCAAATTTATTGCGTGCCGCCGTACATGCTGGCGTGGCCCTGTTCCTAGTATTAGCCCTCGCTTTGCTTCAGCAACGGTTGACGTTCTTCGGTTTGTGCTGGATGGCCATAGGGCTAGTTTGTTGCGGCGTGTTTGTCAGTGGTCTTTCGCTGTTATTAGCAGCTCTTGGGCCATTTGTTGGAGATGTCTCAGAGGCGTTCCGCCTGCTCCTGCGGGTTCTGTTCTATGCAACGCCGATCACCTACCCAATGACGTTAGTTCCGCAACCCTACCATGATTGGATGTGGCTTAATCCGCTAACCAGCATGGTCGAGTTGCTGCGTGAGCCGATTGTGTTTGGCCAGATGTTGCCGTTGTATGTATATGGGATTGTTTTCGCATCTTCGCTGTTGTTGTTTGGTATAGCACTGTGGGTATTCCAGCAGGTCAAAGGGGTGATATCCGATGTCGTCTAATCTACTCTTGCGAGCAACTGGGCTCAGCAAGGTTTATTCTGGGTCGACACACCCACTTGCAACGCTGTGCCACGCGCTGTTTGGTATTGCAGCGGATGCTGCTGACGAGTATCCGGTGCTTGATAACATTACCCTGGACATTCGACGCGGTGAAACTGTGGGTATTATGGGGCGCAACGGCGCCGGCAAGACGACGCTTCTTGGCATACTCGGCGACGTCATCCAACCGACCAAAGGTACAGTGGAGCGCTTTGGACGAATTGCCACACTGCTTGGCCTCACCGCCGGCTTCAATCCTAACTTCACTGGCCGCGAGAATGCCTACCTCTTTTGCAGTATTCAGGGTCTGAGTCGTCGGCAGACCGACGACCGCATTGCCAACATTGAGACCTTTGCCGACTTAGGGCGCTATTTCGAATTACCCCTGCGAACGTATTCTTCAGGTATGCAGTCGCGCTTGGCATTTGCCTGTGCAGTTCATGTCTCAGCTGATTTGATTATCATCGACGAAACGTTGGCGGTGGGAGACGCGAATTTTCGCATGAAGTGTTATGACCGTATCCGCCAGATGAAGCAGGAGGGGCAAAGCTTCCTGCTCGTGAGCCACAATCAGAATCTACTGGCTAACTTTTGCACCCGTGGCATTGTGCTCGAGGGTGGGAAGAAAGTGTTTGATGGTATTACTTCAGAAGCGGTAGAGGTCTACAAACGTATCCGAACCGAGGCAATGGGGGATACGGACTTGAAAGGTAAGGTGCTCAAGTTAGTGTCGGATAAGAGTGCACTAGACCATGATGTCGTGCTAGAGGGATTTTGCCTTACAGAGCGAGATGTCGATGGTGAGTCATTTGGTGTGGTTCAGGCTCAATTGGCCGTTCGCCGGGGCATGGAGCATATATCGATGAATTTCGGAATATCTAATCACCATGGCATCGTGGTTTGTGCATGGGATGGTGCACGAGCAGGTATGATAGTTCGTCAATTGAAGGCGGGCGACAGACATAATGTCGAAATGATGTTTAGGAAACGGCTATTGCCTGGTCGCTATTTCGTAAGTTGCATCATTCACGAGCTTGTCGGTGACGTAACCAAGCCACAAAGCATCTATCAGAACTTCCTTTCTTTCGAGATTAGTGGCAGTGATGTAATGAGCGGCATTGCGGATCTCGAGATGAGCATCGCAATGCTTGAATAGCAGGTGAAGCATTAAATATGCGACTCTTGGTGTCTTACTTGGAGCAGTGACAAACGAATGGATTCTTCTGCTAAATTCACAACAAAGGATCAGCCACGAAAATTCAACGCAACCCTGAGATTTTCACACCGCCCGCCGTACGAACTGCTTTTCGCTGAGCGGGTACCCCTACTACAGGCATTTCAGTGTGCATTGGCTAACTACGTGTATGAACGCGCTCAGGCTGCACAAAGCTTACGGGGTCGGCTGGGAGCTCTGTTAAACCCTGCGGTGCACCCGTTCCGTGCGGTGGAGTGTGGCGTCTATATGGGGAGCAGTCTGCTCGCTTGTGCGTTGATGGCGCGCGATATGGCAATGCCTTATCGAATGATTGGCATGGACACGTTTTCAGGTTTACCGCCCCTGTCTGCTAAAGATCAAAGCTTTGCTCCAATGGGAGCGCGCTACCTAAGCACCCAGGTATTTGCAGACACATCAAAGGAATCTGTACAGGCAGAAATTGTCAGGGCAGGCCTGGGGAGGCACATCGAATTACGACAAGGCTTATTCAGCGAGATTCTTCCAACACTGCCTGAACAGCGGTATCACTTTGTTAATATCGATTGTGATCTTTATGAACCGCACATAGAGTGCCTCGAATATTTCTACCCGCGTATGGAAAGCGGCGGAATCATTTTCTTCGATGACTACCATTCAGTTGAATTCCCAATGGCAGGCCAGGCTATCGACTGTTTCATGCGTGATAAACCTGAGCAGCTTTTGCATTTGCGGTTTGGTGAAGACGGCTCTAATCGTACTAAATGTTACTTGGTTAAGTACTGATGGGCATTCGGACCCCTGGTGTCAATTGGCTAGTGCGAATAGCACGCAAATATCGTTTGTGTGCTGACACGATTCAGGCAGAACTGAATATATCCGATCCCCTTGTAAAATACGGTTTCAGATCCTATGGACAAGGCACTAAATTAGGAAACGGTGTTGAGGTTATTGGCGTTGCCTCGAGAATTCTGCTTGGCCAAAATGTGAGTATCGGTGATGGTGTACGATTAGTCTGTTCCGACCAAACCGCAGAAATAATCATTGGGGATGGTACTGTCATTCAGTCGCGAGCCATTCTTGAGACTGGGCCAGGAGGGCGTATTGAGCTGGGGAAAATGAATTCGGTCAATCCCTATTGTGTTCTGTATGGGCATGGTGGTCTGACGACTGGTGACTATGTGCGCATTGCAGCGCACACTGTAATCATCCCGGCTAGCCACGTCTTTGAGGATCCGGACAGGCCGATCGCAAGGCAAGGACTTACCAAGCAGGGAATACGCATCGGTCGTGATGTCTGGATTGCTTGTGGCTGCCGCATATTGGACGGCGTTGAGATTGGCGATGGCAGCGTAATCGCAGCTGGTGCGGTCGTTAATCGAAACGTAGTGCCTTTTGCAGTTGTTGGTGGTGTGCCCGCTAAGGTTATCAAGATGCGTCGTGGCAAGTAAGAGAAGAGCTTCATTCCAAGAGAAATGATCAAGACGGAAGATTGCATCCAAATCTTCGCCGCTGCGACGCCAGGCGAATGGCTCCCAACGCGCGTACTTGAGTTCTCCATTCGCGAGACTACCAAGCGTCTCGTGAAGGTTACGCCTCTCTACACCGTTGGGCGGACAATCCCTTTGCCGCAGGCGATAGAGAATCGACCGCGTACACCGTTCTCTTTTCAACGTTTTCTTATCCCTGAGCTTTGTGGATTCACTGGTCGGGCGATTTATCTTGATGCAGACATGCAGGTCTTTCGAGATATCGGTGAGCTGTGGAATTGGCCTTTGGATGGATGCGATCTGCAAACGGTATCTGAGGCAGGATTGGGGCGTCGAGAGCAATTCAGCGTCATGTTGCTGGATTGTGCTCAATTGGACTGGGATGTCGATGAGATCGTCGCGGCTCTCGATGCAGGTAAGCTTGATTATGCCGCACTCATGTTTCACATGCGTGTCGCAAAACAGATTGGCCGCGATATTTCGCCAGAATGGAATTCATTGGAACGCTATGACCCAGAGTCAACGGCCCTAGTGCATTATACAGACATGCCTACACAGCCTTGGACTTCTTTGGTGAATCCTCTTGATTGCCTATGGGTTTCGTGTTTGCGACGGGCAATTGCGGCAGGTTTTATTACTGGAGATGAATTGCAACGCGAGGTGGCTGCGGGGCATGTGCGCCCTTCATTGATCGCTCAGGTTGAGACAGGTATCGATCATGGAGCTGATGTGTCCCGTGCAATTCGCAACCTGGATCGAAAGTTTATAGCGCCGTATCATCAACTCCATGCTGGGCATGTGCAGCTATGGACCTCAGCACGTAATTGGGTCACAGCCACACTACGCAGACTTCCCTTCTGTATCAGGCGTTCAGGCGTGCATTACTAGAACCCAGCTCAATATTTTCAGCACGATGTCCTGCTTGATACAAGCCGCGCGATTTGTTTTGTTCGATAGTTATCGAAGATCGCTTCTGAGATAGGTTCTAGACTCTTTCTATGCGAATAGTTGTCATTATTGTTACATGGAACGCGGCCAATCTGATAGGGCGGGTGCTTGGCGCATTGTCCCTGCAATCGCGCCCCGCTGATCGTGTGCTGATTATCGATAACGGTTCCTCAGATGGGGATATGTTGGGGGGAATTGTCGCGCAGTACCCTTTCTGTGAATTGAACCCTCTTGGCAAGAATCTAGGGTTCGCAGCCGCCAACAATATTGGAGTCAGTCAATGCGATGATGCCGAGTTTGTTGCGCTTCTCAATCCAGATGCATTCCCCGAGCCGCATTGGTTGGAAGCGTTATTGTCGGTGGCACGGGAGAATTCTGAATGCGATGTTTTCGGGAGCAAGCTGGTGAATGCCACTGATCCGTCCGTGTTGGATGGGGCGGGTGACGCCTATCATATCAGCGGGCTGGTTTGGCGCGAAAGGCATGGGGCACGGGAGTCCGCGAGAGACTGTGCCCCACGTGAAATATTTTCACCCTGTGCAGCCGCCGCTTTGTATCGGCGACAGGCCTTGATGGACGTGGGCCTATTTGATGAAGACTACTTCTGCTATGTAGAGGATGTGGATCTAGGCTTTCGCCTTCGTTTGGCGGGACACAAGGCCCTGTATGTGCCGGATGCGGTGGTTCATCATGTTGGATCGGCGACCACTGGTGGAAAACGCAGCGATTTTTCCGTGTATCATGGTCACCGCAATTTAGTTTGGACTTTTGTGAAGGATATGCCGGGGATCTTATTCTGGTTGTTGTTGCCGCTGCATATACTGATGAATCTCGCAAGCATCCTCTGGTTTGCACTGCAAGGACGTGGTGGGGTGATCTTGCGAGCCAAACGCGATGCGCTCCTCGGGCTGCCGAAGATGTGGCACAAGCGGCAGAAGATTCAATCGACCCGCATTGCAAAGGTGCGTGAGATTTGGCGGTACCTGGACAAGCAAATCATTCCCGCCAGGTAACGCTCTTCCACACTAGAACCCATGACGGGCGGTCCCGCTTAGCCGGAGACTAGGGCATCTACTAGTTGACTTACGCGGTAGCCATGGCCTAGGTTCAAAATCAGGCTAAAGCTTAACGGAATTTCTCTAAGGAATGAAATGCTGACCACGATTTCTGGACAGCAGCTTACCTCATCATCAGCATGTCGCCCGAGCAGTCTTGAGGTCAGTTCTACATCCGATACAGTATCGCTGATCATCGTGAATTACAATGCATGTGCATGCCTTGTCGCCTGTGTCTCGTCTGCCTTGAACCAGGTGGACGAAGTGGTTGTGGTTGACAACGCCTCGATCGATGACAGCTTGGCGCAACTTGAAGCGGTGTTTTCCGGTGACCGGAGGTTAAAGATTGTTCGTAATCGAGAAAATCTTGGGTTTGCCGCAGGTTGCAATGTCGGAATTGATCATTCGTCAGGCAGTTGCCTGCTGTTTCTTAACCCCGATTGTGTGCTGGAGCAGGATTCCGTGAGTCGTCTGTTGCAGGTGCTTGACGATCACCAGGACGTGGGAATGGTGGGTGGTCTGCTCGTCAATCCCGATGGCACTGAACAAGCAGGCGGGCGACGGGCCATCCCAACACCATGGCGATCGTTTGTGCGGGCATTTGGGTTGTCACATTTTGCAGATCGATGGCCGCGTCTGTTTTTCGATTTTCACTTACACAAGCAGCCGCTGCCGACTCACCCCATTGAGGTCGAGGCGATTTCCGGTGCATGCATGTTAGTCAACCGTGCTGCGATACAAAGTGTCGGGCATTGGGACGAGGGATATTTTTTGCATTGTGAAGATCTGGATTTTTCCATGACCTTGCGAGGCAAGGGCTGGAAAATCATGTTTGTGCCTGATGCCAGAATTATGCATGACAAAGGGGGCTGCAGCCGCTCTCGTCCACTATTTGTCGAATGGCATAAACACCGTGGGATGATGCGGTTTTATCGCAAGTTCTTCCACCATCAGTACCCAGGCCCTCTGATGTGGCTGGTGGCGCTCGGTATCTGGCTGCGATTCAGCTTGGTGGCCGCACACCACTCAGCATTGCTTACCCTGCGACATCTCGGGTTTCAGCGTGGATGAACGGTGAATACCGGGTTGCTCGGGGCAAAAAGTTTGGTTGGCGAATGCGTGATTTCTCGACTGAGTAAAGATGGTCGTCACACAGTTGCGTTTTCCAGGCGGCCACCTCATGGCAACGCCGAAGCTCGAGTGACTTGGCTGCAGCTCTCTGCCTCCTCGTCCGCCCGTTCAGAAGTTCCTCCAATCACGGATTGGTTGTGTCTGGCTCCTATCTGGGTATTGCCTCAGTATTTTTCTATGATCAAGGGCTGCGGTGCCCGCCGAGTGGTGGCGCTTTCTTCTACCAGCCTTTTCGTCAAGAATGATTCGTCGGATCAGAGCGAGAAGCATATTGCATGCTGTCTAGCCGAGGGAGAGCATGCTTTGCGTGCCTGGGCAGAGGCACACGGGGTTGAGTGGGTGATTCTACGTCCCACGTTGATCTATGGCCGTGGGCGAGACAAAAATTTGACAGAGATCATCCGCTTTGTACGTCGATGGGGATTTTTCCCCTTGTTGGGGAAGGCCGTAGGTCTGCGTCAGCCTGTGCATGCCGAAGATGTTGCCGCGGCATGTGTGTCGGCGCTGACTCTATCTGCTGTGGCCAACAGGACATACACTCTCTCCGGCGGGGAGACGTTGCCTTATCGGGAGATGGTGTGCCGTGTCTTTTCCGCAGTCGGCAAATTGCCGCACCTGGTATCTATACCGCGGTGGATGTTTCGGGTGGCAGTGGCAGTATTGCATCTGTTGCCACGCTACAAGCATTGGACCGTCGAGATGGCGGAACGCATGAACCGCGACCTGGTATTTACCCATGCCGATACCACACGAGACTTGGGTTTTTCACCGCGGCCCTTTCGACTTTCGTCTGAGGATTTGCCTGTATGAATACTTGGGTTGTGACAGTAGTCATGTCAAAGCTTGAGACCAAATTCAACTGACCGTTCTTGGGCCGTTGCAGACCAGTGGGTGATGCTTTTGTCTTGCAAAGCGTTACTTGCCCGGTATGATGGCTCTTATCGAAGCCGGACGAGCATGCGGACGACAAAGTATGTGTGCCCTGTTCTCGGGAATTGTCGATGACGAGCAAAACTACAAAGCGGACCAGTGTGAGTAGACGGCTCTCACAGACCGTACTCCAAGACATCCGTCTCTTTGCCACCGACGTGGACGGAGTCCTGACCGATGCCGGTATGTATTATTCCGAGTCCGGCGATGAATGGAAAAAATTCAACGCCCACGATGGGATGGGTATCAAACTGCTGCAGAAGGCCGGCCTCATCACGGCGATTGTCACGCAGGAGCGAACCAGGTTGGTAGCCAGGCGGGCAGAAAAGCTCGCTATTCCTGAGCTGCACCAGGGAGCCGTGGACAAGTTGTCGGTGATCCGAGACATGGCTGAACGCCATGGGATTTCTCTGCGCCAAATCTCGTATATCGGGGATGATGTGAACGACATGGAGGCGCTGAACGCGGTGGGGTTTTCCGCGGCTCCCGCAGATGGTCTTCCTCAAGTGCGAAAAATCGTTGACTATGTTTGCCGACTGAAGGGCGGAGAGGGCGCGGTGCGAGAGCTCGCGGAAATGATCCTCCTATCCCGAATCAAAGCAACCACTAAGCGAGAGCGTTGAGGGGAAATTATGGCGAGCAAATACTCATTGTATCCGGTGATCATGGCGGGAGGCAGCGGGACCAGGTTTTGGCCGCTGAGTCGCCATCTGTTTCCCAAGCAGCTCCTGCGGATCGGCGGGGAACATACGTTGATTCAACAGACCATGCGACGGGTCTTGGGATGCGCACCGGCATCAAACGTTCTCATCTCGACGAATGCCGCCCAGGCAGATCTCATTCGTGTGCAGTTAGTCGATTGGAAGGAGGAGCTCACAAAGGGGTTCCTCCTTGAGCCGGAAGGGCGAAATACAGCCCCTGCTATTGCCCTCGCGGCTATTGAAGTATTGGCACGGGATCCCAACGGCCTGATGTTGGTAGTCCCAGCCGACCATGTGGTCACGGGACAACGGGATTTTCAAGCCGCGGTTGAGCTGGCTTCCGAATTGGCAGCCGGTGGCTACTTGGTCACGTTTGGGATCAAGCCGATCCGGCCAGAAACGGGCTACGGCTATATCAAGCCCAAGAGCCCCGTGCTGCTCGGCAAGCGCGGGAAATTGCGAGGGTACCCGGTCCAAAAGTTCGTGGAGAAGCCTAATGTTGCGAAGGCCACCCAATATCTTCAAGCGGGTCACTATTTTTGGAACAGCGGTATGTTTGTCTGGCGTGCTGCAACAATTTTGGAAGAGATCGGTGCTCATCAGCCGGCCATTCTGGCTTCGATAGAGCGCATACGAAATCTCAAGAAAGATGGTGCGACTCAACAGGTGATGGATGACGTGTATCGTCAGATCAAGCCGGTTTCTATTGATAGCGGGGTGATGGAACGGTCATCGAAGGCCGCTGTCGTACCGGTGAGGTTCAAGTGGTCGGATGTCGGGAGCTGGGGCAGCTTGGATGAAGTGGCAGAGAAAAATCGGGCTGGGAATGTGATCACCGGGCGAGTCATTGACCTCGAAAGTAAGCACTCGATTGTCTATGCAGATCGGCGTGTTGTTGCAACGATCGGTTTGCAAGATATGGTGGTGGTGGATACTCCAGACGCCACGTTGGTATGTCCGAAGTCACGCACACAGGATGTGAAAGCGATTGTTGATATTCTCAAAAAGCAGCAGGCTCCCGAACACTTAGAACATCTGACGGTTCAACGGCCCTGGGGGTCTTATACTGTGCTGGAGGAAGGGCCTGGATTCAAAGTGAAACGTGTCACAGTCAATCCCGGCGGGAGGCTGTCGCTTCAAATGCATCATGAGCGCAGCGAACATTGGGTGGTGATCGCTGGGACGGCACGTGTGACCAGAGATCAGGAAGTTTTTGATCTGAAGGTCGGAGAGAGTACGGGCATTCCAGTCAAAACCAAACATCGTTTGGAGAATCCTGGGCAGGAGACCGTCCATATTATCGAGGTGCAGAACGGACCATATCTCGGAGAGGACGATATCGTGAGGTTTAAAGATGACTATGGTCGGATTGCGAATAACTGACGTAGGAAGACGTGGATAGGTTTAGACTGAAACCAGCTCGAATCTATCCGGCAACCGATTGTTGAAGGAGGGGGTTGTGGGGTTGTTTCGTGAATATGATCTTCGGGGAATCGTCGGCAGCGAATTGACGGAAGACTTGGCTGAACGGTTAGGCCGAGCGTATGCCACGTATGTGAAAGCGCGTGGAGTGACGACGATCAGCCTTGGGCGTGATGGTCGGTTGAGCTCTCCGGCTCTCCATAAGGCGCTGCTCAAGGGATTGCTGGCCGGTGGGCTCGATCTCATCGATATCGGAATCTGTACCTCTCCGCTGCTATACTTCTCCCTATTTACCCTGCCGGTTGGTGGCGGCATCATGATTACAGGAAGTCACAATGCGGCAGAGTACAACGGGTTCAAGATCTGTATCGGCAAGACGGCCATCCACGGAGAGGAAATTCAGGAACTTCGGCGCGTGATGGAAAAAGGCGCATTTATTTCGGGAGAAGGATATCTCTCGGAACACCCAATCATTCCTGATTATCTCGCCTACATCGAAAAGAGTTTTGCGCATGTCAAAGCGGACCGATTGCATGTGGTGATCGATAGCGGAAACGGGGCAGCTTCTATCGTCGCCAAACAAGCGCTCGAGTTGCTAGGCTGCAAAGTAACCGGGCTCTATTGCGATCTCGATGGGCGTTTCCCGAACCATCATCCGGATCCCACCGTGCTGGAGAACCTGTCCGACCTGATACAGGCGGTCAAACACCACAAAGCGGATGTGGGAATCGGATATGATGGCGATGCGGATCGAATCGGAGCCATCGATGAGCAGGGCGACGTGCTCTGGGGCGATCGTCTTTTGGTCTTGTACTCACGGGATATTCTGGCCGTGAAACCTGGTAGTACGATTATCTCGGAAGTGAAGGCATCACAAAGTCTCTACGACGATATCGCCAAGCACGGTGGGCGGGGTCTTATGTGGAAAACCGGTCATTCACTGATTAAGGCGAAGATGAAGGAGGAATCCGCAGTATTGGCTGGTGAAATGTCCGGGCACATGTTTTTTGCGGATCGGTATTTCGGATATGACGATGCCGTGTATGCGTCATGCCGGCTGGTTGAAATTCTGGCGAAAGCCCAACAGCCGCTTTCCGCCTTGATCTCGGATCTTCCCCCATCGGCAGTCACTCCTGAGATACGAGTAGATCTTCCTGATGCGGTCAAGTTCGACGTGGTTGAGCGGATTCACAAGAAGTTCGTGGAATGTTTGAAGACGCAACAGGGGCTCGGATCAAAGAAACTGGTCCTCCGAGACCTGATCACGATCGACGGCGTTCGGGCGATTTTCGAGGAGGGGTGGGGGCTGATTAGGGCTTCCAACACCCAGCCAGCCTTAGTGTTACGGTTTGAAGCGGTATCCTCTGCACATCTCGATGTCATTCAAGCGCTCATTCAAGATGAGCTGATGGAGGCCAGACGAACACTCGGGTGCTAACACGTGGTTCTTCCTGGCCCATCTCATCTCGATCTTGCGGCATCGGGCACCTGTGTGGGTATGCTGCGGCGGTAGCGGTCATTGTTCTTCTTCCGATTTCTGCCGACCCCAGTGAATCGAAGCCTTGGGGTGAACTAAAACGACCATTTCAGGTCGGCGAACGGCTTACGTACAAGGTCTCCTGGCTCAATATGACGGCGGTTACGGCTGTGATGGAAGTGGCACCGATCCCAGACATCTCTGATCACGGGGTGGCCAAGTTGGTGGGAACTGCGCAATCGACTCCGATCCTCACCAAGGTTTTCCCGGTCGATAGTCGTGTGGAGTCGGAACTAGATCTTGATACCCTTGCCCCGGAGCATATGACGTTCCGTCGGCGCGAGGGAAAGAAGAAAGAGGATATCGAGTATACCTTTCACCAAAAAGAGGGGATGGTGACGGCGGTTCGAGGAGGCACGATTGAGTCACTCCCTATGCCGGCTGGGACCCAGGACATTCTTTCCTGTCTGTATTACACGCGCACGGTATTGGAGCCAACGCCAGGCGCCTCGCTCAAGATGAATGTGTACCACGACAAAAAAAATCGTCCAGTTGAAGTGCGTGTCGAGGGGGTCGAGACGATTGAAGGAACATGGGGCCAGGCGGAGACAGTACGGGTACTTGTGATTATGCCCTTTCATGGTCTCTTTATGAATCAAGGCAATATCCGCGTGTGGGTGACCACGGATGAGCGGAGAACTCCGTTGCGGATGAAGGCAAAGGTCGTGCTCGGGTCGATTGTTGCAGACCTCGTGGATGGCCTGGTAGAAACCGAAACCGTAAAGCAAGAAGAGTGAAGAGAGAGTGTTGTTCGCACGCACTAAACTCGCTATACTGGCAACAGCATGAGAGAGTTTCCCCTTACGTTAAACCGCTTTATCATTCAGAGTCAGGCCTCGCACCAGGGTGCCACAGGCGAATTTTCCAGTCTATTGACCCAAATCGGCCTCGTCGGCAAACTCATCTCACAGGATCTTCGACGCGCCGGGCTGATCAATATTCTTGGAACGACCGGCGACACGAATGTGCAGGGTGAAACCGTCAAGAAGCTGGACGCCATCGCCAACGACGACTTCGTCAAAGTCTTTCAATCCAGTGGATACGTTTGTGCCCTGGCCTCGGAAGAAATGGAGAAGCCCGTTTTCTTACCGGGGAATTGGCCGCATGGTAAGTACATGCTGCTCTTCGATCCGCTCGATGGCTCCTCCAATACGGACAACAATATGCCGCTCGGCGCCATTTTTTCCGTACTCAAGTATGACCGGACCGATCGGTTGCCCACGGAAGCGGAATTAATTCGTCGAGGGACCGAACAGGTTGCGGCCGGATATTTGCTCTACGGACCGAGTACGATGCTGGTGTACACTGTCGGGCAGGGCGTGTGCGGATTTACGCTCGAACCCGGCATCGGCGAGTATCTTCTGTCGCATGAGCAGATCAGGATTCCAGAAAAGGGCAAAGTATACGCCACCAACGAAGGGAATTATAATCGGTGGTCAGAGGGAGCGAAGAAGTACCTCGATTTGCTGAAGGTGAGCGACAAGGCAACAGGCCGTCCATACAGTGGTCGATATTCTGGCTGTTTGGTGGCCGATGTGCACCGTCTGTTGCTCGGGGGGGGAATCTATCTCTATCCAGGGGAAATTGAGAAGCCTGAAGGCAAGCTTCGGTTACTCTACGAGGCGAATCCTCTGGCGTTTATCGTTGAGCAGGCCGGCGGGAAAGCCTCGACGGGCACATCGAGAATTTTGGAGGTCGAGGCCAAGAAACTTCACCAGCGCGTGCCCTTATTCATTGGAAGCCGCTGCGATGTTGAGCAGGCGGAGATGTACATTCAGGGGAAAACCTAAGCACGCAGTTATGCAGTTATGTGGTACTGTACTGTTGTCGGGAGGAAATCATGGGAGATCGGGTACAAGAAATTCTCAGTTGGTACGGGAGTGATAATGCCGGGACGAAGACCAATATCGCCCGCTTGCTGCGCTCTGGCAAATTAGCGGACACCGGCAGGTTGGTCATCCTGCCGGTCGACCAAGGCTTTGAGCATGGTCCGGCACGGAGTTTTGCACCAAACGCGCCTGGCTATAATCCGCACTACCATTTTCAGCTTGCCATCGATGCGGGATGTAATGCCTATGCGGCCCCCCTTGGATTTCTTGAAGCCGGCGCAAGCCACTTCGCCGGGCAGATTCCTCTTATCCTAAAATTGAACAATCACGATGTCCTGCATGATGAGAAGGATCCGCTCCCGTCGGTGACCGGCAGCGTCAAGGATGCGCTTCGTTTGGGCTGTTCCGCCGTTGGGTTCACGATCTATCCCGGCTCCTCCCACTGTAATGCGATGTATGAGCAGTTGCGTGCAATTAGTGAAGAAGCAAAGGAGAGCGGCCTTGCCGTGGTGGTCTGGTCTTATCCACGTGGGTCGGTCTTGAGTAAAGAAGGTGAAACGGCGATCGATGTGGTGGCCTATGCAGCCCAAATCGCCGCGCAACTCGGCGCTCATGTGATCAAGGTCAAGCTCCCGAGTGCCCACCTTGAACAGCCTGCGGCCAAAAAGGTCTACGAAGCCGAGAAGATTCCGATCAAGACGCTGGCTGAGCGTGTTAAGCATGTAGTTCAGAGCGCGTTCGATGGCCGCCGAATTGTGATCTTTTCAGGCGGTGCGAAAAGTGAAGATAAGCATGTGTTTGACGAAGCGCGAGCCATCAGGGATGGAGGAGGATTCGGGAGCATCATTGGGCGAAATTCGTTCCAACGTCCGAAGCCCGAGGCAGTCCAGTTCCTCCACACCATTATGGGAATATACGCTGGCGAGACTCAGTGAGCATCGTCGTGTCTTTCACAACCGCGAATTGAGGCTATGAATCAGGTGGATTCCGATAAAAAACCAGTGCAGAGGATCAGACGATGGATGGTGGCTGCCACGTTGTTGACGGTGGGGGTTATTATTGGCTTGGTGGTTGCCTCGGATCTTGGTTGGCTTCCGACGGGACATGCGGTGCCCGATTCATCATCCATTGCTCCATCTCCCCCAGTGGCTAGGCCTGTTTCAACCGCTCCACAGCCTACGCTCGCGGGTGGCAGTCAAACATTCGTTGAAATTGCGAAGTCTGTGAAGCCGGCGGTGGTGAATATCTATGCGACCAAGAGCGGGCGCAGCGGATGGTCAGGTACCACACCGTTCGATGATCCGTTATTTCGGAAGTTTTTTGGTGACGAGTTTTTCAGGAAATTCGATCACCAGAAGGAACGAAAAGAGCGAGGCCTTGGATCAGGCGTGATCGTCGAGTCGAACGGCTTGATCATTACCAACAACCATGTCGTCGGCAAGGCTGATGAAATCCGGGTCACGCTGTCGGACAAGCGTGAATTCAAGGCGAAACTCATCGGCACAGATCCAAAAACCGATGTGGCTGTTGTAAAGATTGATGCGACAGGACTCCCCACCGTCTCCTGGGCGGATTCCGACAAGCTGGAGGTCGGGGAGTTTGTCCTTGCCGTCGGCAACCCCTTTGGGCTGACACAGACCGTCACCTTAGGGATCGTCAGTGCGTTGGGGCGGGCGGCCGGAATCGCCGAGTACGAAGATTTCATCCAGACGGATGCAGCCATCAACCCCGGCAACTCCGGCGGCGCACTCGTCAATGTGCGAGGCGAATTGGTGGGGATCAATACGGCGATATTCAGCCAGAGCGGTGGCAACATGGGGATTGGGTTTGCTGTACCGAGCAACATGGCGCAGTCGATCATGGGACAGCTTGTGCAGACAGGAAAAGTTGTCCGTGGTTGGCTCGGCGTCTCGATTCAAGAGCTGACGCCGGAATTGGCGTCACAATTCGGTGTTGGGGATACGAAAGGCGTGTTGGTCAGTGATGTGATGGACGATAGCCCCGCAAAAAAGGCTGGGTTCGAACGGGCCGATGTCATCCTCGAGTATGACGGGAAATCGATGGACTCACCGACGCATCTCCGTAACGCCGTCGCCCAGACGCTGGTTGGCAAGAAGGTGACGATCAAGTTTATTCGTGACAAAAAGCCAAGGACCGTCGATCTCACGATCGTTGAGCAGCCCAAGTCGATGTCTCAAAACGGTGAGGATGATGGAGGCGAATCGGCCACTGCGACGGGTGTGCTCTCCAGTTTGGAGGTTCGAGACCTGAACGAAGAGCTGGCGACTCGGTACGGGCTCAAATCGAGCGAACGAGGTGTGGTGATTGTCAGAGTCAAGCCCGGAAGCACGGCGGAAGAATTGGGTGTCCGTGAGGGCGATATCGTGATCGAGGTGAACCGGCAAGCTGTGACATCGGTGAAGGTTTTCGAGCGGATTGCCGGGAAGTTGCCGAATGATCAGGCAGTGTTGCTCTTGTTGAAACGACAGGGGCGGACAATCTATCTCACACTCCGCCCATGATGTGTATGCAAGGCAGTAAGGTCAAGTCGGGGGAAAGCCTGAGACTGAAGAAATTCGGCTTTCCCCCTTCGCGTTCTATCACCAGTCATGACGTCTAGATTCAATCCGTGAGTAATCGCACCGTGGCCCTCGTGCCTGCCGCTGGGCGAGGGCTTCGCATGGGCGGCCAGGTTGCCAAACAGTTCCTCTCGCTTGGTGGCCAGCCCCTTATTCTTCATTCCCTTCGCGTTCTGCAAGCGTCTTCTGTTATTCATGAAATCATCCTAGCCGTTCCTCACAGCGAGATGGACTATTGTCTCAAGGAAATCGTTGCCAAACATCACTTTACCAAGGTGACCAAAGTGGTGCCTGGAGGTGCGGAACGGCAAGATTCAGTTCGACATGCGCTTGAGGCAGTGCATGACGATGTCGATGTCGTGCTTGTGCACGATGCGGTCCGGCCGTTTCTGACCGAGCTGATGATCAACGAGGTCGTGTGCACGGCTCGTGCAAAGGGAGCAGCGATTATTGCCCTGCCGATGAAGGATACCGTGAAGCAGGTTGGCGCAGACCATGTCATCGAGCGGACGGTCGATCGTACAGGATTGTGGCTGGCTCAGACCCCGCAAGCCTTCCGTCGAGATTGGTTGCTGTTGGCTCATCGAAAAGCGCATGGAGAGGGAGTTCGTGCAACGGATGATGCCTATTTGATGGAGTGGTGTGGATATCCGGTCTCAGTGGTCGAGGGGAGTGGAGAAAATATCAAAGTCACCAGACCGGAAGATATGGCAATCGGTGAAGCGATCTTGGCGGTGAGAAATAGGAAGAACATAAGCTGACAAAGGGCCAGGGTGACAGGCGGTCAGGGGGCCAAGCTCATCGGTTCTCAGAGTGCCAGTTTTCCATCGTGTCAGCCTGTCGGCATGCTGGTTTGTGAGCTGTATGAGGAGAGGAACCATGCGAATTGGCTATGGCTACGACGTCCATCCGCTCGGACCAGATCGCAAACTGATACTGGGCGGAATTGAAATCCCACACACCAAAGGGTTATTGGGCCATTCTGATTCTGATGTCCTTGTTCACGCGATCTGCGACGCACTCTTGGGTGCCATGGGAGAAGGCGATCTGGGTCGGCACTACCCCAGTTCAGATCCCAAGTATAAAGGGATCTCCAGTTTGAAGCTGTTGGAAGACGTCATGGCGAAGTTGAAAGCCAAGGGGTATCAGGTGGGGAATATCGATACGGTGATTGTGGCGCAAGCGCCTCGCCTCGGCCCGCATCTAACAGCGATGCAGAAGAACATAGCTGAAACGGCCAATATCGACCCAAATTTGGTGAACGTGAAGGTGAAGAGTGGGGAAGGATTGGATGCGGTTGGGCATGAAGAGGGGATGATCGCTCACGCCGTCTGTTTGATCGAACCGATCTGACGTCGTAAGATAACCGGTAAATGTTTGCTCAGATCAAACAAGATCTCCAAGCCGTTTTTGATCGAGATCCGGCGGCTACGAGCACACTAGAAGTGGTACTGGCCTATGCGGGCTTCCACGCACTCTTGGCTTATCGAATTTCTCATTGGCTCAAGTTGATGGGAGTCCCCATCTTGCCGCGCGTGATTTCCCAACTGGCTCGTTGGGTGACCGGCGTGGAGATCCATCCTTCCGCCAAAATTGGCACCGGATTTTTTATCGATCATGGCATGGGAGTCGTCATCGGGGAAACAGCGGAGATCGGTGATTACGTGACCCTCTTCCAAGGGGTGACGCTGGGCGGAACCGGCAAGGAACGTGGCAAGCGGCATCCAACGCTCGGCAATCACGTGGTCGTGGGGGCCGGCGCCAAGATTCTCGGCGGGATTACGATCGGCGATAACGTGAAGATCGGGGCGAATTCCGTTGTGCTCAAAAACGTTGCGGCCAATTCAACCGTGATCGGCGTGCCAGGCCGCGTGATCAAATCCCAGGGCGAACGCCTGCCGGATGCGACGATGGACCAAGTCGATTTGCCGGATCCCATCAGCGACCGCTTCATCGCATTGGAACAGGAATTGATCGAACTCCGCAAAAAGCTCGAAAACCCGAACGAGCGTTCTGCTTCGTAGCGGTTGTCGATACAGACTGCCTGACTGACAGGATGATTCCGGCGCGGCTCATGCCGCGCCGGAATGTCAGGGCTATGCAGATAGACAGTCGCTCATGAACTTCTTCCGATCATCGCCCTTCAGCTGCTTCTCGCCCGCCTCTTTATTGCACGTCTTCATCTTATTCTGCTGAGTGTCCTTGCTACTTCCGCCTTTCACTGACTTGGCGGAAAGGCATTCCTTCAAAAACGCCTTCCGCTCATCGCCTTTCCCCTCGCCAAACCCTTTCTTATTCGCCTGTTCGTTACACGCCTTCATCTTGTTCTGCTGCGCGGGCGCAGCAATGGCCAATGGTGTGACTCCGAGACTGAACGCAAAGAATGCAAGCGTTAAGGTGCGTACAACTGTCTGCATGCCAGATCTCCTTTTGGGTGAGAGTGAGGTGCGCGTCTGGACCATATCATAGCAAAACAATACGTATGTGTCGTTAGGAGAGAGTTGTGGGTTCTCGTACGTGAGAAGACAGGATGATTTCTCGAAGGGAAAAGGATATTCTCTACAGCTGATCAACGCCTGACTGTGTCGTAGGTCATGGAGCGATTCATCTAGAAGAGGGAAGGTGAGGTATGAGTTCAACGCCGATGGTCACGCCAGCGCGCCAATTTCGAAGCCTTCTCTTGTCCGAGCAGCTGGAATTCATTTGTGAAGCCCATAACGGCCTGAGCGCGAAAATCGTTCAAGAAGCGGGGTTCAAAGGCATTTGGGCCAGCGGTCTTTCCATCTCGGCGCAATTCGGAGTTCGCGACAACAACGAAGCGAGCTGGACGCAAGTTCTGGAGGATCTGGAATTCATGTCCGACGCGGCCACGATTCCGATTCTTCTCGATGGTGACACCGGATACGGCAACTTTAATAATATGCAACGGCTCGTCCGTAAACTTGAGCAGCGCCACATTGCCGCGGTCTGCATTGAAGACAAACTCTTCCCCAAGACAAACAGTTTCATTAAAGGGGATGCCCAGCCGATGGCGGACATGCACGAGTTTTGCGGCAAGATTAAGGCAGGGAAAGATGCACAGACCGATCCGGACTTTTGCATTATCGCCAGGGTGGAAGCCTTCATTTGTGGGTGGGGGTTGGCTGAAGCGCTGCGCCGGGCGGAGGCCTATCGACAGGCCGGCGCGGACGGCATTCTCATCCATAGCGCCCTCTCGGTGCCGGACGAGATCCTCGCGTTCAAACAGGAATGGGGAAATCGAGGCCCGGTGGTAATCGTACCCACCAAATACTACGCGACGCCCACCGAAGTCTTTCGGCAACATGGGATTGCGATGGTTATTTGGGCGAATCACATGTTGCGCGCGGCCGTAGCCGCCATGCAGAAGACAGCACGGACATTAAAGGAACAAGAGCATCTTCTCTCCATAGAAGACAAAGTCGCGCCTGTCTCCGAAATCTTCCGCCTGCAAAACGCTGCAGAGCTCCAAGATGCCGAAGAGCGCTATCTTCCCCGAGGTGCTGAGAATACCAGCGCCATTGTACTGGCGGCCTCCCGCGGCGAGGAACTTCGAGAGCTGACCGAGCATCAACCTAAAACGATGATCAAAATTCAGGGGACCCCGATCCTGGCCCACATCGTCGATGCGTACAATGCCATGGGGATCAAGGACATTACGGTTGTTCGTGGCTATAGGAAAGAGGCCGTCAACCTGCCCAACCTCACCTATCTCGATAACGATGAGTTTTCAGAAACCGGTGAGTTGGATTCGCTCAACAAAGCGCTGAGCGCACGGAAAGGCCAGGCCAAGGATCTGATCATCTCGTACGGCGACGTGTTGTTCAATAAATATATCCCTCAAGCGCTCTGTCAGGAAAAGGAAGACTTTGTGATCTTCGTCGATAGTGATTGGCAGAACCAGAGCAGTTATGCTCGTCTTGGCGGCTTTGCCGAATGCTCATTGCCGAATTCGAAAAAAGCCTTTAATGCGAAGGTCTATCTCAAACAGCTAGGGGATATGGTTCCCAAAGAACACACTCATGGAGTTTGGATGGGGTTTCTGAAAGTGTCTCCTGCTGGAAGTGCTCTCCTCCAAACGATCCTTGCGACGATGACGGCCGATCCGGCTAATCGCAAAGCCGGTATCCCGCATCTACTGCAGACACTCCTGAACCGTCAGCAACCCATTCGGGTGCTGTATACGGTTGGTCATTGGCTTGATATCAATAGTCTGGACGATGTGGTCCAAGCAGGAGAGTTTTGATCCTCCCTCACTACTCATAGTCGACCCGGATGAGAAAGAGACCCTGTGGCGGAGCCGTTTTTCCGGCTGCCGATCGGTTGCGTGCATTGAGGATCGGCGTCAGACTGTCAGGCTGGCGTTTTGTTAGGCCGACTTCCACGAGCGTTCCTACGATCGAACGAACCATCTGTTTCAGAAACCGATCAGCATAGGCTTCGAGCCGCACTCGGTCTCCCTCTCGGGAGACGACAAGTCGCTGTAGATGACAGATGGGATCGTCATTCTCAGTGGGTTGAGTTTGGAACGAAGAAAAATCGTGTGAGCCGATCAGGTTATGCGCCGCCTCATTCATCGCAACATCGTCGAGCGTCCGATGGATATGCCAGCAGTAATCACGCTCGACCGCCGGGCGCTCAGGGCGGTTCAGGATTTGGTATTCATACAGTTTGCCTCGTGCCGAGTGTCTCGCGTGAAAGGTATCCGGCATGAGTGCGGCTGATCGCACCACGATGCTCTCAGGGAGATGAGCGTTCAGAGCTCTGGTCCATTCACGGGGTGTCATGTCCCGGTTGATACGGAAACTCGCCACTTGCCCCAGCGCATGAACTCCTGCATCGGTTCGTCCTGCCCCGATGACCGGGACATGGGTTTGCGTAACACCCACGATGGCCGACTCGACGGCTTCTTGAATCGTCGGCTGGTAGGGCTGACGTTGCCAGCCTGCGTAGGCCGTACCGTCATATTCAAGGATCAGTTTGATGGTAGACATGAAGCGATGGGATTCTGACAATCACGGGAATTATCGGGGGTCTTATTTGTTATTGCCAAGGAATGAGAGGATCCCTTGGTAGAGTGATTGAGCGACATCGTTGACAAACGTCGGGTTTCGGAGCAGCGCCTCTTCATCGGGGTTGGAGATAAATGCCACCTCCGCCAGGATGCTGGGCATGCTCGTAAATCTCAGGACGTAAAAGGGAGCCGTCTTGACCCCGTGGTCGGTGACATCGTACCGCCCATTCATCTGGGTGACTATCGCCTCTTTCGCGTTCCAGGCGAGCTCCAGTGACGCCTCGATTTTTTTCGTCGTCAGGAGATCCGCGACGAGATATTCCCATCCGACTCCGGTGCTGCTGATGGGCGTGCCGTTCTCTCGCGCCGCCACCTCCAGGGCTCGCTGATCCTTCGCCTCTCCAAAGTGATAGACTTCAAGGCCCTTCACTACGCGCGAGGGGTGCGAATTGACATGGATGGATACGAACAAATCTGCCCCATGACTGTTGGCAAACTGGGCACGTTCTTCGAGTTCAAGATACACGTCACGATCTCGAGTCATCAACACGCGCACGTCCGGTCGTTTGCGGAGAAGCTCCTTGAGCCGGAGTGCCACTTTCAGTGTAATGTCTTTTTCTGCAGTCCGTCGAAGACCGAGCGCTCCCGGGTCCTTTCCCCCGTGGCCGGGGTCGATCACAATCGTTGTATAGCTCTTTGCGCGAGCTTGAGTCGGCTGGGTACCCACAGGGTCTGCTCTTGGCGGTGTCGTTTGGGTCTCCTCAATAGGTGAGGGGCTCTGTCCCAGAGAAGGCATCACATCGATCACCAACCGAGGCGGATCGGACAGCGTGAACTGGTTCAAAGTCTGGAAAGACGTAGTCAGAAGAGACACGGCAACGGCATGAGGAGTGATCTGAGTGACAACAAAGGGAGGAGGGACCGTGCCATCTGTCGCCTTCGCGCGTGCGGTTTGACTCAGCGAGGTATTCGGAAGTGCGATGATCACACGACGAGGATTCTCCGCTTGCTGCTCGGTGACCTCGGGCTGGCGATCTAAATCCAGCACCAGCCTGGTTCCTCTGGAACTACTCGTGGCACGGAGATTGATCACGTTGATAGGAGCGAGGGAAGCCGGCTTGCCCTTCATGCGGGACTTTTGTGATGAAGGTGAAAGCTTAGGATGACGATGATCCTGAGTTCCGGACCAGGCGGTTTGAATCAGCAACGTATCGGCCGAGAAGACAAGGATGACACAAGACAAGAAGAGCCGAAGGGGTCGGGCTGACATCAGTCGTGAAACGCAATTTCTCATGGATTTCATCGTAAAAGAAGGATCTTAAACTATTCTCAGATGTCCGGCAGCTTGTCAAGAATTACGCCGGTTGCGTAGTCAGGCGCCCGTATTGACTGTCCGGATAACGCCGCGGTAGCGTCGGGCATGCCGACGCATCTGATCATCGACGGATACAACCTATTGGGAGGTAGCGGAACTCGATCGGGACATTCGGAATCTTCCCGCGAAATGTTGCTGCACGACTTGGCAGCCTATCGCCATCGCAAGCGTCACTCCATCACGGTCGTGTTCGATGGTTGGCAACAGGGCCGATCCACTGAACAGCGGGAGCATCGAGCTGGTGTGCAGGTGATCTACTCCAAGCGAGGCGAGCGTGCCGATCAGGTGATCCAACGGTTGGCACGGGAGTATGGGACTGATTGTGCCGTGGTCAGTTCCGACCATGAAATCATGAATGCTGCCAGAGCCCATGGAGCCTTTGTCATGGGAGCGCAGGAGTTTGCCGGAAAGCTCCGCGGATCGTCGTCTACACCCGGTGCGCTGCCATATAAGGAATTGGATCCAGGGGATGACGTTCGCTCAGGCCGCGGACCGGAGAAAAAGGGGAACCCTAGAAAGCTGCCGAAGTCCCAACGGCAACGCAACCGCCAGTTTAAACGATTTTGAAGAGTCTCTTTGCGTTGTCGCTGGTCTGTCTACTGATCTGCTCAAAAGACAGAGCTGGACCATGAATGGACGCCAATTGCTGCGCGACCTGCAATACGTAAGCCGGTTCATTGCGTTTTCCACGATACGGGATTGGGGTGAGATACGGGCAATCGGTCTCGATGAGCACGCGATCTAGCGGTGTCTCTTTAGCGATCTCGCGTAGCGCCGCCGCATTTTGAAACGTCAGAATTCCAGAAAACGACAGATAAAACCCAAGATCCAGCGCCTCTTTCGCCAGCCAGGCATCTCCAGAAAAGCAGTGAAACACCCCGCCGATCTCTGAGGCTCGCTCCTCCTTAAGAATAGTGACCGTGTCCTCCTGGGCTTCCCTTGTGTGAATGATCACCGGAAGCTTGAGTTCGCGTGCAAGCTGAATTTGCTCTCGGAAGCGTTCGCGCTGTTCCTTGGGAGATGAATGATTGTAGTGATAATCGAGCCCGATCTCTCCATAGGCCACGACCTTCTTATTTTTGGCCAGCTGGCGGAACTCATCATACCAACCGTGCCCGATGTGTTTGACCTCGTGTGGGTGAACGCCGATCGAGGCATAGACGAATGGATGTTGGTCAGCGAGTTGTACGGCTGCTTGGCTTGTACCCAGATCGCAACCGATTGTCATAAACGCTTCGACACCAGCCTCCCGCGCACGGGCAATGATGGCCGCACGGTCGTCGTTGTAGCGTGCGTCGTCGAGATGCGTATGGGTATCGATCAACATCGGGTGCATCGTAGCATGGAACGAAGAGGTTATGAAAATGTGGCACAATCAGGGATGCCTGTGAAGCATGAATCGTGACACGCCACTATGCGGCATAGGAGAGGTGGATCGTTAGGCAGGGCGTGGGGTGAGGGCTTCGGCCAGTTCGGCGAGCAACGAGGCCGTTTCGTCCCATCCCAAGCAGGCATCGGTAATGGAGACGCCATGAAGAAGCGCGACACCTTCTTTCCATGCTTGCTTACCAGGGCTCAAGTTGCTTTCGAGCATCAATCCCATAATGGTTTGGCGGCCATCGCGGAACTGCCGCAGAACCTCATGGGCGACCAAGCCTTGGCGGGTATGATCTTTGTTGGAGTTGTCGTGCGAACAATCGATCATGATCGGACGGGCGATATCCGCTCCGGCCACCGCAGCTTCCGCTCTGGCGACGTGTTCGGCTTCGTAGTTGGTCCTCCCGCCTCCACCGCGAAGCACGATATGGCGATCGGGATTACCCATGGTCTTGATGATGGCAGTTTGGCCGTCGGCGTTGATGCCGACGAAATGATGCGGAGCACGGGCAGAAATCATGGCGTTGACGGCAACCTGCAAGCTGCCTTCGGTCCCATTCTTGAATCCGACCGGCATGGAGACACCGCTCGCTATTTCTCGATGAGTTTGGCTTTCAGTCGTACGGGCTCCGATCGCCACCCAACTGATGAGGTCAGCGACGTACTGCGGGCTGATCGGATCCAACAGTTCCGTCCCGCAGGGAAGGCCCAATTGATTGATCTTGAGGAGAATCGACCTGGCTAGCTCGACCCCCGTTGCGATGTCACATGTGCCGTCGAGGCGAGGGTCATTGATCAGCCCCTTCCACCCCACCGTGGTCCGCGGCTTTTCAAAATAGGTTCGCATGACGATCAGGAAGCGGTCACGCAGGGCGTCGGCGACGGGTTTCAGCTTGGCGGCATACTCATAGGCTGCATCGGGATCGTGAATCGAGCAGGGACCCACAATGACCAGTAGCCGGTCACGGTCCTGTCCATGGAGGATTCGGCGAATCGCTTCTCGCGTTTCGACGACGAGCGCGGCTGCCTGATCGGTAATCGGAAGTTTGGTCTTAATGGCGCGCGGCGAGGGGAGCGCCTTGATTTCAATAACGTGCTGATTGTCGATCGGTCTACTCATGAACGGCCACGCAACGGATATTGGTCCTAAGATGATCCAGTCAGAGAAGGGGTAACACTTTAACGAATAATAGCAGAAAAGTCTATATTGCCTATCTGGGCTGGGAATTAGGGAAGATTGGCGCTCGGTGTGGGGGAGTTCTTGCAATTTCACACATGGATTCTTATCCTAGCGTCATGCTGTCGCTGAGAGTCCGATTCAAGCATCTCTTCTTGCTGCTCCGCGCTGGGGTGGTGCTGGGGGTGGTCTGCGCGATGCTGGTCCTGGCGCCACTTGCTGTGGCTCAGGATATCCATCACGAGTTGGCTGCGGCTGACTTAGATGGCCACGAACACTCCGACAGCGATATCTGTCAGTGGGTCCAGCACCATACAGCCGGCTCGGTTGATTGCGACGTTCCACAGTTAGCCTTTTGCGAGTCAGTCCGACAGCAGGACCTCCCGTCTGAAATCGTTCTGCTGTCCGCAGCTCCTTCCCTTGTCGGACCTTCCCGCGCTCCTCCTCGTTTCTAAACTATCACGCTGGGAAATCAGGATAGGTAATAGGCCGTTCCTACGGGTACGACTCTTCCATCCCGATCTTCCTCATCGTCCCGGTCTTGTGAAGAGGGAGGGGCATCATGTACGCAGCTGTGAGATGTGTCTTGGGCGTCGGGCTTGTGCTGTTCGTCATGGCAGCGTGGAATGACCATTCGATCGTGTACGCCGAAGACAACGACGGAACCAACACGATCAAAGGGATTGTCCAAAACCAAGATCTCCGGCGAGCGCCACAGACGGTAATCGAGGTGAAGAATCAAGAAGGAGAGATCATCGCGTCCGGCGTCTCCAACGATGCGGGGGAATTCAAGGTCACGGTGTCTGAGAGTGGGACGTACTCCGTGAGCGCCGTGCAGGAGACCTATCGGAGTGAATACATCGTGTTGACGCTGGGCGAGGAGTCACCAAAGCCAGTGACGCTCACTCTTTCAATGACAAAGGAGGTGGCGCTTGAAGTGGTGTCGTCCCTCCCACCGATACAGGGTAGGTCCTCGAGTGAGACGTATTCGCTGAGCCGACGAGAAATCGATGTGTTGCCTCGAGGAAACAATATTAATTTAGACGATCTTCTGTTGACGATTCCGGGCGCAGCCTACGGGTCGCTCAAACAGGTCCACATCCGCCAGGACCATGCCAATCTTCAGTTTCGCATCGATGGGGTTCCAATTCCCGATACGGTATCCTCAACCTTCTCCGATGTCATCACCCCTAGGGCGTGGGAACGGGCTGATATTGTGCTGGGCGGTATGGAAGCGAACGTCGGGAACAAAGCGGCCGCACTCTTGGACATTACCACGAAGAGCGGAACAAAACCGGGATTTGGGTCGCTCCAAATGTTCGGCGGGTCCAATCGCACGATCAATCCATCTTTTGAGTATGGAGGGACGATCGGTCAGAAGTTCCGCTACTATTTCTTGAACAGCCATACGGCGACGAATCGAGGTATCGAGCCGCCGACGCTCGGCCATTCCATCTTCCACGGGCAGAGCGAGCGCAATCAGTCTATATTTCGTGGCGACTATCAGCATGACAATAACAACAATTTCACGCTGTTGTTTTTAAACTCCATCGCCAAGTATCAGATTCCCACGCTTCCTGGCCAGGCGCTGAATCCAACCATCGTCGGGCTGTTACCAGGCGGGTTTACCCCTGTGCCGTCGGAAATGATCGACGAGAATCAGAAAGAGAACAATCAATATGGCCATCTGGTCTGGAGACACGACATCGACACCCGTAACTTTTTCAGTGTGGCCGGGTATTTCCGCCACACGAGGGCCACATTTAGGACTGATCCGTTCAATGTTTTAGCCTATGTGCCGGATGAAGCCGAACCCTTCTCGGCGGGCAGCCAGGATCGCACAGGCTATTCGGGCGGGGTGCGCTTCGACTACACCTTTCTCCATAGCAAGGAGCATCTGATCAAGGCAGGGTTTCAGATCGATCGCACTCAGGCGATTAATAAGACGAGATTGTTTACGTTTCTCGACGATGGTTTGGGAAATCCGAACGGGGGAGTGATCAATGCCAACGCGGATAACCGGTTGATCGGCTGGCGCGAGGAGTTCTGGATTCAGGACCAATGGACTCCGAATGAACACTGGACCTTCAACGTTGGCGTCCGCGGGGATGCCGTGCAGTACCAGCGCAACGAAGGTCAGGTCAGCCCACGAATCGGGGTGACGTACCGCTACAATCCAGCTCACGCGTTCCACGCCTTCTACGGCCGGTTGTTTACTCCACCGAATCTGGAAGCGATTTCCTTTGCCAAGCTGAATACCGTAGGAACAAAGGCAGCTCCGGAAGATACCACCAACAATCAACCTCGCGCTGAACGTGCCCACTACTTTCAGATCGGCAGCACTCACGCCTTGACGGACTGGGCGACGCTGCAACTCACTGGCTACTACAAACTGGCGAACTATCTTTCAGACGCGGGCCAGTTTGGGACGACTCCCTTGCTGAATTATTTTGCGTTCGAGCGAGGCTGGAGCCGTGGTGCTGATGCGGCCCTCAAGGTCTCGCTCATGGAGAATTGGACCGGCCGTGGGAATATCGCGTGGGGACAGTGCAAAGGATATGGACTGCAATCCGGCCACTTTTTATTGGAGGCGGCTGAGATCGCCGATATCAGGACTTCCAGCGGGGTCCATTGCGATCATCAGCAAACGCTGAGCGCGTCGGGAGTGCTGAGCTATCGCGTGTTCGAGCGAACGACCATCACCGGGCAGGTCCTGTTTGCGTCGGGGCTGCGAACGGCAGAAGAGGGAGCCAAGACCAACTCGACCCATAGTCCGTCCTACACGATCTATAATTTTTCAATTAACCATGTCATTCCGTTACCCTGGCATGGACAAAAACTCCTGCTGGGGTTTGATATCGTCAATGCGCTGGACCAAAAGTACTTCATCAACCAAGGGGAAGGAAGTATCGGCCTCGGTGTTTCTCATGCTGGAATGCCGCGTTCCTTTTTCTTCCGTGGGCAATGGTTCTTCTAATATAAGGATGCTGACATGAATTCATTGGTTGACATGTTGAGAGATGCCGGGAGGCGAATCGTGTACGCTGCGGCCTGCTGCGTAGTATTGAGCCCTGCCGCTGCCTTCGCAGCGACGGGCGATGAAGCCACCCATGAGAGCGATCACCAAGAAGATGTTCTTGAGCTGCCGGAAGTGCACGTTCACGGACTGCCGCTCAATAAAGACCAGCAATTTGGCCCCGTGGCCAAGTCTACGCCCTGGCCTGGTATTCCCGCGTCGCTCAATGGCCAAGAACTCGATGACTGGATGAAAGCCCGTCTGCTGGTCTCGAAACATGCGAAGGTCACCGTCGTGGTCTTAGAGCCGTGCAAATATCGAGAGTTGACGACCGCTGGGGTCAATGCGCTTGGGAAATGGACCTTCGATCCTCAGATGAGCGGGGACGATCCGGTGGACGGCGAGCTGACTGTCCGAATTCATTTCCGCACGCGGTGAAAACGCCAAGAGGCTGAGAATAAAGAGCGAGTCGGGCACGCACATCTACTCGTTCTTGCCTCGTAATCAAAACGCGTCAGCCTCCGGTCCTCCGTCACCAATATGATTTTTCATTCCAGCTCGGTGATGGGTTATTTTGAGCTTTCATCATCGCTCCAACGGCTCACGCTCCCTTTTGTAATCCGCTCGCACAACTAGTATCATTTGTGCTCTGGCTTCAGTTCTGAACTTGCAAGAACTAGGGGAAATGGGATGATCTCTTCCGCCTTTGAATTGTTGGCGTTTTGGACGGGAATAGTGGCCGTGGGGATCACTGCGACGGGTGCATTGTTCGGCTGCTTATCCTGGTGGTTCTCTTCCAGGGTCAATTTTTTGAAAGAGGAGATAAGCGTTCAACAGGACACAACAACCAACGCGCCCACCGAAGCTATCTCGCATCTGCAACGATCTGCAGATCGGACAGGAAACACAGCCGTCACGTTTGCTGCGGCGGGTGCCCTGTTCGGCTGCTTGTCTTGGTGGTTCTCTTTCACTGTCAGCGATACAAAAGAAGAAGCTCGCGTGCGTTTCGAATCCGAATATGCAGCGAAGATGAAAGTGGCGGAGAGTGATGTGGTAAAGGCACGTCAGGAGACGGCCAACGCACTCGCTCATGTGGCGGTAGCGAACGAGCGTACCGGCAACCTCGAAGTCGAGGCGGCTGGTCTTCGAGAGCGAGCGGCTCGAGCAGAAGATTCGATGAACGCCGCAGAGGCACGGTCGGAGGATGCAAAGAAAGAGGTGGCACGGGCGCATAAAAGTACCGCCAAAGCACTCGCTGATGTGGCGGCAGCGAACGAGCGCACCGGAAAATTCGAAGTCGAGGCGGCAGGCCTTCGAGAGCGGGCGGCTCGAGCAGAGATTGACCTTATGAAAGTCAAAGAGCGAATAGAGAGAAGGGCCATTTCGGACGCGCAGCGCACTCGCTTACAGCAAGCTTTGAAACGAATTCCAAAGGGGCCAATAAAAATCATCGCCGTTCTGGGAGATGAAGACGCTGGAAAGTTTGCAAAAGAAATGGCGGATATTCTCAAAGACGCCGGATGGATCGATGTCCACATGAGTCGTGGCCTGTTCAGCGGAGGTATCGATGGTTTCGAAATTCGAATTCGAGACCGCGAGAAGGTCCCAGTGTCTGCGCTGCAAATGGCTAGAGCTTTCGATTCCATCGGATTTGAACCTGCACTCGTGCTCGATCCATCGGTCGCGGAAGGGGCAATGGAAATCATCATCGGCATGGAACCAGACGCCGGATAGCCTTTCCGGATAGCCTTTTTAGGGTACGTCTAGTTCCCTGGAGGAACTCCAGGCCTCCTTCTCTGTCATGATGTCGTCTTTTTGGGGGAGGAGCAAGAGATCGCTTGACGCTTGCGGAGTAAGGCTTTATCGTCGCACGCATGAGCGTGGACGAAACCCTCTTCCTGGCTATCAACGGATTGGCAGGCCGGTCACCGGTTGCCGATTACTTTTTCCTGCAACTGGGAAACCGCAGTACGCTCTATCTTCCAGGTGCTTGCGCGATCGCCTATTGGCTCTGGAGCAACCGGCGAGAGGCGCTGTTGGGAGGTCCGGTTCTGGGAGCAGCGGTCGGACTCACCGATTTCTGTGGGGGACAGCTCAAATGGCTCTTTGAACGAGTTCGACCCTGTCGGGCGCTCACCGAAGCAGTCAAAGTCGAGTCGAGCGGCTGTGGGGGACTGTTCAGCTTCCCGTCGAACCACGCGGCCAACACCGCGGCGCTCGCAGCATTCCTCCAAGTCTTGTACCCAAAGTCAGGCTGGATCACCTGGCCGATTGTGGCATTCGTCGGATTTTCCCGTGTGTATATCGGCGCTCATTATGTGACCGACGTCCTTGGTGGGTGGATGCTCGGAGGGCTTGTTGGTGGAGGGGCGGCATGGGCGCTGCTTCAATGGCCCAGGTTCAGGAAGAAGTTGGGATCGGTCGTTAGGCCGATTGAGAAGGTTGAAGTTAGATCATGAGGATTAAGCAGACGGTGGCGATTCCTCAACTGTAGCCAAGAGATCAGCGCGCAGCCGATCGACATCATAACCACGCCCAATCAATACCAGCGCTGATTGTGGCTCATCCAATAGTGTCACCGGTGTGATCGTGGCCTGCCCCGGCAGTGCATATTGGAATTCTTGCAGTTCCGGCTCCTTGGCAAATCGGAAATAGCCTTTGGCACGCTCCAGCTCTTTTGGGATTGTCTTAATCCAGGCTAAGAAACGCTGGCGATTCAGCGGACCAGGCAATGGGACGGTTGTCGCGATGGAATGGTAGGCAGCCCGTTGAACGGAAGCCAGTCGTGACGTCCCGAACACCACGTTCGTCGGTGCCGTCGGTTTTATCGCGGTATGTGGAGCCAATAATTCAGCAGCATCGAGTCGCGCATGGGATGTTTCCCACAGCCGCGCATAGGGGTTTTGCTCGATGATCGAAGAGCGAAATCCTTCCCAGTGACCAGGGACGTAGAGATCTCGTTTGTTCAAAATAAGTTCATCGGCGCACCGGATCGCCTGTGTCGTCACATAGGCGCTGGAGTGGCTTTCGTCTGTCGAGACCGGATGCAAGAGCGCGATGACCCGTTCGAGAACAGCAAGTCGCGCCGTGTACGCATCAGTCACCGCATCGACCACCTCAGCGGGATCGGCCAGCCCTGAACATTCCAGAATCAGGACATCCGCTCCATGGTCACGCACCAGCTGGGCAATACCCCACGACAGATCTTCCTTTGTGTCGCAACAGACACAGCCACCCGCCAGGTTCATCACCTGCTCAGCTAGTGTGCCGGCGCGAGGACCATCGATACTGACGGAGCCCGCTTCGTTCATCAGTACGCCGGCTCGTCGGCCTTCGGTTTTCCAATGTTCCAACAACCGCATCAACAATGTGGTTTTGCCGGCACCGAGCGAGCCGCAGAGAATATAGAAGGGGACAGGCGCTGGGATCATATATCTCCTCAATTTAAACCGGAGATCATTGTACCGAGAAGAGGGAGTTATCCTCCAGCGAAGACCGGGCGAAATCCCGCGTCCGTGAGAATGCGCGCGACTGCCTCACGCTGATCGCCTTGGACCTCGATCCGTCCCTCCTTGACCGTTCCACCTGCTCCACAGGCTTTCTGCATCCGTTGGGCGAGAGCTTCTTTCTCCGCTTGGCTGATTCCAACGAACCCCGTGACTACTGTGACTGTCTTGCCTCCGCGGTGTGCCGTGTGGCGAAGGATATCCACTCGGCCACGATTTTTCTTCAGCGCGGAAGACGCTAGTGCATTCGGGATGGAAGAAGGTTGCGTAGGCGAAGCCGCTGGGAGTGATGGGTGCTTGAGTGAGGCGAATGGGCTGGCCCACTTGATCGGTCCACCATCGGTGGGAAGGCGTTTCTTTTCTTTCATATGCGAATCATTCCTGCATGAGGCTACACGTGGGCAGACCGTAGGACAAGTGCCCTATGAGGCGAAGTTTTAGGGAACTGGCCTAGTCATACCCATACAACCACTGTGTTGTGGAGGGTGAGATATTCTTCACAGAGTGGCGGACGTGTCTCGGGATACAGACTTCGTCGCCTGGTTCTGCAACGATCTCTTCACCGGCGATGGTCAATGCTTGCCAACCACGACGGTGACGAGTTCGTTCGTCGTGTGAACAAAATCATTCCACTCTCTGCCGGGAGGATCAGTGAACAGATCGCAGGAGTATCCCCGCTTCTTCCAGTCGTGAGCGACCTGATCACGGTCGAGAGGAACCGAGAATTTCTGGCGGGTCAGATAGGACATTGAACCAAGTTATGGGCCTGATCCCTTTGCAATTATCGAAGTGTGGCACAAATACTTTCGATAAGCAGCAAGCTCCTGCGACACGGTTGCCGATCGCATCCTCGTCTATGCCTGCGTACGTCCCGAAGGAATCCGCCAAGCCCTGTCATCCATTTGATTGGGACAGGGGGGTACCGTTTTGATTTCTTCAAACCAGACGTTAGATCCATACACATGGGTCCGACACCCTTCCTTGCGTAGCGCTCAGCAGAGGTTTAGGCTGAAAGGCATCGAAGAGGTGCGTGATGAGACTTATGGTTGCGAGTATTTTCCTCCCATTCACCTCGTACGCAAGGTATCGTGGTAGGTTCAGCGTCGATCAATTTGATCTCAATTCCCATGGGACTCCATTCGGGACCGGCAGTTTCTTCTTATTGAAAAGCCTTGGGAACGAGCAGGGTCGTTGCAGAAGCTCGGCCTGTAATCAGTCTGCCGCTATCGCTTCCTGCGCCGCAAATGATCCAGTAGTTTGTGAGAGGCATGGTCACTTCAAAAGCACCCTGGGAACACCTCAGCGTGATCCCATGGCGGTGAACAATCCAAAAAGGAGGAAATCTTATGTATGGAAGACATTTCGTATACTGCGCCCTCGCCTTCGTAATGTTTCTGCTGCTAGGGTCACCCGCTGTTGCCCATGAGGCGGACCTCGGCGGGCCACACAGCCACCAGGATCTACCAGGCACGATCTCGAAGATTGAATCGGGGCTGATGTACATCCAAATACAAGGGTCTTCGGGAGAGAAATTTCGGCCGCGACCGGTCAGTGTAAAGAAGGCGGAACGCATGGGACTGCACCAAGCCAAGGTCGGGGACAAAGTGATCGTGACGTTGGATGAATCGAATGTGCTCCTGGACATTCACGATCCAAGCCGGCCTGTCCAGGGTCATCGCATTTTGGTCGGGAACCTCGCCTATGCGGATCCGGTCTGGGAGGTAGTCGAGATTTTTACTAGCAAAGGGTTGGAGTCGTTTTCGGTTGACCCTTTAACGAGTAGTAAACTTGGTGTGCTTCAAGAAGGAGCCTTGGTAAGAGCAGAGTTAGACGAGGCGAATGTGTTGATTGATATCCATCCGTACCACCGGTAATGCGAGCATGCAGGTGTTTCACTCTTCATGCCAAACAGGCAACTGGGCACGCGCGGGTTCCGGCAATTGCGTCTCCATCGCGAGATCACCGGTTGATACAATAGGGCATCCCGTGCCTGTGTTTCTTTATCGTCATCTGCCTGAGATAATACAGGGTGAGGCTTGGGCGTCGATTCTCACGTCCCCTTCAAACGTGAGAGGTCATAAGAATCCTAAGATTTATTATTGCAGCAAGGGCCGACAAGGGAGCGTCGATAATGACCAAGGGTGTCTGGGTGGTGCTCGCGATCACAATGGTTGTCGTGACAGGAAATGTTGCCATACTTTGGCATGTCCTGCAATCAGGTTTTAGTGCGAGGGAACAACCATCGGAACTCGAGGTCATATTCGCGCGTCAGCTCCGGAGCCTGGCAATGCCCAAAGCCCAGAAACAGCTGAAAAACCCCGTTCCCGCCTCGGAGGAGGTTCTTGCAGAAGCGCGGATTCACTTTGCGGACCACTGTGCGAATTGCCACGGGAATGATGGAAGTGGCTCTACCTTGATTGGACAGAACTTCCATCCTAGAACACCCGATCTGACGAAAATAGAGACGCAGTCCTTCTCCGATGGAGAATTGTTCTATATGATCAGTAATGGCATCCGATTTACCGGAATGCCCGCATGGGGGAAAGGCCGTCCAGAACCAGATCTCGATAGTTGGAAGCTGGTGCATTTCATCCGTCATCTCCCAAGCATTACGAGGGAGGAACTGGCACTTATGGAGAAGTATAACCCCGTGAGTCAAGTGGCCCGGGAAGAGCAGGAACGAATCGACCGGTTTCTGCAAGGCGAAGTGCTTGATCCAGAGTCTCCTGCACATCATCATTAACTGAGGCAGAAGGTTGACCAACATGGTGAAACGAATAGGAAGACTGCTCCTGTTGATGACCGCGTTTTTACCCGGAATAGCCGCCGCGCATGGTGAAGGGATGCACGTCTTTGGGACGGTTGCCGCCATCGACACTGCTGAGATTCAGGTTCTGACGATCGAAGGGAAAACAGTCTCAATACACACGGTCGCCGAGACGAAATACCGAAATAGAGGAAGGAGCGGAGGAGGGGAGGTTCCCAAGGTAGGCGACCGAGTTGCCGTAGATGTCACAGAGAAAGATGGCAAATTGATGGCCATCGAAGTCCAATTCTCTTCCTTTGTGAAACAACAGAAGCCGTGAATGGATGATGTCCGCCGACAGGTGAGCTGAAGTAGCCTGGATTTGAGAGGCGCCTTTGCAGGGGGACAGGATCTTCCGAGGAGGTGGCCGATTCGTGCGAAGGCGAAAAGGTACCGCCCATCTCGAAGGCATCGGTTAAGAGGGCGGAGCGTTTGTTTTCCGCTTCGCGCACGGATGCGGTAGGCGTATGAGCGTCCTAACCCGTACTCGCAGAGCTGAGTGACTCAGGCGAATTGTGGTTCTCCTTGCCGGTAAGGTTAGCTCAGATGCTGAGCTGCATCAATCACGCATCAGGTTTAAGGCTGTGGAGGGATTCGTTGGTGGATAGCCCTTCAGGTTCTTTATCATGACAATCATTAGCTCGTTCAGCGCATGGACGAAGTCATTCCACCCTCTGCTGGGTGGCTCGACGAACGCATCACAGGAATAGCTCCGCCGGATTCAGTCGTGAGCGACCTGATCACGGTCGAGAGGAACCGAGAATTGATGACGGGCAAGGTACGGCATGGTCATATCACAGGGGCACGTTTTCTTTTTGAAGAGTCCACAAAGCAATGAGGCTTTTTTATCATACCTCATGGATCCAATGGGATTCAGATATGATCAATAGCTCACGCCATGAGATCGCGCTGAGCCGTGTGGGCCTGTCCGTTGGGAAAGAAAAAAATAGGGTTCCCCCGACTACTCCGGATCGGCGAATGGGCGAGAGTGGATGACACACTCTCACATCAGCTGGAAAAACTGGATTTGATCGGGCAGGTCGTGTCAGAACACCTGCCCGATCTTGGGAGACTGGGCCAGGCCGACCCTTCGGCAGGGGGCACGCCCGTATTTCCGATGGCCGAGCCTGGGGATTGATCCTTCACGAGGTCTTTGGTACGTTCCTGGCCAGGCCACAAGGCCTTTAGATTTCCTATTCCTGAGTGTCTGATCCACTTCACGAGCTATGCCGGCTATCCGAAGGCCGCGCCGGTCTGGGCAGAGATCCGGATCGCGTTCGCGAAGCGGGAGATCCTGCCGCTGTCGGCGAGTCTCCGGCCGGGGCGGCATCCGGAGCGGGATCGCGACCGGGCGAGACCTGCACGGGGCATAGAGACCAACAGACCGAGAGGAACCTGGCCCGCAGATGACCGCCCACGCCGAACCGCTCGAGCAGAAACTCGTTTCGAACCCCCGCCACTACCGCTACTACGATCTCGTCATGGCGGGCTTCGTGACGGTCCTGCTCTGCTCGAACCTGATCGGGCCGGGCAAGACGTGCATCCTCTTCGGCCTGACCTTCGGTGCCGGGAACCTGTTCTTCCCGATCTCCTACATCTTCGGCGACGTGCTCACCGAGGTCTATGGCTACGCGCGCACACGCAAAGTCATCTGGGCGGGCTTCGCCTCGATGATCTTCGCGACCATCATGGGGCTCTTCGTCATCCACATGCCGGCGGATACGGAGGAGCCCTTCAATGCCGTGATCCAGCCTGCCCTAGAGGTCGTGTTCGGGAGTACGGGGCGGATCGTCGTCGCGTCGATCGTCGCCTACTGGTGCGGCGACTTCATGAACAGCTATGTCATGGCGAAGATGAAGGTCTGGACCGAGGGGCGTCATCTCTGGACCCGCACGATCGGCTCGACCGTGATTGGCCAGCTTGTCGACAGCGCCCTCTTCTATCCGATTGCCTTCCTCGGGACCTGGCAGCCCGGGACGATGCTGAAGGTCATCGCCTTCAACTGGGCGTTCAAGGTCTCCGTCGAGATCGTCTTCACGCCGGTAACCTACGCGATCGTCGGCTGGCTGAAGCGCCAGGAGAACGAGGACTGGTACGATAGGCATACGGACTTCACGCCCTTCTCCTTGAAGGACTGAGCCGTCGAAGCGCCAGACGACTGCGCTGCGCGATCGGGCGGGCACGTTTGAACCAACCGTGGTCAAGCAACGGCAGCGGCGGCTTGAGGGGTTTAATGACAACGTGCTGGCCCTCTATGCCCATGGGCTCACCACGCGGGGCATTCAAGGCCACCTCGAAGAGGTATATGGGACGGAGGTGTCGCCGACACTCATCTCCACCATGACCGATACGGTCTTAGAGGATGTGCGTCTCTGGCAGAGTCGTCCCCTAGAAACGGTCTATCCGATTCTCTATTTCGATTGTCTCTTTATGAAATCGCGGCATGACGGAGCCGTCACAACCAAAGCGGTCTATGTAGCGCTAGGCGTTACCTGAGCCGGGGAAAAAGAACTCGTAGGCCTCTGGGTCAGTGAGACCGAAGGCGCCAAATTCTGGTGAGCGGTCTTTACGGATCTCCGGCAACGAGGGGTCAAAGATTGTTTCGTGGCCTGTGTCGATGGGCTGACGGGTTTGCCCGACGCGTTGGAGAGGATCTTTCCGCGAACCCAGGTGCGGCTCTGCATGGTGCATAAAGTCCGACAATCCTGGCGGTCTGTGGTGTGGCGGGAGCGGCGTGCCGTGGCCCGTGATCTGCGAGCCATGTATGGAGCGCCGGCGGTCACGGAAGCTGAAGCGGCCTTGGAGCGCGTTGCCCTGACGTGGGATGCGCACGATCCCACGATCTGCACGAGTTGGCGGCGGGACTGGACGCGGCTCACGGTCTTCTTTGACGATCCTCCAGCCACTCGCAAAGCCCTGTACACTACGAATGCCATTGAACCCCTGAATGATTCGTGACGAAAAATGTTAAAAAAGCGCGGGGCGTTTCCCACGGATGAAGCGATCCTCAAAGTCCTCTATCTGGGCCTGCAGCGCATAGCCAAGAAATGGACCGCCCCGATTCCGGAGTGGAAACAGGCGCTGAATCAATTTGCCATGATCTTAGGAGACCGTGTGCCTACCAGTGATTAACCACAATCAGTTACGCCGAAAACTTGACACGCCCAACAACGCCTGTTTGTGCTCGATCAACAAATCCAGACACCGATACAGCGTGTTCGCCTGCGCGATCCGCACATCCTCATCGAGCAAATCGCCCATCGCGCTGCGATCGAACCATTGACGATGCAAGCGCCACTCGCTCCCAGGATCGATCAAGCGGTACACCACCAACGTCTTGAGTACATTCAACCAACGCGTACCTTCACGGCTGGGCATCAGCCGCGGTGCCCAGAATCGGTCCAGATCGAGGTGTTCCCACAGCTCCAGTGCCAACCAACACGCACCCCATTGCCGCGGCCGCACCAGGCGCATGTCTTTCACGCGCACCTGCGCCACTTCGCATGGCAGTGGCGGAGCGATGCGATCTTCGGGAAAGATCGCCATCTGCGACGTCTTGCCCGCTCCCCCTCAACCACTTCAATCGTCTTGCACCAGGCACGATGCTGTGCGTCGTTGATCTCCCCCAGGTACAGCACCTGTCGTTGCGCGACTCGACCATCTGGCAAGCGCCGATTCTCCACCACGCTGAAGGTGCGGTGGACCTTACCGTCTTTCTTACGCGTCTTCGATCGCAAGAACATGGAGAAGTATCGCCGTGTACACGCAATACCGCAACAACCAAGGTCGGCACTACAAGCGACTTCGACCATCGACTCCTTACTACATCAATCAGTTAGCTCGGCCCTGAGTGCGAAAATCGTAGAATTGGAGGGTGAGTTGGTGAAGTTGGGCTACGGCACGACGGAGCATTATGTGTGGGAAGCGCAGCAGATGTTGGAAGGAGCGGAGGGAAAGATTACGCAGGTCTAAGCGTGATCGCGAAGTCGTGGGGTGCGGGATGTCCACATGACCGCGGTGGCCGGGTCGTCTTGCAGGGGCGCCAGAGCCAACAGTCTGTTCTTGAGTCACAGCACCTCAACGATGAATTAACCCAGCATCTTTTGACAACTTCATGTGAGGTATGGGCTCAGAGAAGCGATGGATCTGTTGGGCCAAGGCATTCGCCACGAGGTGCAGATTGAAAGGCGAGGCGTAACGGAGGTCCACACTGGGCGGCTGAGGTGGAGATGATCGAGGATTTGAAGAATTGTGATATCGGGATGAAAGCCTTCAAGAGCAAACATCGTCCTCATAAACGTCATGTGAATGGTGCCCTGTGCGCAGAACTCATTACACGCCATACCGAATACGACGCCACCAGCATCGCCTCCCGGTCGCGGCCACAGACTGCTTCGAAAACCCTTGTAGCAGAGGAGTAGGGGTGAGATAGTAGCCCTCATAAGAACACTAGCACGACGAAGCTCTCTACGAGCGGAGAGGCCAGGTCAATGCATCAGCATCCTGTAGATTGAGGCCGCCAGCCCGGCTTGCAAAAAAGCATGTGTACGGTGCTGATCGAGCGCTCAAGGAAGCCGCCTTCGCAGTAGGAGAGATAGAAGTCCCACAGGCGGAGGAATTCAGGTTGATACCCCAACGCCTTGATCTCTGGAAGCTTCGTGGCAATGTTCCTCCCCCAGGCTCGCAGCGTCGGAGGGTAGTGCACGCCGATATCTTCAAGGTGAATCAGTCCCAGATCGCCGACTTTCGCCGACGCTTGCGTTAAAGCGCTCACGGACGGGATGCAGCTGCCGGGGAAAATGTAGCGCTGGATAAAGTCCACGGAGCGCTTTGCCCGTTCGTAGAATTGCTCGTCAATCGTGATGCCCTGGATTAAGGCCAGCCCGCGAGACCTCAACATGCGACTGCAGATCTTGAAAAACGTTGAGTAATACTCATGCCCAACGGCCTCAATCATTTCTATGGAGACGAGCTTGTCAAATTGTACACCGAGCTTCGGCAAGTCTCGATAGTCCGTGAGCGACACCGTGACTTGATCACGTAAGCCGGCATCTCGAACTCGTTGCAGCGCTAGGGCATACTGCCGCCGTGAGATTGTCGTGGTCGTTACCCGGCAACCATAGTGAGACGCGGCATGGATGGCGAATCCACCCCAACCGGAGCCGATCTCGAGGAGATGGTCGCTGGCGACCAACTGCAGCTTTCGACAGATACGATCGTTCTTCGCGCGTGAGGCTTCCGCCAGCGTCGCGTCCGGTCGCTCAAAGTAAGCGCACGAGTACATCATCGTCTCGTCAAGCATGAGACGAAAGAACTCGTTGCCCAGATCGTAGTGGGCTGCGACGTTCTTCCTGCTGCCGTCCATCGTATTGCGATGCAGCCAATGGATCGTCTTGAGCAATGGCCTGGTCGCCAGGGCCAGGCCACCTTCCATACGATCCAAGAGCGTGCGATTCAGGACGAAGATCCTGACTAAGGTCGTCAGATCGTCACAACTCCACAAACCACGACGGTAGGCGTCACCCAGTCCCACCGTGCCGCCCAGGGTAATCTCTGCATAGACGTGGAGGTCCTGAATCGTCACGGTAGCCCTCAGCTGGCAGCGTGCGGTGATTTGGCCGAACTGGAAGTGCTCGTGTCCTTCTACGATTGTCACGGTGCCGAACTCCAGCTTCGACAGGCGAGAGAAAACCGCTCGACGTGCGAGACGGTAAAACCAGGGTGCGATCTTCGAATGAACTTGTTGCCCGCTCGACCGATCGTCGAGCACAAGACCCGGTGGAATGGTCCGGTTGCTCATGATGGTGTCTGACGCGTCGCCGCAGGCGACGGCTCCTTTCGGTTATTTGGGTGAGCGTAGAATGGGACTCCTTTGGCCCAGAGTCTCAAGGCCTGCCAATGAATGGCTCCGATGATCTTGGCCGTCATCAAGGGATAGTGCGCCAGGACGCGCGCCAAAGACGACCCGGATAGCTCTCGTCGTTCCAGCCGCATCGTGGCGTCGAAAAAAGGCCGTCCGTCGCGAAGGTTTTCCATATGGATGGCCAATTGCGATGTCGGCTCGGTGAACCGCCAATCGTAGGCCACGTCCATGTCGATAAAGGGCGAGACGTGGAACACCTTGTCGAGTCGGTAGCGCTTCCGTCTGCCGCTGGCGCGATTGTGTTCGGCTCCCAAGACGTAACAGTGACGCTCTCCCCATGGGGTATTCGTGATTTCCGCGACGATGGTGTCGACAGAATCATCGGATCGGTCATAGCAAAAATAGAAGCTAACTGGGTTGAAGACGTACCCGAAGTAGCGGAAGTGAGTCAGGAGACGGATCGGTCCAGCCGGTCGACTGCCCGTTCTCTCCTCCACGAGATGTCGGATCGATTCGTCCAACGTTATGATTGGATCACCAACATGGTCAACGCGATTGAACGAAGCGAGGTTGGTGCGATCAACAGACCAGAACCAGCGATCCTCAAAAACGGTCGGGAGTTCCTCCAGGTCCACATACATCATGAACAACCGGTAGGTGAACGAGTGCGGAACTGGGCTGAATCGCCGGTGCCGAACGTGTCCAGTATAGATCGCGCTCTTCATGATGAGAGGTCCTTCCCGAGCGGCTTACAGACGGCCAGAGCACTGTTCACTCCATCCTCATGAAACCCAAAACCCCAGTAAGCACCGCAATAGGAAGTCCGATTGACGCCGTTGATCTCACCGTGGCGCCTCTGTGCGGCAACGGCTTCCGGTGAGTACACCGGATGATGATAAGTGATGCGACACAGGATCTTAGTTGGATGGATGGCTTGTGTGTGATTGAGTGTGACACAGAATTCACAGGGCGCGGTCAGGCTCTGTAACTTGTTCATGTGGTAGGTCAGAACCGCACGATCCGGCTGGGCCTCAAGCAGATGGTAATTCCATGCGGCCCAGGCCAGTTTACGCTTGGGGAGCAACGACGTGTCGGTGTGCAACACGGCTTCATTCTCTTGATAATGGATTGCCCCCAAGACCTCCTTTTCCGTCGGTGAGGGGTCGGCTAGAATGGTGAGGGCTTGATCGCTATGCGTGGCCATGATCACATGATCGAACCGCAAGGCGCAGTAGTTGCGCCCTTGCATCTTCGTGCGGATTTCTGCGTAATCCGGGAATCGTTCTATCGACTCGACCGGGGAATTGAGATAAATGCGGTGGCGGAACGGCGCGATGAGTTTCTCAGCATACCGCTGCGAGCCACCCTTGATGACCCGCCAGGTCGGCCGCTCATCGACCGAAAGCATGCCATGGTTTTTGAAAAACTGGACGAGGTACCGGGCCGGAAACTTCCACATGTCCTCGTGACTAGCTGACCAAATCGCGGCTCCCATTGGAACCATGTAGTGCTCGATGAACTCCCTTGAGTATCGATGGGTCTCCACATAGGAGCCGAGCGAAGGACCCGGCTCCGTCAGTGTCAGCAGTTCCAGTGACTCGCGATTGAAGCGCAGGATGTCCCGTATCATCCGGTAGAACGAGGGGCGAAGCAGGTTTCGCCGCTGGGCGAACAGTGTATTCAGCGACGTCCCATTGTACTCGAGGCCAGTTCGCTCGCATTTCACACCGAAGCTCATGTTGCTCGGTTGCGATTCCACGCCCAATTTCTTGAGTAGGGCAATGAAGTTCGGGTAGGTACACTCGTTGAACACAATGAATCCGGTATCTATGGCGTAACCGCGGTCTTCCATCGGGACTTCGACCGTATTGGTATGTCCGCCGATATAATCAGCAGCCTCGAAGACAGTGATCTCATGATCTCGATGCAGGAGATACGCCGCGACCATTCCCGAAATGCCTGTGCCGACAATCGCGATCTTCATTCAGTCTTCAGTGCCTCGTTGATCGAGTTCGGACCAAGCCAGATTGCATAAGAGGCCTCCAGGACATCGACGCCCGGTATGATTTCCTTACGCTGGTGGTGAGCGCCAACCCGGTCAGGACGCCCGGAGATGCTGTCACCATATAGCAATCCGACCTGTTCCATGACTGGCTGGGGTACACTAGTTCCAGCGTTGGGGCACCTTCCTGACTTTGGAGACATCGTAGCCCTCCTCGGCGATGAGCGTCAGAAACCGCTGGTAGTCCGGATCAGGAATTTCAGGTGTCCGGGCCATTAGCCACACATAATCGCGCGCGGTTCGTCCGATGACCGTCTGACTGTACGACTCGTCGACAAAGACAATGCGATAGTCGGCCTTGATCGGCCAGACGAACTGCATACCCCAGACGGCATTCGATTGCGTATCGATAATATAGCCGGTGGGATGATAGGTCTTCCGCTCCCCCTCAAAGCCGCCCTCACGGAAGCTAAAGGTCGTGGGCACGGTACCATCCTCGGCCAAGCGATAGGACTCCATGGCGTTGTAGGCGTTCGTCTCGATAAAGGTTGGAATATTGGCGATGACGTACCAGTCCCCCATGAACCGCTCCAAGTCCACGGCCGTCGCAATTCGAATGGGTGGAGGGCTGCTGCAGGCAGCGAGCGTCAGCAGCACAATGGGCATGAAGAATGACGACCTTACAGATGACATGTGTACCTCACTGGAGCGTATAGCGAAGGGTATCGCCCTTCTTCGTGGTGGAGTGGAGGGCGACCCATCGGCCGTTTAAGGTGTACCAGAGATCGATCGTGAACTTGTCCGTTACGATGCGGCGATGTGTGGTTCGAGTCGGGACGCCCTGCACGGGGATCGTCTCTTCGCCCACCACAAGAATGGATGCCGGCTGATGTTCTCCGGTCTGCGAATTCAGCAATCGCTCGCCCGTGATCCACTCAGGGTTCCAGTAGGCAAAGGTCTTGATACAGCCCTCACCGATCCAGTTGCCGGTCTGTGTCTGCACCTGCAACTGCCCGTTCCGAAAGATGCCGTTCACAAAGAAGGACTCACCGTTATCATCCGTCTCCGCACGAATCTCGCGTAGGCAGGTGCCCTCCCATGTTTCGATGTTGGTATGCCGATAGGTGTAGACCGTGATGTACAGGAACTTGACCGTGAAGTGCGCGTCTATCCTGACCTGGGTCCGTTCGTTTTCCGAAGAGACGTCAAAGCGCTGGTGTCCGATTTCATCCATGCCGAGGAACACCTTGAAGTCATAGGTCTGCGAAGTGGCACTCCACGCCTGTTGGGAGGGGCTTACAAGGCAGACCAGGAATCCGAGGATGGACGCCGCGATGGGAAACCTGCTGGTCACGGAACACGCAGTGCTCATGATGGTTGTTTCCTCAAATGGAACCCTCCATCCTCTGTTTCGGAGGGCCGGGAAGGAAGGCATTGGTGTGAGCGATATACTCTCGATACGCAGGTCGCCGTTCGATGATAGTCTGCTCCATTAGTGTTACGCCTGAGAACTTCAGGAGCAGGTAGGTGAGGAGCAGGGGCCCGGCCATCGTCCACCAGGCTCCAGTCGGTACCGCAAAAAGGTAGAAGCTCCACCAGATCAAGCACTCACCGAAGTAATTGGGATGCCGTGTATAGTGCCAGAGTCCGCGGTCCATCACCTTGCCGTGGTTGTCCGGGTCGGCCTTAAACTGTGACAACTGCCAATCTCCGATGCCTTCGAAGATCATGCCGACGGTCCATACCGTCACCGCGAGTACATCGAATGCCCCCCCATCGATCGGAATGGTGAGAGCCGGCCACAGGGGCATGGAGATAATCCACGCCAGTCCCGCCTGAAACCAGAAGATGAGGCCAAGACTCTTCAGTGCAAAATGCGGTTCGTATTTCTGGCGGATGTCTCGATAACGCCGGTCCTCAGGCTCACCCCAGTTGCGATGGATGATATGACCTGAGAGACGCAGGCCCCATAGCACAACCAGCGTCAGGATGAGTGTCGTCCGTCCTGTATAGGGCTTCGCACCGGTGGCGTACACGGTCGCGGCGGCGAGGAGCATAAAGGCCCACACACCGTCTACAATGCTCACATCGCGCTTGAGGACGCTGACGACCCAAGTCAGCGTTGCCAGACCCAAGGTTGAAACCAGTCCCAAGAGATAGAGCGAGAGACTCATGACGTTTGCTTCTCCAGTAGGCCAGCATAGCCGTCAAAATGCGAAGACAAGGCCAGCAGCAGCGGTGTCAGCACCGCCCAGCCGATGGCCAAAGCCAACAACCCTGCGGGCATATTGCCGAATTCCAGCGCCCCGAGGCGGAGGCCGCCGTAGTAGGCGGCAGGGCCCCCGACGGCTCCAAAAACAATCGCGAGAACCCAGCGCCCTCTCATCCAACGCAATGAGATATTCAAGAGGGTTGCGAAGAGCCCCCACAACGCCACGATCCAATACGGGGCAACGTTCGGGAACACGATTCCCGAGGAATACTGAAGCCAGCCCTGCCAGACCAACAGGCTATCGAAGACGAGTCCTAAGCCGAGCGAGAGGAGCACCAGTTCGAGCTCCGCTGTTGGCATGGGAGCGCGGAGCACGTGCGTGACCACCACCGCCGTTGTCACAAGGATGCCGAGCCAGGGCTGATGCGCCGCGGCGCTCAACACACACGCAAACCAGCCGATCTGAAACAGCACAACGTTGCTGACAATCATCGTGGTGCTCATCTTCATCAGGCACTCGCCCTCGATTTGTCGAAGAGATAGTGACTGACCCCCCACTGTCGGCCCTCTTCATAGCCGAACAGTTCAGCACAGGCCATGAAGAACAGTCGCCACCGCCCCCACCAGATGCGCGCGCGCGCCTTGCCGTAGACGCGTTCGATCACGGGCCACAGTGATTCGCGGGCGGTATCCATATTGCTCAGCCAGGCGTTGGCTGTCTTTTCATAGTGCGTGCCGTCCCACCGCCAGCGGTCCACGCAGGCAAGATGGTCCTGGCAGGCCAGCGGAAGGCCATCGCTGGGCATCATCCCGCCCGTGAAAAACTGCCGACTCATCCAGTCGGCGGGTCCCCGGTCTTCGAACAGGTACGACGTAGCGCGATGCACGAACACGTGCATGAAGAACTGGCCGCCCGGTTTCAGCCATCGGCGGACGCGAGCAAAGAGATCAGGCCAGTTACGCATGTGTTCGAACATTTCCACCGACACCACCCGATCGAATTGCCCGGAGTCGATCTCGAACGTGTTCATATCGCAGGTCATCACCCGAACCTGGTTCTGTAGGCCACGTTTTCTGGCCTGGGCCTCAATGTAAGCCCGCTGCGAGCAAGAATTGGAGACCGCTGTGATGCGGCTGTCGGGGTAGTGCTCAGCCATCCACAGCGTGAGGGACCCCCAGCCGCATCCGAGTTCCAAAATCGTTTGCCCATTTATCAGGCCTGCATGGAGGCAGGATTCACGTAAACCGGCGGCTTCTGCTTGGCCTAGGGTTGTCGCGTTGGCGGGCCAGAAGGCGCTGCTGTATTTGAGGTGGGGCCCGAGGACCTGCCGGAAGAACTCAACCGGAACCTCATAGTGCTGATCATTGGCTTTCTCCGGTACCACTGCGATGGGCGCACGGCGCATCTGGTCGATAAATTGCGTTTCCTGCAGTGCTGCTGTTCGAGCGTCGCCCGACCGGATCTCCTGGAGACGCTGCGTGAGCAACTGCCGAATCCCCCATCGGAGCACCACGTCTGGGAACAGCCCCTGTTCGGCCAAGTTCAATGCAAGACGAGTGAGATGTTGCACGGGTTTAGCCTCCAAACAAACGTACGCGTATGGATACTGCCTTACGCCATCATCATGAAAAACGCTTCACCTGTTCTGCCAATGTGTTGGCGACGTGATCCAAGTCAAATGGCCACGCATAACGAAGCTCAATGCTGGGATACTGTGGCCGTAATTGATCGAGAATTTCCGGAATCTCTACTTCCGAATGTGAACCGCCTGGTGTGAACATCGTGGTCGTCACGGTAATATGAGTCGCTCCCTGCTGGATCAACGATTCGACCGATTCCTCCAACGTTGGTGCACAAAACTCATTGTAGGCCACGGCAAAGAGCGCGCCGTCGAGTTGAGCTCGCAGGCGTGCCGCGACGGTTTCGAGACCTGCTTGATAGGGGTCTGTCTCCGCGGTTCTCGGCCACTGGCGAACCTTGGTATCCAGCTCCAGTTCTTCTGCAGAAGGTGGAAGCTTCGCGGCACGCCGCTGGGCTTCCAACCGTTTCAGTTTCGTGACTAATTCCTGAGGGCACCCCTTGGGAATGCCACCGTGACCGACCAGAATGACTCCGTGTTGTTGCGTCGCCATGCATCCTCCTAGAAAGAGTTGGGCCCGGAATCCTTAGAATGGAATTCCGGGCCGATTACTGCTACACCAACCGTTTCGTTAACGGCGTACCATTAATAGACAGACTTTGCGCCTGGGCTCACCTGGCTGGGGAACGGATCCAGGATGCTCTTGGGCGCATTGTTCCAGATCACATCCGCCAGGTTCGACATGCGGCTCACGATCTGGGCCGCCACGCCGCCCGCGGCGCCGAACAACCCGCACCAG
>JAOUMR010000084.1 GCA_029881435.1 Nitrospira sp.
AGACTTACTCTTTGTAGCGTTAGGAAGTCCCAAGCAAGAGGTGTGGATTGCTCGATACTTGCCCGAGTTGAAGGTTAAAGTGTGTCAGGGTGTCGGTGGCACCTTTGACGTCATTGCGGGTAGGGTGAAACGTGCCCCACTTTTATTTAGGGCCATACATCTCGAATGGTTCTATCGGTTGCTCTCACAGCCCAGTCGTATTTTTCGGCAGACTGCGCTCCCGATGTTTGCCTATCAGGTTCTGAAAAGCAAGTTTACGCGGAGGTCAGTTCAGCAACCTACCTTCTCCGTCCCAACAGCCTCCGTATCGCGTAGCCGTTCTGATTCAGGTAAGTCTGACCATCAGAGTGAAAAAGCTGCCTAGACAGGTGAGAGCCTACCAGGGACTAGGGCGTTGGTTTTCGACAAGTCGTGCACTTTTCCTATGACCGCATTCATTATAAAGACCACAGCAAATCACTTCTATCTCCCTCTCTTTACAAATTTGAACACTGTTGAAGGAATGCGGACACAGTTGCTGAAATGAGTTCCCATCATGATTCTTGGTCTTACGCGAACATAAGTAAGATTGGGCGATGGCCTGATATTTGCTGGGTGAGTCCTGTTCATGCGTGTTCCTAATGACCAACCTCTAGAAGGAGCGGTGATATGCGGATGATTAATCCACGGTTTAGGAAAGGGGGCATACTGGCGGCTGTTGCGGTTTGTTCCCTATTGGTTCCTTTGGCTCCAGCTCACGCTGCTCTGGTGACGTATTCGTTCGCTGGAAACTTTGATGGCGATCCTCTTGGTATGACCCCAATCACGGGATCCTTTCAATTCGACAATGGAACGAGCGGCAGCGGGGGGATATACAACAGCGCAGTTACCGGTATGAGCCTGACGATCGGTAGTGGTGTTGGAAGTTATACATCTGTTTTAGCTCCCGGCGCGAATGCGGTAACGATCTCGCAGAACACGAATCTTGGGGGCGGGTTGCTGGGAGATCGTTGGGCCCTGGTCACGGCTGCAACCGGACCTCAGGTCGGTGATTTCTCCCCATTTAGATTCGACCTTCGATTTGACGACGACAGTGGTGGGTTGTTTACAAACACTAACCTCCAAGATCCGCCGAGTTTGGCCACGGTGAGCGCGGCGAGATGGCGACTCATGTTTGAAGATAGTCTTGGAGACCCAGTTGCGTTGCGCGGATCGATCACCAGTCTGACAGCCGTGCCTTTGCCGGCAGCCGTAATTCTGTTCGGTGCCGGGCTCATCTCATTGGTTGGGTTGGGTGCAGGTGGTTTGAGAAATCTCCGCGGATCCAGGGCCTAGTCGAATACCTCGCTTCTGACGGCTAGGGTCTGATACCCCCTGAGGGGTATCAGACCCGTTCTTTCTTCGAAATCAATCGACAGATAGAAGGTTCCGATAGAAAATCAGGTGTCGACCTGCTCTTCTAGACCGACAGCTTGTTCGGCTCATTCCTTATCAACGTTCGAATGAGTAGTTCATGATGACCAGCACGCGCAACCTTATCTTCAGCTCAGTCCTGGTCATCGCGTTATTGTCCTATATGTATTCGGACAGTCTGCGGTTTGTGTTTAGCTACTGGTTGGGAAGTGATGACTATAGCCATGGAATGTTTGTGCCTCTGATTAGTGGGTTTTTGGTTTGGCAATCACGGCATCGATTGATGCAAGTCCCGAGAGAGAGAGCATGGTGGGGGGTAGGCGTCATCTTCGTGGGGCTCATGCTCTATGTGATCGGTGAATTGGCCACATTGTATGTGGTTCTCCATCTCTCGCTCTGGACCGTGATTGTAGGGTTAGTCATTGCCTTGGTGGGAGTTCGTGGGGCGAAGGCTATTGCGTTTCCACTGGGCTATCTCCTCACGGCTGTTCCGTTACCCGTCTTTTTCTACGCCAACCTATCGAGTCAACTGCAGTTGTGGTCTTCATCTCTTGGGGTTGGGTGTTTGCAGCTTCTTGGGGTGATGGCGTTTCGTGAAGGGAATGTCATCGATCTTGGGCAGGTGCAGCTCCAAGTGGTCGAAGCCTGCAGCGGGATTCGCTATCTCCTGCCTCTGACATCTCTTGCGTTGCTCTGTGCCTATCTTTTTAAGGACAAGATGTGGAAGCGAGTGGTCCTTGTGGTCTCAGCGATTCCCATCTCTATTCTCATCAACGGTTTCAGGATCGGCATGATCGGAGTGCTGATTGAACTCTATGGGAAGGGCGCTGCAGAAGGTTTCTATCATCTCTTCGAGGGGTGGGTCATTTTCATGGTGAGCTTAGCGTTCCTGATTACAGAAATGGGACTGTTGGGAAGGATTGGGATGACGGCGCCAAATCGACCCTTCTTCGCGCAACTGTCTTGGCGTGATCAGTATGGAGAGGGTGCGCAAGGGAGTGCCGTATCTTTGCCAAGGCGGATCCTGCCATCTCCTGGTCCGGCGTACCTCTGCAGCGTGGCGCTTCTCGCGCCCTTCACACTCCTCTCGACCTCTCTTATTGATCGTGAAGAAACACCTCCTTCACGCGCTGCATTCATTGACTTCCCGATGGAGATCACCGGATGGCGAGGCGAACGCTTTCCATTGGAGAAACAATACATTGATGCACTCCGATTCGATGACTATGTGTTAGCCGATTATCGTTCCAACCATGGACATCAGGTCAACTTCTATGCGGCCTATTATCAATCACAACGGAAAGGGCAGTCCGCCCACTCACCGAAGAGTTGTCTGCCTGGTGGCGGTTGGGAAATCACCTCCATTACCCATAAGGAATTGCCCTCGACGGCGAAAATAATGCAGCCACTCATGGTCAATCGCGCTGTCATTCACAAGGGTGATCAGAAGCAGATCGTTCTGTACTGGTTCAAGCAACGAGACCGATATCTCGCGGATGAGTATTTGGTGAAGGTGTACTTGCTGTGGGATGCCGTATCACGTCAACGCACTGATGGCGCGCTGGTGCGAATGGCCTCGCTTGTAGGGCCAGGTGAAACAGAGGCGATGGTCGACCAACGTCTTCAGGATTTTGCCGCTGAGATTGGGCCAGAGCTAAGTCGGTTTGTGCCAGACTGATTAAGAGTCGGCAAACGAGTGAGAGCCTGATCGATGATCAACGAACTATTTTTCAGCTCCATGACTGCGCTGCTTCTGTGCATGGGATTGATTCCGCCCCTACGGCTGGCGGCGGAACGATTTCAGGTGATGGATTTGCCCGGAGGGCGAAAAGTGCACGAGCATCCTGTGCCACGTATAGGAGGCCTTGCCTTTGCCATCGGAGCATGCGTGTCAATTGGCTGCTGGGGAGCAAAGGATGAAACTACGCTCTCAGTGTTGCTGGGATGCCTAATTATCGTAGGATTCGGCGTATGGGATGATCGTGTCGATCTTGGCTATCGGACAAAATTACTTGGGCAGTTGCTTGGCGCGCTCGCCGTTGTCCTAGGCGGGGGCATTTCGTTTACCACCCTTCCATTTCTGCCTGATACGGAAGTGCCGGCGTGGGTTGGGATGTTCCTCAGCATCGTGTTTCTGATTGGCGTATCAAACGCTGTAAATCTCACGGATGGGTTAGACGGCTTGGCTGGTGGATTGTCATTTCTGACGCTCAGCGGAATTGCCTATTTGGCCTACCTTTCTAGTGATTCAACCGTCCTGATGCTCACCGTTCCATTTCTTGGGGCGCTCTTGGGGTTTTTGCGATACAACACATACCCCGCACGAATTTTTATGGGAGATGGCGGCAGCCAGCTCTTAGGATTCATGATGGGCGTGCTGGTTATCTTGCTGACAGATTCGTCGCGCGGTCCATTCAGCCCAAGTCTTGCTCTCTTCCTCTTAGGGTTACCGTTTTTGGATACGCTTGGTGTCACGGGTCAACGATTGGCTGAAGGACGTTCTCCTTTCGTCGGTGACCGCGCCCATGTCCACCATAAACTCCTGCGTGTTGGATTAACTCATTACGAAGCCGTAAGTGTGATCTATCTCATTCAGGCAAGCATGTTGGGCGTCGCGTATGCGCTGCGATGGGAAACGGATACAGTAATCCTACCGCTCTATCTTGCGCTTGCGATCACGGTGTTGGGGTTTTTTATTGCTGCTGGGCGAGGGCTTCTTCCTGGTCCTGCATCGCATGAGGGTCTCTTTCTGTCGAATCGTACCGTAGCGCGGTTTGTGAGTGGCCCATGGCTCACGGATATGCCGATCCGATTTTTAGCCGTGGCTGTCCCGTTGTTTCTCATTGCCTTGGTGTTTCTCCCATCGACCGTACCAAATGACGTGGGGTATCTCTCGATCGCGTTGTTTGGGATTGTGCTGCTCGGCCTCTCCTTTTCATCCAACGTCGCGCCGTATTTTGTGCGAGGTGGCCTTTATGTGGGAACGACATTCTTGTTGTATGTCTGTGAAGGATCGAGAGCGTCGTCGGTGTCCGCTCTCACGGTAATGCATAACGCGTTTTTCGTGGTCGTCGCGGTCATGGTGCTACTGAGTCTCCGCTTCAATGAGGAGAATCGGTTTCAAACAACTCCGCTCGATTATTTGATGGTATTTCTGGCCGTCACCTTCCCGCTCTTGCCAGAGGTCAGCGCAGATATCTCGCACTTGGGTATCTTTATGGCTAAATTGATGGTCTTGTTCTTCTCCTTCGAGTTACTGCTCCACGCCTTTTCCAGCCGTGTCAGACAGTTGGGACTCGTTTCGCTCTGGATCCTCTTCGGACTCGGAATTCGGATTTTGTTGTAGCGAAACGAGTTACGTAATAACCTAAGTTCATGACGCAGTATTCACACACAACATACAGGGGTGGACTTTCAGCATGAGTAATGGAATCGGCATTCTGCTTCTGGCCGTGATGACATTGATGGCTTGTGGCGGCCCTGAGGAAAAGAAGGCTAAGTACTTTGCGCGAGCGCACGAGTACATGGAAGCGGCGAATTATCCAAAAGCGAGGGTTGCACTCCGCAACGTCCTGAAAATCGATCCCAAAGAGGGGGAGGCCTATTATCTATTCGCTCAGGTTGAAGAAAAGGAAAAGAACTGGCGCAATGCGGTTCAACTCTACCAAGAAGCTGTCCGGTTGGTCCCTGATCATTCGGCCGCCTTAATCACGCTCGGTAAGTATTATCTGGAGGCTCGGTTGACGGAACAGGTGATCGAGGTAGCGGATACGGTGCTGAAGATGGAGCCTCGCCATGCTCAGGCTAAAGCCCTGAAGATTGCTGCACAGGCGGTGGCCAAAGAGGCCGTCCCTACAGTGATTTCCAAGGCAGAGGCACTGGCAAGCGAGTTTCCGACAGAGCCGGATGTTGCCATCCTCCTTGCGACGTTGTATGGCCAGCAAGAACGGCACCATGAGGCGAAACGCACACTCACGCGTGCCTTAGACGTTCATCCAAGAGATCTGGATCTTCTCAATAATTTGAATACCGTTCTGACGATAGCTAAGGATTGGGTCGGTGCGGAAGCCGTCATTCGTCGGATGATCGAGGCTGAACCTCAATCCATGGACCATCGGATACGATTGGTCAGATTCTATATGAGCCGTAACACTTACGAGAAGGCCGAAGCGGTCTTGCGCGAGGCGATTGTCTCTGAGCCTGACAGCGAACAGCGCCGTCTTGCGTTGGCCGACTTTTTTGTAAATCGGAAGGATGTACCTGCAGCGGAACGGGTGCTTCTCGATGCTGCCACTACATTGCCGTACTCAAGCCAAATCCAATTCGGACTTGCTGGGTTGTACCGGAAGAGTGGGCAGGACGACAAAGCCAGAGAGCGGTATGTCGCGTTGGTACAGGAGTTCAAGCACAAACCAGTTGGGTTGGAAGCTAAAGTGAAGCTGGCAGAGATGGATCTTGTCGCAGGGCGGCAAAGCGACGCGGAGCGACAAGTACAAGAGGTGTTGAGTGAGAACCCTCGATCTTCCGATGGGCTGATCCTCTTAGGCCGCATGGCGTTGGCCAGACGGAATGGGAAGGACGCAGTTCAGGCATTTCGTACGGTCCTACATGATCAACCGGAATTGGCAACGGTACAGTACCTACTTGGTCAAGCCTATCAGCTCACCGGGGAGACCAATCTTGCGAAGGAAAGTTTTGAGCGAGCAGTTGCTCTGTATCCCGACCAAATCGAGGCGAAACGATCCCTGGCAGTTTTGGAGAGTAGGAGTGGTCGCTATCAGCAGGCGCGCGCGCGACTCGACGATCTCCTGAAGCAACGTCCCGATGATGTCGTTGCTCTTGACATGTTGATGTCACTCGATTTGGCAACGAAGAACTGGCAAGGGGCTGAGCAAACGTTGGTACGGCTTCGTCGGCTGTCGGCTGAAAATTATGTTGCGGTACTGGCCGAAGGGCGCTTTTATGAAGCGCAGCGTCGTTTGAGTGATGCGAGACATGCGTACGAGCGTGCGACAACGCTGGCTCCAAACGAGCCGGAACCCTTATTGTCTCTCCTAAGGCTGGAAGTTGCTGACGGTCAGTCGGCCCGTGCGAAAACGCGCTTGGAGTCTCTTCTTGCGGCTCGTTCCGACCATCCATTCGCACATGGATTACTCGGTGAGGTGTTGTCACTGACGGGCGAGCGTGAAGCGGCTCTTCATGAATATCGTGAAGCGGTGAGGTTGAACCCCAAATGGATGACGCCCTGGTTGAATTGGAGCACCTTATTACTATCCGAGAAGAAACCGGAAATGGCCGCACAGATTGTAGAAGACGGGCTCAAGGCCAATCCGGAAAGTGAGGAATTGTACATGCTGCTGGCCTCGGCCCGCTCGGAGCAGGGGCAAATCGAGTCAGCCATGGCCGCCTATGACACGGTGTTGCGTCTCAATCCACGCAATGTTCTGGCTGCAAATAACCTCGCCGTGTTGCTCGTGGATCGAAAAGGTGATCCATCAAGCCTGCAAAAAGCCTTTGCCCTCAGCCGAGATTTTGAAAAAGACGCTCCGCATCCTCTCTTCATCGATACGCTTGGCTGGGTGCGATTTAAAATGGGACAGCAGGAAGAGGCGATTCGTTTGATGAAGTATGCCGTTGCGAAATCGCCAGAAATCGCTGTTCTGAATTACCATCTTGGAATAGCATTTTTTCAGTCAGGAAAACGTACCGAGGCGCGGAGCTTTCTTTCGAAGGCGCTCAAAGGCACAGATGTGTTTGATGGACGACAAGAGGCTGAACAGGCCCTGGCGCAGCTCAGAGGATAAGGAGAAGCCATGGTGTATTCCGTTGGAGTGCTGAGCAGTCGAGTAGTGCTTCTATTGGCAACGGTCGGTGTTTTGTCTGGACTTGGAGGAGGGATCACGACAACCGCCATGGCCTCGCAGGTTGATCCAGAATATCGCTTGGGGGCCGAGGACATCATGCTGATCTCTGTATGGAAAGACGAACAGTTGACACGAGAGGTCGTGGTCCGCCCCGACGGGATGTTCTCCTTTCCCCTCATCGGCGACGTCCAGGCTGAGGACAGAACGGTCGATCAAATCCGTACCGATCTCGTTCAAAGACTGACGAAGTATATCCCTAATGCAAACGTATCCGTGGCAGTGAACAAAGTAGCAAGTTACAAGGTCTATGTCGTTGGACGAGTGAACAAACCAGGTGAATATGTGATTGGGCATTACGCCGATGTACTTCAAGCCTTGAGCCTTGCTGGAGGATTAACGCCATTTGCCGCAGAAAATGACATTAAAGTCATGCGCCGAGTGCGAGGAGAACAGCATGCCATTCCCTTTCGCTATGGGGATATGAGGAAAGGGAGGGAGCTGGAGCAAAATATCGTCCTCCAGCGCGGTGATGTCGTGATGGTGCCGTGACGGTCGCCGCTAGAATGCAACCGAGTTGTACGTGGTGGAGTCGAGGGTGGAGCAGCAACCGTGTCGCCAAGGTTATTCTCGTCCTGGTGATCATTGCGTCCGCCAAGGTGCCTGGTATCAAGGCAGCTGAATGGTCGCTGTCGCCATCCTTGGGTGTCAAAGGAGTCTATAACAGTAACTTGCTGCTGACTCCGTTACCGCATGATGACACCTATGGATACTGGGTCACGCCGGCGATGGAGTTATCCGGTAACACTGAACGGCTGGATGTGAGCAGTCGGGTCGCAGCGGATTTTGTTGGGTATTTCGGTGGAGAAGACCGGCAGTTTACCAACGTCTTTGTGCCTGTATCGATTCGTTATAGGACTGAGAAGGATCTCATAGGTTTCACCGGCGGTCTCAGTCGAGACAATACGCTGATCAGTGAGTTGCAAGCGACCGGGGTTGTCTTGCAGTTCGCACAGCGCAATCAGTGGACGTTTAACCCGACATGGACAAGAAGTCTCACTGAAAAGTTGTCGTTTCAATCAGGCATGCAGTTTTCAGATACGACATATGAAAGCGGACGGTTGGTCGACTACCGACTACTGGGCGGTTCGGGTGGCGTTCTGTATCACGTGACTGAGCGAGACCAAGTGCAAGTTTCAGGAACCTATGTCGATTTTCATACGACCGACTCCCCATCGCCATTTCGAGCCAGCTTTCCCGGGGTCGATCTCAGCGTGACACATGCCTTTAGCGAATCATTAACGGGGACAGTCCACGGTGGTCCAAGATTCCTGCATTCCAGCTCACAGATCTTGGGCGGAAATCTTACAACTCACGATACCGTATGGTTGGCGGGGGCGAGTCTGAGAAAGAACTTTGAGCGCGCTGCGTTCCAAGTAGCATTTGCGCGGGATTTGGTTCCCAGTGGGTTTGGATTGCTCATTCAGACCAATCGAGCGGAAGCATCAGGATCGTACGATCTTTCAGAGACCCTGGCCTGTTCTGTCAATGTGGTGGGGGTGCTGACATCTGGAAAAACACGAGTGGCGATCGGCGGAGCCTTTCCGGATAGCAGCTATGTCAGCGTTGCGCCGAAACTCTCCTGGAAGTTTCTCGAGTGGTGGCAGGCCGAGGTGTCCTACATGTACCGATGGCGCGACATTGATACGCAAGCTGATTCGGCGAGCTCCCACGCCACGACATTCATGGTGACCTATTATCCACCTAAACGGACGTTCTTCCATTAAAACTATGGCACAGTCACAGACTTCGATGCGTACATCCGAGCAGGGTAAAAGTTTTACAGAGTATGTCGTCGCGTTTCGACGACGTCGCAAGCTCATCGTCTTCACAAGTCTCGGGCTTCTCACGATCTCGTTAACGCTAGCGTTCCTGTGGCCATCGACCTTTAAGTCAACGGCCACGATCTTGATCGAGGAACAGGAAATCCCTTCTGATCTCGTTCGGTCGACCATCACAAGCTATGCCGATCAGAGGATTGAGACTATTAAACAACAAGTAATGAGCCGCACCACGCTCTGGAAAGTGGTCGACCAATTTGATCTCTATCAAGATCAACGGAAGAACAGTCCGGCCGAAGAGATTGTCAAGCAATTCATCAAGGATATTGAAGTCGAAGTCATCAGTGCGGATGTTGTGGACAAACGTACGCAGCATGCGACCAAGGCGACCATTGCCTTTACGGTTGCGTATCAAAACAAGTCTCCGGAATTAGCCCAAAAAGTAGCGAATGAGCTGACGAGCCTGTTTCTAGGGGAAAACCTCAAGAGCCGCGAGCGACAAGCGCAGGAGGCCACAACTTTCCTTCAGCAAGAAGCGGAAAACCTCGAGCGGCATATCAACGACATTGACGAAAAGGTCGCGAAGTTCAAGAGACGAGCCCATGGAGCGCTTCCGGAGTTGACGCCACTGAATCAGCAGTTGATGAACCAAGCGGAACGGGAGTTGATGGATATCGATCAGCAGATTCGTAGTCTGGACGAACGCAAGACGTATCTTGAGGGAGAATTAGCCACGATCAAACCGAATACGCCGATCTTATCCGTTACGGGAGAACGGATTTTGGACTCCACCGAGCGGCTGCGGGCTCTTCGTGCCGAATATGCGGCTGCTGCAGCTAATCTTTCAGCCGATCATCCAGATATCCTCAAAATGAAACAGGAGATCGATGCCTTGGAGAAGGAGACCGGCCAACTCCCCGACGCGGAAGAGGCATCGAAACGGCTTATTGATGCCCGTGTCGCCTTATCAGCCGACTTAGAACGACTTGGAAGCGCCCACCCTGACATCCTTCAGGCACAGAGAAAAGTCTCGGCCCTCGAGCAGGAAGTGTTGATGCTCAACGCCAGGCCGAACAAGATTACGAATCAACGACCGGAAAATCCAGCCTATATCAATCTTCAGGCGCAGCTGAATTCTGCTCTCTCCTCGTTGGATGCACTCCGTAAGACGCGTCTCGAGGTGAAGCGGCGTCTAGGTGAGTATGCGACCCGTCTGGAACGATCTCCGGGGATTGAGCCGGAATACTTGGTGCTCATACGTGACCGCGACACCACGGCACAAAAGTATCAAGAGATCCGTTCCCGGTTGCTGGAAGCGAAAGTAGCGGAAGGGTTGGAGGTGCAGCGAAAGGGGGAGCGGTTTTCTTTGATCGATCCTCCAAGCCTCCCCGAAAAACCCTTCAAGCCTAACCGCATGGCGATCGTTCTGCTTGGCTTCATTCTGGCCATCGGTGGCGGAATCGGGTTCGGAACGGTGGCGGAATCGCTGGATCACTCGATCCGGTCTCCGGAGCAGCTCCTCACGTTGACTCAACATTTTCCTCTGGCGGTGATTCCTTTTATGCCGAATGAGGAAGATGTGTCACGAGTGAGAATCAGGCGACGCCTCGCTCAAACTGCGGGGTTGGGAGTCCTCGGGACTGCGCTGGTTGTCTTACATGTGTACGTCATTCCTTTGGACGTCTTGTGGTTTACGGCCTTGAGACGGGTCGGTATGGAATAAGGAACGGGAATATTATGGATCGGATTCGAACAGCGCTCGAGCTCTATCGGGAATTAAAAAGCACATCTACCGCTGAGGCGACGCCAAAGCGGTCCGATGAGCAGGCCGTACCGCCCCCCATTACCTATACGCGAACCAGGTCACTGACCGTTCCACGATCTGTGCTGCAGGGACATCGCGTCATGGCCGCTCACAACAAAGGGCCGTTCGTCGATGCGTACAAGATCCTACGAACTCAAGTGACCCATCGACTTCGAGAAAACGGCTGGAACGTCGTGGGAGTCACAAGTCCGGGATACGGTGAAGGGAAGACGTTAACAGCCATCAATTTAGCCGTGAGTCTTGCGATGGAGACGACGCAGACCGTACTCCTCGTCGACTCAGACCTTCAAGACCCTAGTGTGCACAAGGTGTTTGGTGTGCAGGACTGTCTGGGCCTGGCTGACTATTTGTTGGATGATCAACCTGTTGAAGAGCTGCTCCTTCATCCAGGCATCGGGCGATTTGTCTTGCTGCCAGGGGGGAGAGCTATTTCAAACTCGACCGAAATTCTGACGTCGCCGAAAATGGTCGCGCTTGTTGAGGAACTGAAGCATCGATACCCCTCACGCTACGTTATCTTCGATCTTCCGCCATTGCTTCATACGGCTGATGTCTTGGCCTTCTCTCCATATACGGATGCGCTCCTCATGGTCGTCGAAGAAGGCAAAACCACTGGTGAGGAACTCCAGCGGGCTTTGGGGTTGGTGCGAGACTCGCGTCCTGTTCTCGGAACAGTATTGAATAAAGCCGGCCGTTCATCATTGAGCCTCGCCGACATGAAAGCGATGCTGTCTTGATCGGGGAACATATCGAGGGGCGAAAGACATACCCATGTACGAATCCTTTTATCATCTGAAGGCCAAGCCTTTTGCGCTCCTGCCGGATAGCAGTTTTCTGTATTCGGGATCCGAGCATCAGGCCGCATACAGCCTCTTGGAGTACGGCATTGTAAGTCAGGCTCCATTCATGGTGCTTACCGGAGATCCTGGGATGGGGAAAACCTCCCTGCTCCAGAAACTTATCGCAGAACACGGGAGTAAGCATAAGATTGGGCTTGTGACAAATGCGCGTTATGATATCGAGCATCTCTTGCCGTGGATCCTATTGGCTCTTGGACTAAGCACCAAACGTCTTGATCCGATCGAAGCCTACCACCTGTTCTCAGAGTTTTTGACGCAAGAGTCGAAGCGCCTTCGGCGCGTCATTCTCATCGTGGATGAAGCCCAGAGTCTGGGGGCCGAACTACTCGAAGAATTACGGCTATTGTCCAACATGAACGACGGTAAAACGTTAAAGTTGCAGGTCATCCTTTCTGGTCAACCAGATCTGTATACCTTGCTCCAACGAGTCGACATGACTCAATTCGCGCAACGAATCGTCGTCGACTATCATCTTAAGCCGCTGTCGGAAATGGATACCGCCAACTTTATTCGTCATCGGATACACGTTGCGGGCAGGCATCAGAGGCTGTTCACCGACAAGGCGTGCGCATTAATACATCGATTGAGTCGAGGGAACCCACGATTGATCAATCAGGTATCAGATATCACGTTGACATATGGCTACGCGGAGCAAGCGCCCATCATCACCTCGAAGCTGGTGGCCCAAGCAGCGCTTGACCGGCTCAAGGGGGGGATTCTTCCGCTGGCCGGCAAGGAAGAGCTGGGAGAACTAGCAGCTGCGCCGGAAGATCCGACCGAACTCAAGGATTCCATTCCGGTTCCTGAACCGACCATCGCTGACGATGAATTCCCTGAGACAGGTCCGGCCAGCTCCCCGGAAGAAGACTATGAGCAAGGGATGATGCTTAAAGATGATGGGCAGTTGAAAGAGGCAATCGATATGTTCCATTCAGCCGCCAGGGATAAGGCGTTGTGGCTCAAAGCCTACGCACAGGTCGGATTCTGTTATGTGAAAATGCGGGAGCCCCATGCTGCGATACAAGCATTTCGTACAGCACTGAACGATACGGCGGCACTTCCTCGAGATATGATGGACGTGCTCTATTTCTTGGGGCGCAGTCTCGAGTCTATCGGGAAAACGAGTCAAGCAGTGGAAATCTATCAGCGCATCGACCATTCAACTCCATCCTTCCGAGACGTCGTGAGTCGATTGGAGGAGCTGAAGGGGACTCCAAGGCCGGCGCGAAAAACCGAGCAATCCACTGCAGAACGACACTCGTGGTTCAGCGGCGTGGTTGATAATTTTCAGCGGTTCCTGATTGGTAGCCAGAAGTAGACGTCCGGTAAGTTTCTCCAAGGTCCAGTATACAACGCAGGTTGGGTTCTTACGGAGCACTCTCGCCAAGAGCTTCAAGGAGCACAGCCACACCATGTCGGATCCTGTCGATGGCGTGGATATTCAAGCAGTAAGCCCGGTGGAACGGTATGAGCGTGGAACTGCGCTGAAGAAGGCCGGGCTGTATAAAGCTGCCATTGAGCAGTTTGAACTGGCTACCGGTGATAGGTCATTGGCCGTGAAGGCACATGCCTAAATCGGACTGTGTTACAAATTGTCTGGTCGTTACGAGGAGGCCATTCCTGCATTTCAACGGGCCCTCAAGGCCACTCCGGTCTCGCCGAAAGAAACCGTCCAGATCCTCTACGTTCTAGGCCGCACCCTAGAATCATTGGGGCGGATAGCGGAAACCCTTGAAGCCTATCGGTGGATCAGGCGAGAGGATTCTGCGTATCGAGATGTGACAGAACGGATAGAACAGCTTAGTGCTCGACGACCAACGGTACCAGCAAAAACTCTTAGCCCATAGAGTCGCCCAGCTCAAAGGAGCTGCTGAGCCTACAGTCTGGCTGGCGAGTGACGGGATATACTGCCTGCGTTTTATCTTCACTTCTCAGGCCCGATCCTACAATATTACCGAAGCGGAAGAATATCTCGTTAGGCCGGCACCGAGCATGCGCGCAACTCGTAGTTGAATCCTCGTCGACGCAATGAGATCAATTGTCTTCGGCTCAGTTCGTCGACCATGCAAAATACCTGAGTCCAGGTTAATTCGGGGAGGCTGTTGACAAGTTCTTCCAGAGCAATGTGTCGGTGTTCATGCACAATCGCCAATAATTTAGCTCTTGCCTGTTGAGTCATGACCTATCTCCATGCTGACATTGGTTATCTTGTGTTATGCCAGTGTTCTTCTCTAAGATTGGGCGTCGATAGCCGAATTGCATATGGCGTTACTCTGCAAAGAGGACGTCATTCAAATGCGTATACGTCATATTAGATGCCGTTTAACAAAAACCCAAAAGAAAACCGTTATTGGGACGATATTTCTGTCATAGATTGATGTCAGCGTGCTCAATCTCGATTTCAACATGGTCATCACGCGGCAAAATCGTTGTTAACTGCAGGGTAGTCTTCCGGTAAGTTGCGGTCTCACTGCGTGGAGGGAATGCTATGGAATGTATTCTAATTCGCCACGGCATCGCCGTAGAGCGAGATGAATGGGAAGGAACGGAGGAGAATCGTCCCCTCACCGACAGGGGGAAGAAGCGTGTGCGGCAAGCCGCCGCGGGTCTTGTTGCACTTGGCTGTAAGCCGACTCATCTATTCACGAGTCCATTCGTACGGGCGTACGATACGGCCAGGGTGCTGCGCGCGGAGCTCTGTCCGACGTTGAAGGTTGAGACGCGGGAAGAGTTAGCGGTCGGAGCGAAGCCGGACCAGCTCGTGAGTGTTCTCCATACACTCCCGTTGGATGCTGTAGTTCTTTGTGTGGGCCATGAGCCTTTTCTCGGTGAACTTGTGAGCCTCCTCCTATGTGGAAAAATGCTCGAGAATTTCCCGTTCAAGAAAGCCGGGGCTGCTTGCATGGAAGCGGAGGGGAGACTCAGGGTAGGGCAGTGTAGGCTATGCTGGTGGTTCCCACCGATGCAGCTGCGGGTGCTTCGGAAGCGGGCACGAATGAAGCGACAAGGCGAACAGTCTTAGCCGGGATTATTCATGATGGTGGTCAATAATCAGTTTCATGCGATTGGACCGAGCACGTGAGCCCCCGCCCGTGCTGGCCGGTGTCCGACTGGAGTGCGCTGAAGGGTGAGAATGCCTGGT
>JAOUMR010000013.1 GCA_029881435.1 Nitrospira sp.
GCGTCCGAAAACACAAAACGCCCTCATACGGCACAGAGAATCCACTCACCCTCGAAACAATAACGCGTAGTTATCTCGAAAAACGGAAACTTCCGTCATGAAAGATGGTTTTTCAGCAGACTGCTAGGCAAGCTTGTCGCAATCCTTGCTTGATGAATCGAGTTTGCTGACTCCGGTGATCTCCTCAACAACACATCTGGTCAAACAGCCGGATGCCTGCAAGTTCGCCCCCTGCCGCCACAGACGAGCCAAGAGCGCCTTGCCGTCGGCATCGATGAACGTCACCCCGGACAGGTCGATGACGGCGCAACGCTGACGACGGACAGGCATCTGACGACAAACGGCATTCAGCTCCTCAACCCATGGACCGGTTAGTCGTCCCTCGAGTACGAGGGACACCGAGTCTTGCTCTGGACCTCGTTGTTCGGTGATCTTTAGCATCTTCGAAAGATGGCGTAGAAGGCCGGCACCTTCACCACTTCACCAGTCGGGAGCGTGTGGACCGTCCGAATATGACTTGGGCCGGTACCAAGAAGAGTAAAGCGATCCGATGGGAACAATGATTCCATGTTATTTTCATGTAACAAACCTGGTGTAATCTGATACTGAAAGACCCGCGCAAGGCCGGGAGGCGTCCCATGCTGCTGAATGAGTCGTTCGAAGAACGGTTCTGCCTCGGAGGAGAGCTCGACCAGATAGAGAATTCCCTTCTTCCCCAGCAACCGCTCGATGGAGTGAACCGCCGTCGCGTGATCAGCAGACGACAGTTGATGCAGTACCGCCCGCATATACACATTGGCATCGCCTATTTCTGCGTGAAGGGCGTCCGCATCCTGCGGGTTCAAGACATCTAGTACCCGATATGAAGCGTTGGGGGCTGCATTGTTCTTCCGAGCAATCTCAACGGCGGCGGGCGCAATTTCAGTACCGATCACCCTGGAAAAATGTTTTGCCAGAAAACGCGTTTGTGTGCCGTTGCCACAGCCCAGATCAATCAACGGGAGTTGCGGATCGGCCTCGCCTTTGAACAGCGCCAAATCTTGCTGGGCTGCATAAGCAGGATCCGCATCCCAAAAGATTTCGCCAGGGGCTCCGGTTGTCGTACTCCAAAAACTCTCCCACGATGTCAGATACCGATTCGCTGATGTCATTAGGACACTCCTCCTGTTATGAGCTCACGCAAGAAATCTACGCGACTCGTTTAAAATGGACTCGATTTCCTAACCTGCTGACCTTTGAGTTCGACTCAGGTCATGTCCGACCTGCAATCGACGATTCTGCAGAATAACCGGATCGATGACTTCGCCGCATTGCACACATCGTCGTAGCAAAGCCTCAGCCTCACTGGTGCCGATCAGAGAATCGAAACTCTGTTCGATGACCATGAGTCCTTTGCATCTGGAACAATGAATGGACCCAGTGATGGGCTCTCGCCCTATTCGATCGTTTGCGTGTAGTCTTTTCTCTGGTAACTCTAACATCGTCGCCATGGGTGCCCTCCCTTGTTGAAGAGTTCATCCATCTCACTCCGCAACTTATGTTCCAGCCCTGGTTGATTAGACCGACTGCATCGAAGCTATTGAATTCAAACGTAGAGGTTTCCATCTAAGAGAACAATGACTCGAATAAATTGCAGTCATCTGCCGAGCGTACGGCACCATGCCGAAGGATCGGCACAATGTTCAAGTGATACAGTTCGGCAACCTCTTTTCTGAAATGCTTGTGTGAGTGCGCTATGAAGAGGCGTGGTCGAGACCCGATGAGCGGGTAATGCCGAGCTTCTGCATCTTAGACTGGAGAGTTGTGCGCTTGAGCCCTAACTGAGCCGCCGCGCCCCCAGGGCCACCAATCACCCACTTGGCATCACGCAAGGCGCGCAAGATTTGCGCACGCTCGGCATCTTCCAGTGTTGTCGTCATGGAGGCTGTACGGTGGTTCGCGGTGCGGAGTTCCCCAATGGGCACCTGCAGATCAGTCCCGTTCGTCAGAATGACGGAACGTTCCACCAAATTCTCCAATTCGCGAATGTTGCCCGGCCACGCATACCGGGAGAGGACGTCCAGCGTCTTGGCGGGGACAGTTTGGATATTCTTTTTCATCCGAGCCGCATAGCGTTGGGTGAAATAACGTACCAAGATGGGAATGTCCTCTCGGCGTTCGTGCAGCGGCGGCACGGTGACCGGAAAGACATTCAGCCGATAGTACAAGTCGCTCCGAAACTGCTTGGCCTCTACCAAAGCTTTGAGATCCCGATTGGTGGCGGCGATGAAGCGCACATCCACGCGAAGGGTTTTCGTGCTGCCCAACCGCTCGAATTCCTGCTCCTGCAAGACACGAAGCAGCTTAGACTGCAGCTCCAACGGAATTTCTCCTACTTCGTCGAGGAAGATCGTGCCTTTATCGGCCAGTTCAAACCGACCAGCCTTCTGAGAGATCGCACCCGTAAACGCCCCTCGTTCGTGCCCAAATAGTTCACTTTCTAATAGCCCGGTTGGGATCGCGGCACAGTTCAGCTTGACGAACGTCCGCTCCCCGCGGCTACTGAGTCGGTGGATGGCTCGGGCAATGAGTTCCTTCCCAGTGCCCGTTTCTCCTTGAACTAATACAGTCGAATCGGTCGGAGCCACAACCTCGACTTGCTTCAGCACATTCCTCAACGCATCACTGTCCCCGATCATATCGTCAAACCCATGCTCAAGACGAAGCTCCTCTTCAAGATAGAGCTTCTCTTTCGCCAACTTATCCTTGAGTTCAGCAATCTGCTGAAAAGCCAACGCGTTTTCGACCGCGACCGCCACCGGTTGAGCCACTTGTTGGAGAAACTCAATATCCGCGTCGCTATAGGCCTCCTGATGCAAACTCATAAACCCCATGGCGCCCAACTGACCTCGCGCCGTCGTGAGAGGAACAAAGCAAAATGACTCCGTCCCATCTTCTCTCATATGGCCAATGACTTTTGGCCAACGACGCTCCTCCGTCAACTTCGGCACAAGGAGCGGCTGCTGCTCCTGCCACACCAATCCAGCAGGACAATCCTCGATCGCGACCTCGTGCCCCCCCACAAGGTCCGCCGGAACATTGGCCTGAATAGTATGCAAGCGCATCGCTTTCTTGATGGGATCATGCAGGGAGAGGTCGACGAAATTCACCTGCACGACCCGAGGTAAGCGGTGGGCGAGGTCACGAAAGAGCTGATCGAGGTCCCGCTGCGCGGAAATTGCGTGGGCGACTTCCAGAAGCGCCTGGTACCGCTCCGCAAGATCCTCACAGGGAGAGACCCCAAGTCTGTCCATAGCCGGTCAGTATGGACCATTGACCGGCAACAGCTCAAGATGTCGCGACAGACGAGCCGACGACCTGTGAAGCAAATCCTGTCGTCAGAGCGTCTGGTGCGTCCCGTCACAAAAGGGCGGGGTCTTTGTGTGCTTGCACTGGCACAAGGCAACTTCTTTCTTTTCATCCACTGTAAATTCAACAGGCTCGAACCCGGTTCCTTGATGAGACCCGTCACAAAAGGGCTGATCTCGTGATCGTCCGCACGAACACCAGTAGTACGTTCCCGGCTCCAGCGACATCACCGACGGTTCCTTGGCTGCAATGCGTGGCTGTGCCATGAATAGATCTCCTTTCCTGGGTTATAACTGTAGCGGCTTGATGGGCGCCACAACCGCTGAGGGATTGTGCTTCCACACCGACTCGTCTGCATCCACATAAAGCTCCACTTCGTTCCCGTCGGGATCTTTCAGATAGAGGCTCTGGCTGACCGTGTGATCACTCATGCCATCGATCGGGATCCCGATTTGCTCCAACTCTCGCTTTGCCTGACGCAGCTCATCGAGGCTGTCCCCGACTTTGATCCCGATGTGATAGAGCCCTCGGCGCCGCCCGGCCGAGGGTCCCGGGACATCACCGACCTGGATCAATAGCAATTCGTGATGCGTTCGGCCGGATGTCAAGGCAGCGGCAGCCCCGTTAAAGATACGCCCGACTTCTGTGAACCCTAACAAGTCTCGGTAGAAACCGAGCGACTGTTCAAGATCCTTCACGTAAAACACGACGTGACCGAGGTAATGGGCTTTCATCCGGCTCACCCCTTGTTGGGAACAGACTGCATGAGTAATGCTCTGACCGCTGCATGTGCCAGCACCACATCAGGGCTTCGTTGCAAGGCGTCGTGATATTGCCGACCGAATCCCTCGCCCGCTTCTGTTGGTATCAGGAGCATCTGCACAGACGCCAGCAGAACGGGAATTCCCTCGCGGGGCGCCGGGTCATTCGATTCACTGAGTTCATCAAGCTTGGCTATAAATTGAGACAGCGGGCGCAACCAAGCAAACCAGGCATCGTTCAGCACTAGCTGCAAAAATGCTCCGTTGGACGGGATCCGTCCGTGTACACGCTCATAGGCCACTCGCTCATCGTCGAGCAACGCTTTGTGCAGACCGAGGAGAGCCTGAAAAAGATGATCCAGAGAGCTCTCTTTAAAGCTGTGCTCCGGCATGGTCTGGCTTCCTCGTAGGGACCGTACTCGTTATCCGGTCGATTCACGATCAAGCTGATGCGCTTTGCGCCCACCTCGAGCCAGTGGGTGCTCAGGCAACTGACCGCAGACCATCAACTTTGCCATATCCGCGGCGCGTGCAACGAGTTCCTGCGCTCCTTCGCGCAGCTCTCGGCTGTTCTGAACCTCAACAATGTTCCGTTCCATGTCCTCCGCACTCCAGCCTCTCGAGTGCGCAATGAACGGGAACTGCGGGAACTGGCAGCCGACTTCTGAAAAAAAGGTCATGAGTTGCCCTACGACACCCTGTACATTGTCCTGTCCGCCCATGATGATGAACGCCGCCACTTTATTCTTGAGCAGATGTTTGTTTGCGATGGTCTCCTGATTCTGGATGCAGTTCATCCGCTCAACCATCTTGTAATACAGGCTGCTGGCATTGCCCCATCGAATCGGTGTGGCAATCAGGATCACATCAGCCCAATGCACGATGGCTTCGTACACGCGATCGAGCTGATCTGTGGGATCCATTTGGGTGATCGAGCAGGGCCAGGTGCAGGCTTGCGCGGACTTCGAATAGAACCCTTCGCAAGGACGAAAGTTCAGCTCCCGCAGCTTGATGCATTGAGCCTCTAGTTGCAACTTGCTTGTCGCATGTTCCAACGCCGCTTCGAGCAACGCATCCGATCCGCTGTAGCGGGGATGGTCGAGCGTCATGGCGGTGGTGGAGAGGCCCACAACCCGGATCGGCCCCGGCTGGCGGATGACGGGACGAGCTAAGGGGTGCGGCTTGTGGGCCTGCTTCTTGCGCTTTGTTGCGGATGACAGGTCGATATATAAGCGACCATTCGCAATCTTGGTCGTGTAGGACGGAGCCTGGTCTTGTTCGTAGCCGGATTCCCCGTGGCCGGTTCGATGATGGAACTTCCAATAGTGCCATGGACAGACGATATAGTCGCCATCGAGTGTGCCTTCACCCAGCGGACCACCCACATGATTGCAGACTCCCGAGATCGCGGCGAACGAACCATCTCTATACGTCAGTGCGACTTTTGTCTTCCCGACTGAGACTTCTCGTAAAGGCTTCTTCTTCAGATCTTCGACACGTCCTACCTCAGTCCACCGTGTGTCCGGCATGGTTCACCCCTTCGACGATGAGGAACATGCTTATCCAGTTCGTCGGCTCTCAGAACCTCATGATTTCGCACCTGAGTCATAGTAAAACCTCTCATGAACGATCTTCCCGTTGTTCCACTTGGATACCACTACCTGTTCCATGTGCACCGCCTGTCCGCCAGTGGCGACAAAGTCCAGACTGCATTCGTAGAATGTCACGTTGTCGCCCACGGCCGAGGCCGCCACATTGAATCCCTTCCATTCCTTGACCCCGCTCATGAACTGCTTTTCCCGCTCAATATTGGCAGCCTGGCCGACGGTCGGAGGATTGGCGTTCTCTTGCATGGCCGCATCCTTATCATAGAACTCGGTCATCGCTTCAATAATTTTTCCCTCACGGATGTAGCCGAATAAATCGTTCAAGCGCTGTTGCAGATTGGTTGTGCTCATGCCTGCTTCTCCTTTTGAGATTTGTGAGTGAATGTAATCCCAGCTTTCTGCACTTCCTGATAGGGGAGGAGCCACACCAGCGATTCATCGCTGAGATCGCCGACCTGAATGCGATTCCCCCATGGATCACGAAAGTCGCAGCGAAAGCCAGGGCGAAGCTTCAATTTATACGTCTTCGTCAGTTTCTTGCGAACTTCCTGAATCTGTTTCGCGTCGCGGACCATCAACCCAAAATGCTTCGTGCGGTCAGGCTGAAGCTGGTCTACCTCGAAGATAGCCATAAACTGATGCTCGCCGAGCTTGCACCAGACAGCTCCTTCCCCACCACGTAACATCTTCAGCCCAAATACATCTTGATAGAACCTCGCGGCCTTCTTAGCATCGGTGACTTCTATCACGACGTGATTGCATCCGTACACCTGAACCGACACGGGGTACCTCCTGCCTAGCCTTCAAGATCTTTTGGCTGTGATTGGGGTGGTTCGAGCCTTTTCCATAGCAGAGACAAACGCGTCAACCGGTTGCGCACCGGAAATTCCGTAGCTCTTCTGGAAGACAAAGTACGGCACTCCTCGAATGCCCAACTCGCGACCCACTGATTCCTCTGCTGTGATTTCAGCGGCTCCCTCTTCGCTCTTGAGAAACTGATCCGCGTGCACACCTGCTCGATCGGCCAATTCGACAAGCACCGGTACGGAACCGATATCGAGACCATTTTCGAAATAGCCTTGAAACAGCAACTCGACAATCGCATCTTGGTGACCCTGGGACCCGGCATACCAAATCAATCGATGTGCCAGAAAGGTATTCGGCGTTCGTAATATCTTCTCGAAGGCAAACGAGATGCGCTCGGTGCCTCCCGCCTCGACCAAACGATGTTCCATGTCTCGATAGGTATCGAGACTCCCGAACTTGGTTTCGAGATAGACCGTTCGATCCATCCCGTCCGTCGGCATCGTCGGATTCAACTGAAACGGTCGCCATACGACATGGGCTCTCCCGGCATCCCCTATCTGATGCAGCGCCCGTTCAAGCCGCCGCTTGCCCACGTAGCACCAGGGACAGACGACATCGGAATAGACCTCGATCTGAAGGCTCTGATCGGTCATGACAAGTGTCCCATCCGTCCAGCCTGATAATCCTCAACGGCCTGGATGAGTTCGGCCTTGGTATTCATCACAAACGGGCCGTAGCGCGCGATCGGTTCTTCGAGAGGCTTCCCGCTCATGACCAAGAGTCGACTCTCGACCTGCGCGTTGATCGTGATCAGAGACCCCTTGCGCGTGCACACAATCAAGTCTGCCTCTCCGGCCTCGTGCGATCCGTTGACGGCGACTCGGCCTCGCACAGCGAAGATCGACGTATTGTACCCATCCGGCAGGCGCACCTCGACAGGGCGATCGGCCAAAAGCTCCAGATCGTAGAGCTCAATCGGTGTCACAGTACGAGCCGGCCCGCTCCGTCCCTGAAATGCCCCTGCGATCACCCGAAGACGGCCAATCCCACCATCCAATTCCACAGTCGGGATATCCGCATTCAGAAGGGTCTGATAACCAGGCGACAACATTTTTTTCGCTTGGGGCAAATTGACCCAGAGTTGGATCGCCTGAAATGTGCCGCCATGCGTGGCCCAATTCGGTTCATGCATTTCTTCATGAACTATGCCGGAAGCCGCCGTCATCCACTGCACATCACCCGGCCCAATCACGCCGGCGTTGCCAGCTGAATCCCGATGAGCCACGGCACCTTGATACATAATGGTCACCGTTTCAAACCCACGATGCGGATGCTCCCCGACACCTCGCGGTTGATCGGTGCCGGGAAACTGATGCGGTCCGGCATAGTCCAGCAACAGAAAGGGATCGACCTGTCGGTCAAGATCGTTGCTCGGGAACAGGTTACGAACAGGAAACCCGTCACCGACCATATGTGCTGATCCGGGCCTGTAGATGCCCGCCACGTCCTTGATCACGGCCGCCTCTCTTGCCATGATGTCCTCCATTACACCATCGCCCGTAACGCGTCGGTTAAGGTCACGTGGCCGCGCACCAGTGACGAGGGATGTTCATACCCAATGGCGTTCCGAGAAAACCCGGTATACATCTCTTCAAACAGGTGAGCGACCTCATCGGAAAATCCAAAGGTCTTGTAAGTCGGCACAACGACGCTTAATGGGGCATGTTGCGCAATGACCTTCTTACCGAGGATGGTGCTCAGTGCTTCCGCAGCCTGATCTGCACTATATTCCTCCGGTCCTGCAAGTTCGACGACTTTCCTCCCTTGTCCCCCGCTCAACAGCTGTTCCGCTCCGATCCGACCGATGTCTCTCGTGGAGATTGTCGGAATCTTCACCTGAGGAGCGACGAACGTCGGAAGCACCTCCTGCGATTTCGCCGTTCCGATCACCGGCGCCCAGTTCTCCATGAATGAGGGTGGACGAAGGATGGTGACATGCTTGACAGCACCCGCCAGTTTCCCTTCTCCATAGTGGAGGGCACGAATCGGGCCCGTACCGCCGGACAGCTGACCGCCGATGGAAGAGAGAAAAACCACATGGCTGACCCCACTCTTGTTGACCGCCTCCGCAGCCCGATCCATCCGCGTTCGTTGATCCGCCAACCAGGCTTCAGCTCCGTAATTTGGCGGGACTAACACATACACCCCGTTCGCCCCTTCAAAGGCCTTGGTTAACGCCGGCACATCGTCGAGCGAGGCAACAGCCACCTCCGCCCCTTTGGATTTCCAGGCCACCCCTTTCTCCTGCGAACGAACGACAACCCTCACTGATTGTTTTTTACCGAGTAAAGTTTCTGCGACAACCGCGCCAGTATTCCCTGTAGCACCAAGAACAACAAACATGATGCGTCCTCCTTTCCTTCTTGAAGGCCAGCTTCAAGGCCAGTACTTTTTGGCCACTCGGCATGATGGCGTCACGCTTCCTGATTGTAAAGGAACCACCTCTCCTTCCAGCTAAGAGACTGCACGCACGAATATACTCTTCGCAACTTACATTCCAGCTCAGCTTCTGTAGCATGGAAACTCCAATTCTTCTGAAATGAGGAGAGCTTGGGTAGGAAAGGTCTGCAGATTCAAGGAGACGACCAGACTCAGGGCAGGTGGCGATGTAGCGGCACGGTGCCGAATGGTCGGCACCTCTATTTAGAGCCTATGGTACCCTTGAGACGAGATACCTATGCACATTCTTCGCAGTCGAATCGTTCTGCTGACCACGCTGTTCGTGGCCATAGGCTTCACCTGCTTTCCACCCGAAGCAGCGACCGATGAGCTTCCCCGATCATCTCGCGTCGGCCCGCTGAGAATACCATTGGCTTCCTACGAGCGGATTCCCATCAGTACCGTCCAAGCCCATCCGGATCGCTATCAGATGCGGGAAATCCGGCTGGCCGGACTCGTCACGTCGATTCGAACAGAGCTCATCACGAATCGGCTGATCTGTGGACGAGCGCACGAACGAACGAAGCTCACGCTGGAAGATGATACTGGAGAAATCGTGATCGTCGATCAAGGGGCATGCGGGAGGAATCAGAGCCGGCTGAAGGCGCCGATGCTACAGATGGGTCAACACATCGATCTGTTGGTCCTGATTAACACTCCGACCAGCCCGGGCGCTCTCGGCTCAACTCTGGAGGCGACCATCCGCTTTCTCGACCTGGTGCGGGACTAAACTAGGTCCTCGACAAGGATACACTCAATCTCTTTGACGCGCCGCAGACCCCGATCATTTCCGTAAAAGCACTCGGAGTTGGACTGGAAGACCGTGCGACAGGAAAAGCCCTACCACGACCGGCGTTCTCGCTTCAGGTAATCGGTGGGATAGGTCCCCTTCGCAAGCCCCTGTAATACCTTGGCATACCGTTTGGGCTTTGGCATGATCAGCGTCAGGTCGTCCTTCACGACCACCAGCAACTCATCGCCACCCTTGACGCCCATCGCTTGCCGGGCTTCTCTTGTAATGACAATTTGGTTCTTACTACTGAGCCTCTGAATAGCCATGGAACACCTCTTTCGCCAGGCTTTGCATCACCACAGAAAGTGAAGGGCTGCAATACGCCAGCCATACAACCACACTCGATCATCTCCTCGCGTTACATGAGCAGACAACTTGAGAGCACTATCAATTTTACTCGATTCGCGCAAGACTTGCGTTTCGTTGAATTGACCGAAGATCCTGCCTATACTGCCGTCATGAATCCTGATGCCGAACGATGGCGGGAGCTCGCGGCATATGACCTTGGGACGGCTGATGCGATGCTTGCGGCAGGCCGATATCTCTACGTCCTATTCTGCTGCCAACAAGCAATCGAGAAACATCTGAAAGGGCTTATCGTTGAACGCTGCGACATGTTCCCACCCCGAACCCATGATCTTACCAAGCTGGCCCATGTGGCCAAGATCGCGCCAGACAACGACCAGGACATGTTTCTCAGAACGTTAACAAAATACTATATTGGGACGCGGTATCCGGAAGAAGTGCGCACACTGGCAGATGAAGCGACAAGAGAACTGGCCGCACGGCTACTGACAGAAACCAAAGGGCTCCTCTAATGGCTCGAAACCTTGCAGAGATAGAAACCGTCGCAAACCGAACACTGTCGCTCTTACGCGAGCGAATCCCTGTCACACAGGCCTACCTTTTCGGCTCGCAGGTGGAAGGCATTCCCGATGAAAACAGCGATATCGACATTGCAGCCGTGAGTCCGGCTGCCGACACCATGGATGCCGCGACGAGGGTGGCGCTGGTTGTGGAGGTGGAACGGCAAGTCGGTGAGTTGGTCGAACTTCACTTGTACGGGGCTAACCAATTCGCCGAAGCCCGACCCACCAATTTCTTTGGGTATCTGCTCACCCACGGAAAACCGATTCACTAGATATCATTGTAAAACTCTCCGTTTCCCCTGAACCTGCTGAAGGACGCACGTGCTATATGGGTGTGCGCCCTCTTTATTCCTCTATCGCGAGGTTCAGTCATGACTGATACACCGCCTGACATCGACGAGCGGTATCGCGCCATGCTCATGCAACGAACCGGGGAAGAACGCCTGAAGATGGGATGCGCCATGCGTGACACAGCGCGCGCCAATACCGCCGTTCGCTTTCCGGTCCGCTCTCTTGGGGAGATGGATCCCCGGCCAGCAGCGGAGCCGAGGCATCGGCCGGCTGATGCCAGAACTTGGCATGGATGAGCCACTTGCGAAGATTCTAAATATTGGCGGGGACCTTCGCGAGCGTGTCGAATGGAAACAGTTCAACCACAAAGACATCGGTCGGCTTCTCGGGATCGTTGGCGTGCGTGCGGATGAAATGATCCAGTTCCTTCCCGCACCACGTCGAGTCGACGTAGTTCTGCGAGAGAAGCAGCAGAAGCAGGGTGCTGCCCTGAACCTTCGCCACAAGATCGTCGCTAAACGCATCGCCCGACTTGAGTCGGTGGTCGATGAAGAGGTTCTTACGGTAGTGGCCTGGCCCGGTGTTCAGGTTGTGGGCGAGCGTCGTGACCCAGCTGTATTCCGCGGCCGAGCCGAGCGGTTTTACGTTATCCGCGTGGGCATAGCTGACGAAGACATCGTAGGTATGCGAAGACCCGTCCGGCACGCCACCCTCACAGGACGTTCCTTAGGGTGCCTAACGTATCATGGCGTTGAACCCGATGCAAAGTGGCTGGTCTGCTCGACAGGCGTCAATCAGGTAAGGTGTGGGCTGCGTAGCGACTATTAGTGGAGTTCGTTACGCAGAGACTTCGACGTATTCTACTTGGCTATTCGGTGGGGGAATGGGCAGACTGTCGGCACGAAGGCCTTCCAGATGGAATTCTATGGCCTCACGGATCATGACTTCAGTTTCCTGAATCGTTGCACCGGTCGCGACACACCCGGGCAGGTCCGGCACATAGGCAGCATAGTTCGTGGCGGCCTTCTCGATCACGATCGCATAGCGCATGATGGACCCTCTACTTCTTCCACCCAGCCTGTTTGAAGATACTGTTCAGCGTCCCAGGCGGTAAATCGTCGCTCGGTTTGCCTGCGACCGTCACTCGACCAGGTTTTGTGGGGTGCTTAAACTGTCGATGACTTCCCTTTGTAGCAACCAGATACCACCTATACTACCTATCTTCTCGCAATCGATCGAGAACCTGGCTGACTTTCACAAGGCCAGCATACCTCAGGAGGCATCAGAATCCAAGCACATGAGGGAGAAGATACGAGAGTTCCGTCACGCTACGTAGGGCCAGACATGAGTTTTGAACTTTCGGCCAGTACCGCCATCAGCCTGTGGACACTCAGCGATTCTTGCCCTTACTCCCACCCACCGACTTCATACCCCTTATCCTTCAGACAGCTCGTCACGGCATCAGCATAGGGCGGGGCCGGTTCCAGCGGCTTGAACGTGCCTCCGAGTACACCAATGATCAGTCCCAGGCCACTCCCGGCGGCAGCCCCGATCGTCATTCCGGGCAGTCCCCCGATCACCCCAGCCGACGCGCCCATGGCACCGCCGAGCAGAAGACCGAGCACTGCGCCGGACCCCGCGTTGGCACTTTGGTGAACCCCTGGACGCAGCCCAGTTCCTTCAACTTTTTTCTGGCAGGAGTCAATCTCTTGTTGAGCGACTTGCTTGCCAGACACGTGGAGGTGCTTATTGGACCGCAAAATCGGCTGAGGTCCCGAGCAGGCAACGAGAGTGAGAAGCAGCACGATGCCGATCAGCCGCTGCCATAAGTGAGTGACCACGGAAGTCTCCCAGGGTGCGTTCTTGTATTTGCTTCACTTCTCACCCTTTGGAGTAAATGTCGAGGATTTTTGAATTGCGTACATCTTCTCGTTCCTTCTCTCTCGCAGACCGGACAGGAGGACACTCACCTGCGCATTGTCCAACCACATTCCTCCATGCCCTCATCCTCACTTCGATTGGGCATCGAGGTTGTTTCCCTTGCGCGCATCCAACGAGGGCTATTTCTATTCTCACCCACCCGCCCTTGCGGCGCCGCGGCACCTCAAGTTCCCTCTGGCCGCGCAGGCACTTATTCTTTTACGTTCTCCCTTCTTCTATCCGCATAGACCGGATGGGTGGACACTCCACTGCGCGCATTGTCCGAGCACATTCCGATCGTGCGCGGACAGCGAGCACGAGTGTTCATCCATCCGGTCTATGTCGCCCCCCTCACTGCCACCCTGTCACTTCATAACCTTTCTCTTGCAGACATCGATTGACGTAATTCGTGTAGGCCTGGTTGGGCTGACTGGACGGGCCGACAACAGCGGAAAACAATCCAGTCAGGAGGCCCCAGACCGCTCCACTGGCCGCACCGATCATCGACCCTAACCCGGCGGATGCCCCAGCAATCACGCTTCCGATGGCTCCACTGGCAGCCCCAGCGCCGGCACCAACGGCCGTCCCGGTTGCAACACGCCCGACCTTGCTATTGCCGCCTTCCTTTGCGCCAGCCGACTCGGCGGACTGCTTACACGCCTCAATGTCTTGTTCCGATCCTTCCTTCCCTACCGATTCTAAATGGGCATTAGGATAGAGCACCGGTCGCGCACTCGAACAAGCTGAGAGCAGGAACACCGCCAAGAAGGCGCTGCCTATTCGTATTCCGTTCATATCAACACCATTTCCTTTCACCGTCGCGGTAGTAATCGTGCCAACAGCACCTGCGTCGAGACCCCTTGTACACAAAGTCGCTTGCGCCGAGCTCCGGCTCCAGCCTGGAGCTGCACATTCGCGCGCGGAACCACACATTGTTCTGCGAGAAATCTGATCAATTCATCATTGGCAGCCCCGTCAACCGGGCGAGCCGCCAGCCGAATCTTCAGAGCATCTCCATGCACTCCGACACATTCGGTCCGCGATGCGTTGGGTTGGACATGGACGGTCAGAATCGCCCCACGTTCACTGTCACGCACAAACACAGGCAGGGAGTCCACAAGACGTGATAGATCTAAAAGATCGCTTTGACCAATTCCAGTATGGCGCACTGCATGTCCGCATCGTCCGTGATCGGACGAGCGATCGCCACATCACAGGCTCGTTCCGGCGGGATGCCCTGCTTGATCAATGTACCGGCATAGATCAAGAGTCTGGTGCTGACGCCTTCTTCCAGCCCATGATTTCTGAGATTGCGGACTTTTTGGCCGAGCTTGACGAGATTCGCTGCGATTCCGAGCTCCACGCCCGCTTCACGTTGAATCACTCTTGTTTCGATATCGGAACTGGGGTAGTCGAATTCAATCGCTATGAACCGCTGCTTAGTGCTCTGCTTGAGATCTTTTAGGACACTTTGATAGCCAGGGTTGTAGGAGATCACCAGCATGAACTCGTCGGCAGCTTCAACGATTTGGCCTTTTTTTTCGATCGGCAGCACTCGCCGGTCATCACTCAGCGGATGGATGATGACGGTGGTGTCTTTTCGGGCTTCCACCACCTCATCGAGATACACAATGGCCCCGTGTTTCACACCCAAGGTCAGCGGGCCATCCATCCAAACCGTCTCGTCCCCCTTCAGAAGATACCGGCCGACCAGGTCGGATGCGGTGAGGTCTTCATGACATGCGACGGTGATCAGCGGCCGGCCGAGCTTGTAGGCCATGTATTGAACAAATCGTGTTTTCCCGCACCCGGTCGGTCCCTTGAGCATGACCGGCAGCTTCCGGTCCGCGGCAATGGTAAATAGGCCGGTTTCTCCACAGACCTCCTCATAAAACGGCTCACGGAGGATGCGGTACTGTGCCACGTCGATTTCGCGCACCGATTGCATCAACTTCTCACGCTCGGTTGGGTCATGACCGTAGGCTTCCTCTCGAACAGTGCCCCGTCACAATAAACACAAGAACCTGCGAAGATCAAGCGATGGACCGGCAGGAAATTCCCCTACCCCATCTTCTTCCCATCGAGGACTTCACGAACCTTTTGGGTCAGCACGTTCGGTGTGAAAGGCTTCTGGAGAAACGCCGTGTCCCGTTTAAACCCACCCTGCTCGAACACTGGATGGTCGGGGTAGCCCGACATATACAACACTTTGACGCCCGGCCGCACACCTGTCAGTTTCTCGGCGACCTCCGGTCCACTCATTTGCGGCATCGCCACGTCGGTGAGTAATAAATGAATGGGGCCCAGGTGTTTCGCGCCAGTCACGAGCGCCTCGATCCCGTGACGAGCCACCAACACCTCGTAGCCGCTCAGGCGAAGGGCTTCTTGCACGAGGCCACGCACCGAGGGATCATCCTCAACCAATAAAATGGTTTCCCGCCCAATCGCCTTGCCGAGGCTCCCATTGACGACCGGCACAGGCTGGGACGTCTCATCCACCTTCGGGAAAAAGATCTTGCAAGTGGTTCCTTGCCCCAAGGTGCTCTCGATCCCGATCGTCCCTCCAGATTGCTTGACGATACCATACACGGTGGAGAGCCCAAGCCCTGTCCCCTTCCCCTTTTCTTTTGTCGTAAAGAACGGTTCAAACAAATGAGCTTGGGTTTCTTCGCTCATGCCCTGTCCCGTATCTCTGATCGCCAAGAGCACGTAGGATCCCTCCTTGAGCATCAGGATGTCACGCGGAGGACCCGTCTCGACCACGGCGTTTCGCGTCTCAATCGTCAATTGCCCTCCCATCGGCATCGCGTCCCGGGCGTTCACAGCCAGGTTCATGATCACCTGTTCAATCTGGCCAGGATCGGCCTTGATCGATGCCAATTGTGGATCGAGGTCGACACTGAGGTCGACGATATCCTCACCCAACAATCGCCGTAACATTCCATCCATATTCATGATCACCGCATTCAGATCGACGATCTTGGTTGTCACGAACTGGCGGCGACTGAATGCCAGCAGTTGGCTCGTGAGCCCGGCAGCCCGATCGGCTGCCTTTTTCACCTCTTCAATCTCACGACGCGAAGGATCCTCCGTCGTCAACCGGCTGAGAATCAACTCGCTGTACCCACGGATCACCGTCAGCAGATTATTGAAGTCGTGTGCGACACCGCCGGCCAGCCGGCCCACAGCCTCCATCTTCTGTGCTTGGCGGAGTTGTGCCTCCGTCTGATGCAATGCCTCTTCCGCCCTGGCGCGCTCGCCAAATTGCCCGATTCTCAGGGCGAGATCGGCGATCATGCTCAGCAGGTCGCTATCCGGTTCACGCACCTGCCGGCTCAAGAACTCGATGACTCCTTCGATTTCTCCGTGTATGCGTATCGGGAACCCAAATCTGCCACGAAGGCCAACCTCAGAGGCTGCCATTTGTATGGTGAAATCGTCATCGTGTATCCCATCTCTAACCCAAAGCGGCTGCCCGCTTTTCAAAATCTGACCCGGCAATCCTATTCCTGGCTTGAAGGTCAACCGCTGATTCTTTGCGATAAACGCATCGGCGGAAAGTGTCGGCACTTGCCAGTGATGGAGATGACGCAAGATTCCCGATTGCTTGTCTACCCGCCAAAAGACCCCCAGATCCCATTCGAGACTCTCTCCGACCGCCTGAATGATTTTCGGCACCGCTTCTTCAAGCGTCACCGCTTCGGACAAGACGCGTGTCACCGCGTATTGGGAAGCCAACCGACGTTCATCTCGGCGACGGTCGGTAATATCCCGAACAAACGCACTGAAAATGTAGGTCTCGCCGATGCGAGCCGGCGACACGGCAAGCTCCACCGGAAACTCATGCCCGTCTCTGTGGCGGGCCGCAATCTCGATACGACGGTTCAGCACAGGGCCGACGCCGGCCTTGAGATACTCACGAATCCCTTGGGCATGCGCCTCCCGATCGCGTTCAGGGATAATCGTCTCAGATAGCGGTTTCCCCATCGCCTCTTCGCGAGTCCATCCAAAAATTTTGGTCGCTTGAGCATTCCACTCGGTCACGATTCCGGCCGCATCAATGGTGATCACCCCATCAAGCGCCGTATCGACAATGGCGCGGTTTCGCTCCTGACTTTGCAGCAACGCCGCTTCAGCAGCTCGTGCCCATGCGCTTTCCTGTTGCGCCTGACGGTATACAGTGCGCAAGCGCGAGGTAGACCAGAGCACCAATACCAAGAGTGGAAGCCAGACCGCCGCCACGATGCTCCGCTCGACATGACCGAGCAGATAGGTGCCCACCCCTAGAGAAAACAAGGTGATCAGGACCATGACGAACGTCAACCACTCGTATCGTCTCGCCGCTGAAGCACGGCGCTCATCCGATTGGGTCATCTCGTCACCCTTGTGATCGTCCAGGTATCGAGGATCGCGGTCGGGCGATAGGCCAACTTAGTTGCGCGCAATCCCGGAAGCCCGGCATCTTCCATCGCATTGATAGAGACAGCCCCTTGCGCCATGGCTATCCGACACGTATCTCGAAACACCCACTGTGCCAGACCGGGAATGGAACGGTCCGCGACCTCCAATAAGACGCACCAGGTTTGCGGGGTCAACCAGTAGCCGAAGGTATAGGCCACGAGGACATTGTCGACACGGATGACGGTCCCTGACAAGCCAATCTGTTCATGCTCTTGAAGGACGCGCATATGAGCAAGTTCCGCATCCTCCAGCAGTAACTTCCCCATGGCATCGATGTTCCCTTGACGCTTGTGGCCTGCCCAGCGTCGATGTAAGGCCATGCAGTCGTTTTGATGTTCAGAACGATAGGGTTCGCTCGTGATTCTGTGCTCCCGCTCTACGCGATTACAGAGTGCCCGTTGCGATTTATAGTGGTCTCCTGCCAAGGCAGCCAAGGCTGCGACAGAATAGAGATAGTCTCCATCATTCCTCTGAAACTGGTACCCGTCGACTGGCAAGAGTCCTCTCTGCGAGTTCATTACATGTTCGATTCGACTCACCGGCGAGGGCCCATTCCACTGATGCATCAGGGCGAACGCGTGATCGACTGCCCTCTCCAGAGGACCAGGTCCAAGCGGGGGCAGCGGCATGAACCACCCGTCCGGAGATTTTGCGAACAGAAACACCGTGTCATGGATCTCCATCCACCAATACGGAAGCAGCGAAGTCCACATGTAATGATACGGAAAGGCAAAGGCGGCCGGTGTGTTAGGAGAACGCCTATGCGATTGCTCAATCGCCTGCCCAAAATAGGGCGCGTCCGAGGCCGCGAGAGGCCGGAGCCGAGGATCGCCTCGCCGCGGGGCAAGACGAGCCGTCAGCTGAGGGAGCGTCTTGAGCACGATGACATCGTCCTGAAAGCGGCCGATGAGGCGTGGGTGAGCCACAATCTTCTCGACCAGAGCCTCGCTCCCCAGGATATTTGCAACATGATCGGCATACGCACGAATCGTACTGGGAGGCGCTTCTCGCATGAAGGGACACTTGGTGTCCCAACCCAGGAGCACCTCTTCTCCTGACGCGTCCCACATCAACGCCAGTGGGTACAGTTGACAATCCAACGGGCGCACGTCGTAGATCCCACACCGGCCGGATGTTGAATCAAATGCCGGACACACGTACCCCTCACCGATCGGATTCTCGACTACATTCACTTGCGAACCGGACTTGTCCAGGAAGAAAGACTCCGCGACTCCATGCGCCACGGCATCGGCAATTTCGTGGTCTGTAAAGTACGGACGCAGAAAACTGTCCGCTTCCGGGAAACGGCAGCAGACGTCACAACGAACACACGCCGAGTCGGGTACCAGCTGAGGCAACGCCCTCATCATTGGTTCGGAATCCACCGTAACGAGGTCCATCGGGTCCCAATCATACGACGCATGGTGAAAGGTAGCAAGAAAGCCTCCACTATCTCGACGGACTCATACCGACTCATGTAGGTTCAGGGCCCTTGTCGCTCCAGGCTCTGCATGCTAGCATCCGACGTCTTGCAGGCTCGCACGCCTTATGGTGCTGCCTGCAGCAACGATGGTAAGGGATACGTCTCCTTGACACACACGCACACCCTCTGCCCGACACTTTCAACGGAAGCCGCGCATAATCGCTGTACGGCCATTCAAGCACGCTTGGGCCGTACCGATCTATTTGGAGCATCCTGGCGCATCAGTCCGTGCCCGCTGTTCCTCTCGTCCAACCAACTCCAGTTCTTCATGACGCTAGGGCCGCACCTCCTGTCGTTTTATCGAGGGCTGAATCGTCTCTACAGCGAGAGCCTCAAAGGCCTCCAGCCGGCTTGGGTGGCGGGCTACCTCGATCAAGGCAAACCGGAATCGTTACGACAGTACAGCCGCATGAAACGGTTTCGAGACGAGGTCCCGGCTGTCATCAGGCCGGATATCATTCCGACACAAGACGGCATGGTCATCACTGAGCTGGATTCTGTTCCCGGAGGCATTGGGCTGACGGCCTGCTTGTCTCACATTTATCACGACCTCGATGATGGTCATGCACAGATCATTGGGGGACGGAATGGGATGGTTCGAGGCTTTGCCCGCACGCTGCGGTCCTACCAAGTCCAGCGTACAGGATGTGTGGCTATCCTCGTTTCAGAAGAATCCAAGGACTATCGGCCGGAGATGTCTTGGCTCGCCGAACAACTCCGTGAGGAGGGACTATCCGCTTGGTGTGTCGAGCCTCGCGAGATTCGATTTACAGAGGAAGGGCTTCGACTCGAAGTCGAAGGTAGCGAACAGGCCGTTGCTGTGGTCTACCGTTTTTATGAGCTGTTCGACCTATTGAACATTCCAAAGGCCGAGCTTACGCAATATGCTGCCAAGAAAGGGTGGGTGTCGGTTACCCCTCCCTACAAACCGGCGCTCGAAGAAAAATCGGCCTTTGCCTTGTTCCACCATCCCGTGCTACTCCCTTTTTGGGAAAAAGAACTCGGAGTTGAGTGCATGCTCGAATTGAGGAGAGTCATACCGAAAACATGGGTGCTTGACCCAGCACCGCTTCCTGCCATCGCTACGATTCCCGACCTCCACGTCGGTACCCGCGCAGTTGCACGCTGGGGAGATCTCGAGAGAGCCACGCAGAAGGAACGACAGTTCGTCATTAAGCCGTCTGGATTTTCAGCCTTGGCGTGGGGAAGCCGAGGCGTCTCCGTCGGACATGACATGCCGCAAGCAGAATGGGTGGACGCGCTGCACAACGCACTGGTATCGTTTTCAACCACACCCTACATCTTGCAAGAGTTTCATAAGGGCCGCTTGTTCGACATGGACTTCATGGACGAGGGCACCGGTGCGGTGGTCCGAATGTCTGGCCGCGCGCGGCTCTCTCCTTATTATTTCGTGTCGGAAGGAACGGTAGAGCTCGCCGGCATCCTCGCGACCATCTGCCCCGCCGACAAGAAGATTCTCCATGGCATGAAGGACGCGATACTGGTCCCCTGTGCCGTTCACCCGCGCTGAGACACACCTGTCGCAGGGGACGTAAAATGGGCGTATCACTTTCTCCATTTTCCTGGTAGCCTTATATCACTGTGGCGCTGACTCTCTTCCATGTCGACTGGTGTCCTGACTGTCACGTGGTCCGACAAAAACTGAGCGACTTACGGATGTCCTACCAGGATGTCATCGTGCCTGACAGCAGACGCATGCGGGCGCAAGTCTACGACGTCTCCGGCCAATATTATGTACCGGTCCTCAAAGACGGCGATCTCGTGCTGACGGAAACCGAGGACATTCTTGAGTATCTGGATAAGCGCTACGGAACCGATAACGTGGGCGGCGCAGCAGCGACACCATTTGAGTCTCAAGCCCGTGCGACGCCGGACATGCTGGACGAAGACGACGACCACCCCTCCTGCCGGATCAACTAATTTAACGAAGGACCATTCATGGAAGACTGGAGACAAGTCCTGGCACAAAGCCTCGTAAGGCCCAAAGACCTGGCGGAACGGTTTGGGCTCGACGAGAAAGAGGTTGAAGCGATCGTCGGCCCATACCCCGTGCGGATCACGCCGACCGTACTCGAAACCATCAAATCTCCGGGAGATGCGATTTGGAAACAGGTCGTTCCTGACAGGGCGGAGCTAGACGATATTGCGGCCGACGACGATCCGCTGGAAGAAGATCTGATGAGCCCGGTGCCGCACCTGGTTCACCGGTATCCGGACAGAGTTCTCCTGATGGTAACCAATCAATGTCCGATCTACTGTCGTTTCTGCACCAGAAAACGACTGGTCGGCAAGCCTGGGTTCCTCAAGAAAGGCGAATTGGACCGCGCCATCCAGTATCTTCGAGAGCACCAGGAGGTGCGCGATGTCATTCTCTCGGGAGGTGACCCACTGCTGCTCCCCGACCACCTCCTCGAACGGATATTCAAGGCACTTCGGACGATCCCGCACTTGGAACTGATCCGGATCGGCTCACGCGTCCCGGGATCGTTACCTGAACGCATCACCCCCAAGCTTTGTGAGATGGTGAAAAAGTACCACCCAATCTACATGAACCTGCATTTCAATCATCCGGATGAACTGACCCCCAAAGTCAAAGCCGCCTGCGGCATGCTGGCGGATGCGGGCATTCCCTTGGGCGCCCAAACCGTGCTTCTGAAGGATGTGAATGACGATCCTGAAATCATGAAACGCCTCGTCCATCAACTGCTCCTCGCACGTGTGAAGCCCTATTATCTGTACCAAGCAGATCTGACGAAGGGGACGAATCATTTCCGGACGACCGTCGAAACCGGCTTGAATATCATCAAGGCCCTCCAAGGCTACACCAGTGGAATGGCCGTGCCTCATTTCGTGATCGATGCGCCTGGTGGCGGAGGCAAGATCCCCTTGTTACCGGATAATTACTTGGTGCACCTGGACGAAGACGGCGCACTCCTCCGCAATTACGAGAACAAAACGTTCCACTATCCTCAGCCTAAGGTTGAGTCCGGACGTGAACTACCGATGGTCGTGGCCAGATCCTCGCGTGATGCTTCAGAGGAAGAAGCCTATGCGGCCTGCAGTGACAGCTATCCTGATCGCGATGGCTTCACCTCGTGGGGAAACAGCTGTGGCGGAGACTCGGACAACCTGTGACAACACGATCGCGCCGGTCCGGTATTCTCCCCTATCAGGACATCAAACAGCTGATCGCAAGCCACGCCATTACGTCTTCTCCCGCGATCGAAGAACGACAAATTCAACCGGCCAGCCTTGACCTTCGCCTGGGCCACAAAGCCTATCGGCTGATCAGCAGTTTCTTGCCCGAGTTGTCGGCCATTTCTTCCCGACTCAACGTGCTGGATTTTTATCAGTCCGATCTGGTCATGTACGAGATGGATCTGACCGCCGGTGCCATTCTGGAAAAGGGCCACGTGTACCTGGTGCCGCTCTTGGAACAACTGGTCCTGCCAAAGACCATCCGCGCACGCGCGAACCCCAAAAGTACCACCGGCCGTCTGGACGTCTTCACCCGCGTCGTCACGGATCTCACCGCCGGATTCGATGAAATCCGCACCGGCTATCGGGGGCAGTTGTTCCTAGAGATCGTCCCACGTTCCTTTGCCATCAAGGTTCGCATGGGGCAATCACTGAATCAAATCCGATTCGTATCCGGTGAAGCCGCGGTATCAGACCGAGCGCTCCACTCGCTTCATCGAGAGACTCCGCTGCTGTATCACAACGCGGCCGTCAGCAAGCCGGTAGGGAGCCGGGACTTTCGTGCTGAACGAGGCCTGTTCCTTCGCATCGATCTTGCCGGCTCAGATCGGGGAGATACGAGCGTGATCGGATACCGAGCGAAGAAGAACAGTCATGTCATTGATCTTGCGAAAATCGGTCACTATGCCGCATCTGATTTTTGGGAACCGCTTCGCCGTCATCGACATGACAGCTTGCTATTGGAGCCGGAAGAGTTTTATATCCTAGCCTCCAAGGAGCGTATCCGTGTTCCTGCCGGCTATGCAGCTGAAATGGTGGCCTACGAAGCGGCCTGTGGTGAGCTCCGAACACATTATGCCGGTTTTTTCGACCCTGGGTTTGGTTATGGATCCAAGGGGGAGATCAAAGGAACACAAGTCGTACTGGAAGTTCGTCCTCATGACGTGCCATTCTTAATCCATGATGGACAGACCTTTTTCAAAGTCGTCTATGACAAGATGCTGGGAATTCCAACGCAACTCTATGGATCGCGGTTGGGATCATCCTACCAACAACAAACCCTGACACTGAGCAAACATTTCAAAGTCTAACTATGGCTGCATCTGATCTGCCACCTCCTCACAACGACCCGTTGCGCCCTGCGCCTCCATCCAAACAGACAGAGCACGAAGGCGGAAATGAGCACCAGGTCCACGTCATCGGCCTGATGATCGGGACCGCGCTGATGTTCATCGGCTTCTTGAATATCTTCCTCTCCATCAGCGGCGGGTTTGAAATTAATGAGGTCCCGTTTCTCATCTATTTCGGAGGTCTGACAATCTGGGCCAATGCAGCCATTGAAACTCCAAGCATCCGGTACGGAGTCATGGGCATTGCGATCACCTTAGCCTTAGTCCTCTTTCAGTATGGGGAAGTCCTGTTCTGGCACAAGCAGATACTCTTTTGGGGTACAATCATCATCGTTATGTACTTCATGTTCGTCGAACCGAAGAAACCCACAGCATGACCTCCATGGTGACGATCTCCGTCATCATCCCAACGTTTAATGAAGAACGGAGTCTACCCCGGACCCTTGCGTGTCTTTCAGCCTCTGCTCCCGCCGAGATCCTTGTCGTTGACGGAGGCAGCACCGATGGCACGCTCGCCCTTGCTCAAGAATTTTGCGCCCGCACGGCGAACGCCCGTGTCATCACGTCACCTCGGGGGCGCGCATGCCAAATGAATGAAGGGGCGATGGCCAGTCAGGGTGAGGTCCTCCTCTTCCTGCATGCCGACACTCAACTTCCGCCACAAACCGAACGGATCATTGGATCGGCCTTAACCAGTTCATCCGCTGTGGGGGGACGTTTCGACGTCCGATTCGATAGCTCTTCGCCGTGGAGCCAAGTTGTCAGTTCCTTTATGAATCGCCGCTCGCGCCTGACGAGGATTGCAACCGGCGATCAAGCCCTCTTTGTGCGCCGTGACGTATTCGAGATGCTCGGCGGGTTCAGTGAGATTCCGCTGATGGAAGACATCGAATTCAGCAGACGCTTACAGCAAGCCGGTGGCATTGTGGCGCTCCGGGACACCGTCGTGACCTCGTTTAGACGATGGGACACACAAGGCCCGCTGAGAACCATTCTCCTTATGTGGACGCTGCGCTTTCTGTACTGGACAGGAGTGAGTCCCCATCAACTTGCTCGTGTCTACTACGCGGTGCGATAGCACATGTCGACTTCTCATTCCGGCAGGCAGGACTCAGCTCTCCGCACCGCCTTCGTCATCTTCGCCAAAGCCCCCATTCCTGGGCATGTAAAGACGCGTCTCTGCCCACCGCTGACTCCCGACGAAGCGGCCACACTCCATGGCAGCTTTGTGCTCGATACGCTTGAACGGACCAAGGCCGCTGTCGGAAGGCTAAAATTGCCGATGGATCGCTACCTCGCCTGCACACCATCTACCAGCCATGTGTTTTTCAAGATCATGGAAGAACGGCAAGGGGTCACGTTGATCGATCAAGTCGGAGATGACCTCGGCGCAAGCATGCATCAGGCTGTTGAAACGATGTTGTCGCGTGGTTATCACCGCACTATCCTCATCGGAACAGACGTGCCGACTGTTCCGCTTGAATATTTCAAACAGACACTCACTCTGCTGGACAACCACGATCTTGCCCTCGGCCCAGCCTTGGATGGAGGCTATTATCTGATTGGAATGAACCGAACGATCCCAGAACTCTTCACCGATATACCCTGGTCAACCGAGCAGGTCCTGAGACTTACACAAGACCGAGCAGCCCAGCTCGGACTTAAGACTGCCTTGCTTCAACCATGGCGCGACGTCGATACCCGTGCAGATCTTGAAGCGCTTATTGAAGCGTGCACCGCTGAGACCAAAAAACCGAAGAACGAGCGGGTGTTTTCAGATCGTACGACCGGTGTGCTACAGACACTCGCCAAACGACTTCGTTCGAGAGCATAATACCTCACCAACTGGTCAGACGAGGAACCACATGAGCCAACACGTTGCACTCATCACTGGAGGGGCCAAAGGTATCGGTCGAGGTATCGCCCTCGACCTTGCCGCCAGACAGTGGAAAATTGCCTTTTGTTATCGAACCAGCGAGGCAGAGGCACAACAAACCGCTCAGGAGATCACGGCTCGAGGGGGGCAGGCGTTGGCGCTCCGTTGTGATGTGTCTGACCCAGTGGCAGCCAAGAACATGGCCAAGCAAGTCGAACAAGAATGGGGTCGGATCGATGTCTTGATCAATGGAGCCGGACCATATCACCGAGTCAACCTCTTCGACGAAACTGTTCAGGGCTGGAATGAGATGTTCACCGGCAACCTCCATCCCATTTTCTATCTCGCGCAAGCCGTCGCGCCAAGTATGAAGGCCCGCAAAGCCGGCCATATCATCAGTTTCAGTATGGCCAATGCCGATCAGATGGAAGCACAGCCAGATGTGACTGCCCATTACATCGCCAAGGCCGGCGTGCTCATCCTCACCCGAACGTTGGCCAAACTCTTGGCGCCCTACGGTATTACCGTCAATGCCATCTCGCCCGGTTTCATCGATTCGGGCAGCGCTCCACCCCAAGAACTTGCCGCCATGACCAAACGTATTCCCGCCGGCTACATCGGCACTGTGGATGATACCGTCGCAGCCGTCCGTTATTTACTCAGTGAAGAGGCACGCTACGTCAATGGTGCCAATATCCAAATTAGCGGTGGTTGGGGAATTTAGGAAAGGAAGGACTATGCGATCTGAGCAGGAACGTGAAGCCCATCGACGATTCGTCCAAGCCCTCCAGCATGAGCATGTCACCTGCGCCAAGCCCGGCTGTGGCGGGCCAATGGACGTCGCCGATCATACCCTGCACAGCGCTCGCATCAAGAGCTACGAAGCCACCTGTGAACGTTGCCACATGGTCGAGAAGATCACCGGCAAGGAAGAACACCTTCCGTCCTGGGATGTCGCCTCCATCACGTTGATGGCGGAAACCCATCTCCTCCACGAACAGCCGACCTGCCCATTCGATGAAACCCCCATTACCTTCGTTTCCTTGCCCAATCCCCGCCGCAAAGCACGGTACCGTCTCTTATGCTACTACTGCGGGCGGCACACTGAAATGAACTGGCCGCCGCCGGAAGCGAAACGGTAACCCAACGCCATTCCTCTCAATCAAAGACGATGCCCCTCAGTAGACAACAAGTGCTTTTCGGATGAACTCTGCAAGTCGACGAAAGTAGGCTATCCCACCCACCGCATACGTATCGTTATGATTGGCACCTGGAACACCAAACCATTCCTTGGGTGGTTTCGCCACATCGTAGACCTGGCGCCCCAACTCAACGGGGATGATATCGTCTTGGTCCCCGTGAATAATCAGTTTCGGCAGCGAAAGATGTGGCAGACGATCAACTAATCGAAACTCTGCCCCAAGGAACCAGTGGGCAGGGAATCCGCCGTAATGCACTTTGGCAACCGTTTCAATGGAGGGGAACGACGACTCGAGGATCAAGGCAGCCGCAGGCCGTTGGGCCGCGAGTTCCCCTGCCACTGAGGCCCCAAGCGATCGCCCAAACAGGACGATGCGTTCGGGACGAATCTTCCTGATTCGTGCAAGGTAGTCGTACGCCGCATAGGCATCGTTGTAGAGTCCTTTTTCCGTGGGACGGATATTCTGACTCTTCCCATATCCACGGTAGTCGAACAAAAAAATCGACAGTCCCATCTGTACAGGAGTCTTAGGTTGTCAAGGCGATCGATGATGTTTCCGGCATTCCCATGGCACCAGAGCATGACCGGACGGTCGGCTGCGGCCTCGACATACCAACCGAACAATCGGACGCCGTCAGACGTCTGAAACCATACATCTTCAAGCGGCAATCCGCTTTCTCGTGCCCACTCTCGATCTTGCCATGGCTCGGGATAATAGACGAAGAATTGGTCAAGGAAGCTCACGGGATGAGCATAACGGAATCAACCTCAGAGAAGAAAGAGTCGGCTCTTTGCACTCACTCTGCCAAAATCAATAAATCAGAAGAATGCCTGCACACTGAAGAGAACGTCATTGTCGTGGCCGCGATGGTTGTACTCCAGTCGAACGGTCCAATTTCTCGCCACTGTAAAACGTGACCCAACATACCACCGGAAATCGTCGGACTTGTCACCCAATGGAAATTTTAAATAGGATCCCGTCGCCATCATCTTCCAACGCTCGGTGATATCGGCCAGCATCCCGATAGTTCCACCACCACCGATTCGGTGCAGTTCATCATACGCCCCACTGACATTGGCCTCTGCTTCTGCGAAAGCGAACAGAACCTCACGTTTCAACAACCTCAATTCCTTCGCACCGCCGATCCCACTGTTGAAGAAGCCGTTGCTGCAGAGCTGACAATCGTTATGCCGAATGGTGTTCATCCCAATGTTAAGCTTCCAGGAGGGAGCGTGAAATACAGCATCGATAGGGGAAAGCGACACCAGGTTTAGAAGTGTCGCGCGCTCCACGCGTGTCTGATCCGCTCTATTGTAGTGCCGTACCGTGATCGAGGCCATCTCGATCTGAGCATCAGGCGTGTACCCAATCTCCGGATCGAGTAAGTCATGATATCCTCCCCGAAAAGTCGCCTCCTCAAAGGTATCGTTGTTTCGCCAGCCTCCACCAAGGGCAGCCCTGAACATTTTATGGCCAAGCTCAGGCTGTTTGGCAAAGGGGCGTACGGTAAACTCCTCAGATGGAATCCGGAGTTGACTCCGAGTCTTCAGCACTTCACGGTTTCGTTCTTTCCACTCCGGCTTCGGAGAATTGGTCGTGTCGATTCGGTACCGCAGATAATCGGATGCGAGATCGAGGACAAAGGCTTGCCGTGGAGGATTCAGTCCAGCGAACAACGGCGCGTTGAGCTCCGTAAGATCTTGCGTGATTCGATGGGCCAAGTCCCGTTCTTCACCAGATAAGAATTCTCGCTTGCGCTTGATAACGGTACTTCGGGAAGGACGATAGGTAATGTTCGATACCAGGTCCGGTTTTGACACAATCAATCGGACAGTATCAGCCGGAACGGTCCACAACAGAAACTCATCCGTCAAATGCAGGTTGGGATCGGCATAATCGAGCAATGCCAAAATGTGGTAAGAGCAGTTCTCCTTGAAGAAAAAATAGTCAAAGTAGGCATTCCCCAGCTCCCACGCATGCATCAGAAACCGTCGCAATTGGGTTTCCGTGAGGTTCAGACGATATTCCCAAATATCACGATTTTCGATATCGCGGTATTTCTGCACATTCAAGTAATAGGGAATCGTCGAGAAATACCCTTTATAGCTTCCAAAAATGCCACGTATGGGATAGGCCAGGCCGGCGCCAGGAGGAACATCGGCGGCAAAGTTGATGGTATAGGCAAGGATCCTGGTCTGTTCTGTCTGGCCTTTTTGATCGACACGAAACAGCGTATGCCCAAACATCGATGCCGGATTGTTGAGGAACGCCGACGGGAAAATGAGAGAAATAGAATCGGCCTCAAAATCGTTATACCACCGATCAAACCGTTCGCAGGCAAGCGGAGGCAAGCGGATCGGGTCAAACTTCAGTTGCTCCTTGAGCCACTGATACCGCGCAATAAAGGCACACTGAGCCGGCTGTCGTGACCGGCCAACTAATTCAGCAGAGAAGAATTGTGCAAGAGTCTCGGCCAGCTCAGCTGCCGGATCCGTCTTTCCGGTCGTAGACATAAAAAACCCGGGATCGTCTTGTTCACTCTCATACCCTCCAAAGATGCCCTTCTGATAGTGCAGTAACAGATGCCATTCACGCTGGTCCGCGAGTTTCTCTTGCTTCGCTTGATCGATGAGTTGCGTGAGGTACGGGTCACGATCCGATTGCTGCGCGCTGGAAGAGAGTGGGACGAGCAACGAAACAAGGAAGGCAAGGAGGGAAAGTACCACGGTGTCAATCGCGACAACAAGGGCCCTGACATTTCTGCCAGGGCCCTTGGAATGGCTTAGCGTACCGACGCTTGCGCGAGGACGGGATGGCCCGCGATCGCATCATTGAGGGACTTCACCAATGCGACTGGAGAAGCTTCCCCAGCCTGAACCAGTGAGGTATAACGCTCCTGGGTCATGGCAAAGAACTCTGCGTGGCGATCTGCCGGAACTCCCATCAGCGTGGCAAGGGAGGTCAAGTGTTCGCCCTGTCCCTGAGCCATCTCTGCAGAGAGAGCCTCGAAGTTCAACGATGCAAACATCGTGGTCTTGTGCTCACCCATGATCTTACCATCGTGGGTGCAACCGGAGGTTCCAGAGCTAATGCCGAACGTCTGGCTCCCAAAGGTGCCGTTCGTGGTCGCCTGAAACACTTGGGGGGCGATTTCCTTTTGGCCCTTATATTCACCCCACGCCAACTTCCCTAAGCCACAGCCCGGTCCCGTGTCTGGATTGGATGCCATTGCCAGACCAGCCTGGGCACCGAACAGGACAGCGATAGAAAATACAAGCGCTTTCTTTGACATAAGTCCTCCTCCATTAGATTGAATATAAATACCCACTACTCATTGCAAAAACACCGACCCGAAGTATAGCCGAATTCACTAGGGATGTTGATAAAAACTTCTAGTTAGATGAATTATCTGCTTCGACCAAGTGAGGCCGATGATTATAGAGAAATCACAGATGAGCGCAACAACTTTTTCTTGAGTCCGGAGTCGATGCCTCATACTGATGAAAACGAAGTTCACCCCTCCGCCGACACTGTCCGACCGTTTGCTGACATTTTATCACTGAACCGTCAGTACAGCCGAGCGCTGTACCATGGAATGAAGCTGCTCTTCGCTCCAGCGATTGATCAGTCGACCACTGCCGTCTCGAAGTTGAACACTTCCGTCTGTGTCGTACTCGATCTCAGACAAGACCCTATTGTTCTCATCGATGAGACGGTACCCGGCCTCACTGGCCACAATTTTTGCACGGCGCTCGACAACACCCCAACGCTCATAGACAACCCTTGCTCCATCATCCAAAGGAGTCCATCGAATCGTGGTCTCACCTACAGTGGTTACCCGTGTGCCATCACTACCCATATTAGACGCCTTGATCGGGCTTTCGCCGGTCCAGAAATGCATTGAGTTGAAGATAAACGTGTCTAACAGCGCCGAAAACATATATGCCGGAACGATCAGCATGCCGAAAAACACGATTTCCTTCATCCATTTGTCGTTGACCTCACCACTGCCCTTGATGTTGCTGTTCCACTGATAGACATTTTTCGTGAGGGTAAACGGACCATAGCAGGCAGTACTCACCGTCACGAAACACATCAATACGACTGCGATCACCATACGACGAACTAGATTAGCCATGATCTCCTCCTTGTTCGAAGCACCTAGGTATAATTGAGCGGTCGCACCTATCATGCCCCCACTCGTCTAGCACAACAACGAAGGGAGACACAACCTGCTCCGAACAAAGTCCAATGAGCGGGCTCATTCAGTACAGAACGACCTTGAGATACGTTCTACCCAAAAGGGAACGATCGATGTGACGAAAACGTTTTGGAATTACCGGATCGAAGAAACCATGCGGTATAGTCAATGACTCCGATACGGACCGAGCAGAGACGACTCATGAGCCTGTACTGGTCGAAACGCCAAGTGACGTTCTAATTTTGTCCCATTCGAACACGAAAGGTTCAGGGGTTACTGTTGGCATGGCTGCGAGCTCGGCTTTCAACTGCTCAGCTCTCGAGCTGCTCATCGGATGCGTGGACAGCAATTCGACCCGCCCCTCATCCTTTTCCGCCAGCCGCTCGAAGAAGGTAATCATACCGGAGGGATCAATTTTGGCTCGGTACAGCAGTTGAAGGCCGGTCAGATCGGCTTCGGTTTCCTGTGCTCGGCCGAACTTCAGCGTCATCAATTCCACGCCGAGTTGTTTCATCATCTGCCCCAAGCCTTGCTGGTTCCCAAAAATAATCGAAGCCACAGCAACGAAACCTAGTTGCTTGACGATCCGCTCAAGTCCATGTCGCTGCAAGACATGATTCAACTCATGCGCCAAGACCCCCGCCACCTCTTCCGGACGTTCCGCTTTTTTCATCATTCCGGTAAAGACCACGACAGAGCCGCCTGGCAGAGCAAAGGCATTCACGACATCACTCTTCACGACGGTGACATCGAATCGATAGGGGTTATCCGGAATCTGGTTGGCCAGACGACGGGTCATCTCCTCAACTGCCGCCACGACTGGACCTTCTTCCATCACCTCTTGCCCGCCAAGGAAGTCTCGATAGGCCGATTCGCCGAGTTTCTGTTCCCACTCGATTGGAATGCGATCGACTGCCAGTTCGACCAGCAGGTCGCTTCCAAACCATAACCCCAGCACCAGCGCCAGGAGACTCCCACCGACGACACCCCAGACGAGGCGGTGCCGCTTCCGCACCTGACGGACTTGTTCCGCTGCCCGTTCAAGCGGGCTGCTCAAATGCGACGGGGCCGCTTGTCGGAACGCCCGAATCAGGTCAGGGTTTTTGAGATACAGGGTCCGCTGTTCCGTCGGGCTATTCCATTTCACCACGAGTTGATCGTGATCCAACCCACCCGCAGACACGGTCATATCCGAAAACGGCACAGAATCGGAACCGTTCTCGGTTCCGTGAACGTTATGGAGAAAGGCCATCGTAAGTCCATGCCCTTCGACATGAACGACGCAGGGCACACCGGTGGCAGGGAATCCATCGCCGAAACAGAGCGCGTTAGGTGCAGTATCAACCATGGAGTGACAAGCCACTGATCAAAAAGACAGCGAACATGGCGGCCATTGTGAGCAGCCGTTACTCGGAGGCTGGAAGGAACTGCCTGACCCATGAGCCAAAGCCGCGAGGATTGCGGCTCTGGATATACACCACTCCCGGCCCTCGAAACCGACAGACAAAGCCCTCTCCAGAGGTAAAACTGGCCACCCAGCCAGAGGTCGCTTTTTCGATGTTGTAGGAGGTTGTGGTCGACCAGGCCACCAGATGACTATTATCGACGATATACTCTTGACTCGGTTTCAATTCAATCTTGTGAATGGCTCCGAAGCTGTTCAGAACCAGCATCCCTTTTCCACTCATTTTCAGAATGAAGAACCCCTCGCCGCCCAACAATCCGCGACTCATGCTCTGCATTTGGCTGTCAATGGCAATCCCGTCCGCGCCTGCCAAGAATCCATCTTTCTGCACCATATACTCATTCACACCATCGAGCTCCAGCACGACGATTTCGCCCGGCACAGTCGGAGCGAGCAGCGCCTCGCCAGCGCCTCGACTGGCGCGTAAGGTCTGGAAGAAAAACTTCTCTCCTGTCAGAAACTTTCTCGACAGGGCTCCCAGAAACCCTCCCTCCATTTTGCTTTCAATGTCGATAGTCGGCGAGCAGGCCACCATCGCACCTGATTCCGCCTTGATGTGTTCGCCCTCCCCGAATTCCACACGCACCATTGGAAACGCACCGGGATATAAGATCTCGCTTTTCATTATTTTTCCCTTCCTCTCCTTTTCTCTTGATGCGGGTGGCAATGAGCAGGGCCCCACCCGCCCGCAGCGGAGTCCCCACACCGGGCGGGGTGCGAGGACGGGTGGGAACGCTCATTGACAGGACCCGCATCATTACCTCGCCACCCATCCATACACTCGCTGACTCGGCTCCGGTCCCTCCTCCACGTAGCTCATTCTGAGTCGACCAAGGGCATCGCCAGGCAGCGCCTTCCGCTTCGCTTCGACATCAATTTCAAAAACCTTGGCGGCATTCAGCCCGAAAATCCGTTCTTTGGTCCGCCTGGTCAGGGGCTGATAGTGGTGTTTCTCGATCAGGTGATCGGGCATTTGGAATCGCCGGAACGCTTCGATCTGCCACTGCGGCGTCCCATACCAGATGGAATCTGTTCCCCAGAGGACATGATCGACCCCAAACGAACGAATGATCTGGCCCAGCAAATGCGCACAGATCAATGGATAGGTGGTCACCAGTTGCGCAAACGTCGAACCCAGCTCCATATAGATGTTTGAGATCCCCGGCTCCTTCTCCTTCATCCGACAGAATTCCGTAGTCCAAGGGATTTCACCGGTCTTCGCAAATATCTGATCGATTGAGGCTACTCCGCGGAGTCCGGAGTGATACACCAAAAAGGTCAGATCAGGAAAGTCTTTAGCTGCCTTGATCAGATCTCTCGGATGGTTGTAGTCCGGCACGGGGCCAAGGGGAAGGCCTTTGTGGACACAGACCCGTTTCACCCCAAGCTTTTGAGCCTGTTCCAACATCGGATAGGCGATCTGCTCATCATCCATAGACCAGCCTCTGCCGAATCCCTTCGGGCAAGATCCGGTATAGCACTTCCATGCATCGACGTTGAGTGTTTCAGCCTGCATGGCCATAAAGTCCAGATCAGCCGAACCAAGTTGAGGTGTCACGAGACCGTGTGCCAGCATTCGCTGTGAACCGGCCAACCGATTGATCTCATCGCGGATGTGCGCCATTTCTTTCGGGGGAACGACGGCTTCTTGTGGGTAAGGCCCCGGCGGTGTGCTGATCAAACCGATGCTGGTTTCGCTATCAAAAAACACCTCCTTCACAAAGTTCTTCCACGAGAGATCGTCGATGGAACCCTGATCCCCTGCGAGCTTGGGATTCAAGCCTGCCTCGCGAATGTGTTTTCTGAGCGAGAGCAGGGCCTGTTTTGACACCGCTCCCTTGCGATTGCCTTCGGCATCGGACGGATCGTAACCGGAGCTGACATAGTGCGTTTGCACATCGAAAATAAAATACGGGGCTCCCTGTTGCTCGGCAAACGCCGCCGACTCGAACAATTCAACGCCATCGATATTGAAGAATCGCCCGAACAACGCATTCATGGCCAAGAACCCGGCCGCCATTGTGCCCGTCGTCTGTAAGAATTCGCGACGAGAGACACCTCGCCGACCGGTCGCTTTTTCCACCATCGTGGCAGCCAGCTGCTCGACAGCTCTCTGCCGATCCGTCTGTCCAATAGGCTGAAACTCCTCGTTCGAGACGATCTGCGTCGGAATGGGCGTGGGAAATGTCTTACCCTTTTTCATTGAGGGACGGCCATTGGACAGGTTTTTGGAATATCCCATGAGTCCTCCTCGGCTCACGATCGGATGGTGATTGTGTGGAATGGCACGTGCGCTGTCAAGCCGAGGGTTGCAGGGCAGATTCAGAGGGGTGCGCAAATCGTGAAGACTTATTTGACCTTGGATGACCCAGTTGCCGATTTCGTTGAAGTGGTCGTGGTATATCCGATGGGAATCTCCGCCACCACATCCAGCTTAGGATCACCATCTTGGTCCTTACCATCGTGCCCAACACTGTAGAAGACACCTTTGTTCATATTGACCAACATCGGCAACCCCGTGTAGGGGTCATAGAAATTCTGCCCTGCTTTTGCGATACGAGCAAGAAGATCGCTATCTGCGGGACCACGCCGCAGCCAAGCTTGTAGACTTGCCAACCGAAGATGGGCATCGGTATCCACCACTAACCCATTGTAAAGATCCCACGGTGGAAGTGGGTCAAGACCCACAATATTCTCGATTGGATTGATGAGGTAATCCATGAAGCTGGATGCGGGAAAGTGCAGATAGTTCTTCCACTTGGGCAGCGAGCCATATTGCCCTTCACCGGTTGCTTTGTAAGAGGCTTCATAATACTTCGCATAATCATTGAGCCGGCGCTGCTTGGGCAATGGGAGGTTAGATGCCACCGTTATAGAAACCGCCTGTTCTTCCGTTTGCGCTGCCTTCAACTGTTCTTCGTATGTTTTTGAGGCCGTCACAAGCTCGCTTTGCATGGGCCAGCGTAGTGAAAGTTCTCCTTGGTCGAGCGGTCGAAGAAGCTTGGTCACTCGTCCGAGATGTGTGCCATCGAAGTCTGACTGGACAAGCAGGCCCGAGGCGACGGCGATATCGTCATTGATCGCTTGTAGGGCCAACATTTTCACCGGAAGGGTTCTTGCCTGACTCAATACGATTCGCCAGGCTTCCATATCTGTCTCAAGTCGATCGACTCCAAGATCCAGGCTCTGCACAAATCCATCTGCCACGTGCAGTTGATGCGCAAATGCCATCGCGACACAGGGCGGACTACTGGGCTGACCATAGCCCCAATCTTCAAACGGCAGTTTTTCCCACTGCCCATACCGATTCAGTGTGAGCTGATGCTCGCGAACCCATTCTTTGACGGTCGCCTGACGAGATATGAATTGACCGGTCGGGTTTGATCCACGGAACCATCCCCGCATGACATCGGCCGATGCATTCGATTGGTCAACCGTCCCAGACCCCACACCTCCAAAACAGGTTAACGCTGCTTTCGCATTTTTGGTATCAGAATTCCGCTCATAGTCCGCCTGTACCGGATCTTGTCCTTCCGCTGCTTCAATCCCGAGCAATAACAGATACCCGTTGTTCTTGGGCTCCGACAAGGTTCGCTGAGGAGTCGTCGTGAGACTTTGAAAAGCCGGGGACGACGGCTCCTCCATAATGATCCATACCAGCCCGATCGCTCCAATACCCAAGGCGACAGCCACCACAGATAACACCGCCAGTCCGATGCATGTTGCCACGATCGCACGAGTGGTAGAAAAACACGTGCGGAGAAAGCCTGCCATCGCAGTGTGGATTGGGCTGAAGAGAGAGCCAAGTTTGCGGTGTGATGTTGCTTCTGCTGCACGTTGCCTGGTCTCCGTCTTTCTGAGATCCAGGGTCGGCTCAAAGAGAACTTCGACCGCCCTGGCTGCTACACACAGAGGCCGATTCATTTCTTGTGGCTCCGAAACCGGAGGCGCAACCTTGACCATTGGAGCAGCTTGAGGCTCCTCAACAAATCGAATCTCTTCCCCTACTTTCGGCCATTCCTCTTGATGAGGCACCGGCTCAGGCATCGGCGCTCGCGCCTCAATAAGAGCCTCTTTCGGCAACTCACTTTTCAGGGGTCGAGTCTCAACCACGTCCGTGTCGACTGATGGTGATACAGAACTTTCAGGCTCTGTCTCCCAGATGTCCTGTTTCGTGTGCACCGTAGAAGACGGTAACGAGGAAGGAGAAAGAGAGGAGAGTTCACCAGTCGTCTCGCTGGTCACTCCATCAGTAGGTTGAGTAGCATTCCAGGGTGTTTCTATAGGACTGTTCTGCGCTGAGGGTTGAAGGTCTGCCAGGATAGGTTCAGCTTCTAATATTAAGAGAGAGTCGATACTCGTGATATGAACCTCGTCTTGAACCATCGCCTGATCATCGGGGGTAGGTCCTTCACTAGGATGTGACGACGCAACTTCTGTCGTCGGATTCTCCGGTGTCGGCGCCCCCTCCATTACGGAAGAAGTCGCACGGGAGTCTTGCTGCTCTGGCTCTAAAACGGTTGACTCCTCTTGCGTTGCCGAGGAAGCTTGTCCTAGCTCGGCACCTGTACGATCGACCTCAAGCAAGATTGGCGTGTCTTGCGGGTGAGGCACTTCAGAATCTTGAACAATCGAAAAGGAATCTGCTTCTTGTGAAGTTGTATTCCACTGAGGTGGCATTGGGGGTCGAATTTCACCGACATCAGCGGTATGGTCAACCACAAGCGATAGTGACGCGTCTGGCGATTGAAGCGCTTCGGAATCTTGAACAATCGAGAAGGAATCCCTTTCTTGAGAATCCGTAGTGAGCTGAGGCGGAGTTGCGCTCTGGATTGCACCCCTCTCAGCAGCAGTACGATCGTCCTCAGGAAGATTTGGCGATTCAGGTAGCAGAGACGCTTCAGAATCTCGAACGACCGAGAAGGAATCTGCTTCAGAAGACGTTGTACCGAACGGCGGCGCTTGGTCATCGATTACATCAGCTCTTGGCGTCCAGTCTAACGTCGCTTCGTCAACTGATCGATCGACCGTCAAGTCCGTGGATTCCTCAACAGGAGACTCCAATGGCGCCGGAAGGATCGAGATATCGGACTCCTCCACCTGATCCCATGGCATAGGCGCGATTGAATGTCTGGAAGAAGATTTATCTTTGTGTGTGGGTTGCTGATCGCCTTCTCGACTGTCTAGGGATGGGTTTCCTGACGACGACTCCTGGGAAGCGAAAACCGACGGTGCTTCAGGGACGAGTTCCTCAACGCAAGGTGGGTGTTCCTCAGGCTGAGCAGCGTTCCCGGAATCGTGACTCTCACGTTTCCATGGACCGGCAAACACAGACTTCCATGAGAATCCTGATTGCGGCGGAGGCTCAGCGGTTTCATTCAACACTGGGTCTTCTGTTGATGAGTCGCTGGAGCCCGATGGCTGTGCTGGAATCAACTCCCGAGAGTCCACTTCGATAGGTCGCGAAAAGGACGTCGTCGTGTCTTGTGCCTCCGTTAGCTCGGTGGGCACCGGCTCCGCTAGCGGCAATGTGGAGGAAGAGTCTTCTTCCATCTGAGAGGAAGGTATGACCTCGCTATCAGAAGCATGCACTGCCGCACCACCCGGTGGTTCTAGATCCTTCGTTGAGTCCGTAAGTGCCGAAGTCTCTGATGCACCAAGAGCATCTATGAGAACCTCTTGCCGAGTCTCTCCCGACACACTCCCCTGGTCCTGGGTTGCAGCTGCATCGCCTCGTGGCACAATCGGATCGGTCTCTCCTTGTGTCACAGAGACCTCTCCAACAGCGTCTGGTTGCAATACTTCTGACAGGGCACCTCCAGATGCAATCTGCTCGAAAGGTGTTGTGGCAATTTCCAGCGTGCGAATCTCTTCCGACATTTCATCTTTTACATCGCTGATCGCGTCTTTCGTCTGCCGTGGACCATGTGAGTCCATAGGCAGTACATGTTCTTCAGGGGACAGGTCTTCCTTACTGGAAACATCAGCGGACGCACCTGGAGAGGGAGAAGGTGAAGAGTGAGATAACGTGGTTACGTCATGAGGATTTGTTAGCTCCCATGGCATCGCCCCATTTGTTGGTTCAGAATGAGCTTGGCCCTCTGAACCCACTGCCGTTTCGTCAGCTGTGGAAGTGTAGATCGATTCTGTGTTTTCACTCGATTGACGGGCCAGTAGTTCGCCGGTCTGCGCATCAAAGAATGAGGCCAGCCGGAAGGCCACAGGACTCGCCGGAGCGAGATCTCGAATTTTCGCGTAGAGCTGAGCGGCACGCTGAGGGTTCTCAGCGTCTGGATCCTCGATCAAGATATCGATGGCCTTGCCGTATTCGGCTGCGGCTTCAAGAGCATCTCCCTTCTCCTGATAGATCGATCCAAGTTTTTCCAAGAATGGAACACACCGCTGGGCAGTTGCTAAGTATTCACGGAGTAAAGATTCCGCAAGCCAATAGTCTTGACGCTGAAAGGCTTCGTCGATAAGCGAGTCAAACGCATGCTTTGCTGGGAGGAGACTCCCAAGACGAAGGTGTAATGTGGCGAACAACCTCCGTGCTTCCATGTTATTGGGGTCAAGCGCGAGTAATTCCTTGAGCGCGGCTGATGATCGCCCATACTTGCCCGCATTCATCTGTGTGATGGCTTCCTCAAGCAGAGCAGTCTTCCTGCTGTAGCCAACCACACCACGCTTGTGACTACGGATAGTCTGAGTTTTATCTGATTTTACGGGGGGTTTCTTATTCCAGCGCACGCTTCAACCTTAGCAGATCTCTACTCAGTGGAGCCTCGGACTATGAACCACTCAGCAATCCTCGCCTCCCCCATTGATCACCCGCATGGAGGCGAAACTTGTGAAGAGACTGCAATCTGAATGCCGCCATCGCATATCGGATATTGCAACGAAGCCTTTTACAATCAATAAGTTGTATAATCGGCCTCGATAGAAAATCTCTTCTTCATCCATTTTTGGACGACACGTGACTCGTCCCGACAGCCCAGGTGAAGGTCTGCTGGCTAGGTGATCTACAAGTCACCCTGGCTCTCGTGGAACCATGCCGCTCCCAAGCGAGATAAGAAGCCCGACCGGACAGTCGCCAGGTTTCTACAAACAGACTCGGTAGTGTTCACACTGCTCAGACGTCAAACGTGAACCGATTTCAAACACATACCCAGGGAGAAGCGATTCCTCAGACCCATGAAGCGGCTTCATCAAGATTCTTCCACAACGAAGGCAATGTTGCTCCCCTTCCCATGAGGCATCACCGACAAGGTGCTGAATGGGTATGGGAGATTCATCAGGCAGATCAGGCATGAGGACACGACGCACCTCACCTAGAAGGCGCCAGGCATGATCTGGTGAGAGTATCTCTGGGCCATCCAACACGAGGACAAGCAAGCCTAGGGCCCGCATGGGATCTCCCTTCGCCTCAGTGAGCAGTTGTTGAGAGAAAACCAGAACCTTATCTTGTATGAGCTTGGGATCCATTCCGTGAGTTCTCCCTCACATCTCCTTCTCTTATCGGTCTTTTTGCGAGAGTATTAAGCGGGTACGGGGAGCCCAGTGGGTGTCGAATACTCGGTAGGCCAACTAGATTGAAACAACTGGTTTCAAGCGCACTGGTTTCCGATCCTCTTCGAAAAACCTCATCCTGGTTGTGTCTTTCGATATGCCTATGATACGGTCGAATGTCAGTATCAAGATGAGCTGATATCACGGAATTACGAATCCATCGTGCAAAACCCCTCAGGCTTCAGATCCTCATCGAAAACCCACAGACGCCTCCGAGCCTGCTTAGCTTGGCTATTCATACTCACGTTCGCCTTGTCTTCTAACGGTTTGTCACAGGTCTCGGCAGCTCAACCAGCTAAAGTGGCACTCGATTTCAACGACGTCGAGATCCCCGTTTTCGTACGCTTTATTAGCGAGCTTACCGGGAAAAATTTCGTCTTGGATGAAACGATTAAGAAACAAGGTGGGAAGATCTCGGTCTTCTCTCCGAGCAAGGTTTCGTCGGAGCAGGCTTTCAAGATGTTCGTGGCCGCATTAGAAGCAGCTCGGATGGCCGTGGTCCCAAAAGGAGATAATCTTTACCAAGTCGTACCGATGGGTGATCTTCCTCCTGAGCGTGGCGTATTTGTCTATAAACTCAAGCACGCTAATGCGACGGATCTGGCCGCCGTACTGACCAATCTGGTGGCGCGTTCACAAACCGTGGCACAGATCACTCCTGGCACTCGTCCTCCGATCAGACCGTTGACGGAATTTGAAGCGCCGGTTCAGGTATTTGCCGATAAGGCAACCAACTCTATCGTCATCAGTTCGACCAAAGTCGCCTGGAACCACCTCCGATCAGTGATTCATGATCTAGATATCCGGCGCAAGCAGGTCTTTGTGGAAGCCGTCATCCTGGAAGTTCAAGTTGACCGCTTGCGACAAATCGGCACTGACCCCACTCAGGTTCTTGGTGCAGGAAAGTCTGGATTTTTGCAGGTGCTCGGCGGATTCAACAGAGCGCCGGAAGATCTCGCCACTGTAGCGCAGGCGATCAGTGGCGTCGCTGCGGGTGGAGCAACCGGTGGGGCCGTCACCGTCTTGAACACAGTCAACGTTCGTGCCTTTATGAACTTACTGATGAACCTCACCGATACGAACGTCCTTTCTACGCCCCAGGTCCTTGCTGCAGACAATCAAAAGGCCAAAATCGTCGTCGGTGAAAATCGACCATTCCCAACTGGACAAGCTCAAGGGATCACTGGTGGAACGCTGGTCACGATCGAACGGAAAGACGTCGGAGTCACATTAGAGTTAACCCCCCAGGTCCTTGAAGATGACTTGATTCGCCTCGAGATCAAGCAAGAGATCACGGCCATCGCAGAAAATGTGGCACAAACCATTGGATCCGGGACTGCAAGCATCCCGGTCGGCCCCACAACCACGAAGCGATCGATGGAAACAACCACAGTTGCGCAAGACAAACAGACCCTCGTGGTTGGAGGGTTAGTCCGCGACAATATCACCATCAGCGAGAGAAAGGTTCCTCTTCTGGGAGATATTCCGTGGCTCGGGTGGTTGTTCAAAACTCAGAACCGTCAGATTGAGAAGCTAAACCTTCTTGTGTTTCTCACTCCACATCTCGTTCGAGACGATGCAGATATGATCGAGTTGAACGCCAGAAAAGCAAGAGATGTCAATTCGCTACAGCGAGACAATCGCATCGAGGAACCTACAAAACTTAAACAGGATGTGCTCGAGCGGTTAGAACTCCCCTCGACCGTTCCTCCTTCTTTATCTGAAGAAACCATCGTCAAGCCGTAAGGATAGTGATCCTCGCCCCCCGGCTGATGTACTAGATCGTTTCTCCGCAGCCCCCTCAACTACGGAATCCAGAAATACCCCGGTCAGAATCTCCCAAGGCCTCTAATTTCCATCCGTAATTCATCAAACTGACAAGATTTGGTATATCGCTGGCCCCTCCTCTGAGGAATGGCCCTATGCTCGTCACCTGGATACACTGCGGGTCCATGGAGGGCCTAAGAATGGTAGACACAACGGTAAACTGGCGGATCCATCATCGGCTTTCGGTTGCCTATCCAGTAATATTTGGAGGTGCCCCGTTTGTAGGTGAAGGGGTGGTCTCTAATCTTTCCCTTTCCGGCTGCTCCGTCACCTGCGAGCGAACAGTCCTCACAGGAAGTTATGTTAAACTGAGCGTCCTGCTGCCTGATCCCACCTCTTCTCTATTCATCGAGTTGGCGAAAATCCGTTGGGTTTGCAAAAACACGTTCGGCGTTGAGTTCATTCGCCTACCGACGATCACCCGGCACCGGCTGGACCGAGTAGTGTCTCAGGAGCTGGCTCAGGATTTAGAGCTCATCCCAGCGTTGATCTGAGCATCACATCACTCCTCAGATCTCCGCTCACACATTACCATCATCACAAAGAAAAACCGCCGTATCCCCCTGAATTTACGACTGCGGTATAACGAGGAGTGCTTCGCGGTGGGTAGAACCTGCGGCTGGCGACTAGACGTTAAACCTAAAATACACGATATCCGCTTCTTTGATGACGTAATCCTTACCTTCCAGCCGGAATAAGCCCTTCTCCTTCACCTTCGCCTCTGATCCACAACCCAGCAGGTCATCGTAGTGATAGACCTCGGCGCGGATGAAGCCTCGCTCCATATCGGAGTGGATCTTACCCGCTGCTTGGGGCGCCTTCATGCTTTTCGGAATCGGCCAGGCTCGAGATTCGGTCTCTCCGGCGGTAAAGAAGGTGATCAGGTCCAGCAGGGTATAGGCTTCGCGCGTCAGTCTGACCAGCCCCGATTCAGTCAGCCCCACTTCTTGCAGGAAATCCGTTCGTTCGCTCTCCGGCAACGACGACAGTTCTGCTTCGAACTGGCCACAGATCGTCACAACCCGAGCGCCGCGCTTCGCCGCAAATTCACGTACAGTCTGGACCATGACTTCGTCGGCATGCTTCCCTTCGGACACGTTCGCGACAAAGAGCACCGGCTTGGCAGAAAGCAGTTGACACTCGCTGAGAATCGCCCGTTCTTCCGATGAGTAGTCTCGATTACCCAGCCACTCGCCTTTGTCGAGCAATCCAATGAGCGTGGCAAGAAACTCAACTTCGAATGCGGCTTTCTTGTCGCCGGCCCGAACCTTCTTCTCAGTTTTCTGCTTCCGCCGATCGAGCGTCTCCAGATCAGACAGCATGAGCTCGGTTTCGATGACGCCGATGTCGCGGAGCGGGTCGATCCCACCGCTGACATGCACAACATCCGTTCCCTGAAAACAGCGAACCACGTGCAGCAACGCATCTACCTCTCGGATGTGGCCGAGAAATTGATTACCGAGCCCTTCGCCTTTGCTGGCCCCTTCGACAAGCCCAGCAATATCTCGCACTTCAAGGGTGCTGTAGGTGGTTTTCTTCGAGGCGAAGATCTCGGTCAGCTTGATCAGACGAGGGTCCGGCACCAGAGCGATGCCCGTGTTCGGGTCAACGGTGGCGAATGGATAGTTAGCCGCCAAGGCGCCACCACCGGTCAACGCATTAAAGACTGTCGTCTTGCCAACGTTTGGGAGACCAATCATACCGCAACACAGGCCCATTAGTTCTTGCCCTCTCCTTCGTCAACAGCCTTTTCACGGACATTAAACTGATTCATGGCCGCTTCTGGGCCCCGATGAATCAGACATTCCAATGCATCGACGACCCGTTCCAGACAGGGATCAAAGACGGCCACCTCGCCCTTCGTAACCGCCTCTAGAACATAGTCAGCCGAATTCTGGCCCGGCGCGGGCCGGCCGACTCCAATCTTCAGCCTCACGAATTGCGGAGTCCGAAGTGCCTCGATGATCGATTTGATCCCGTTATGTCCCCCGTCGCCACCGGTCGACTTGATACGAAGCCGACCAGGCTCCAAGTCCAAATCGTCATGTATCACAATAAGTTCACTTGGGGTAAGCGAGAATTCTCGCAGGAGGCCTTTCAGTGGAGGGCCGGTGATATTCATCCAATCGAGCAGGCCGGCCAGCTCAACCAATTCTCTTCCTAATCGCCCGGACCCTCGTAGAGCAGTCCCACGCGGTGAGAGTCGGATCGACCATCGAGCGGCGGCCCGCTCGATGGCCCACATGCCGACATTGTGACGGGTCTGGGCGCATGCTCTTCCTGGATTGCCCAGTCCAACGAGAAGATGCAACGTTACTTCTTCTTTTCAGCTTCTTTCTTGTCGGCCTTGGGAGCCGTAGCCTCTTTCTTGTCACCGCCCTTCGCATCACCGGCAGGCGCAGCGGCTCCAGCTTTAGCCGCCGCCCCAGCTTTGGCTGGTTCAGCCCCTTCAACTGCTTCCTTACCCTTCGCTAGAACCTCAGGCTCACCCGCAGCGCCCGGGGTGCTCGAGAGCAAGGCTTCAAGTTTGGCATCCGTCATCGGCGCGGCCACGCTGACGATCATTTGATCAGGCTCGTCCAAGAAGCGGACGCCTTCGCGCGCACCGAGCTCCTTCACATGGATGCCACTACCGATAGTCAAAGATGAGGCATCCACCTCGATCTGGTCAGGCAGGACGGCGGGAAGACATTCAACATGCACATCACGCATGTTGTGGTGCAGAACACCACCTTCTTTGACGCCGGCAGGAATGCTGCCGACGACTTTAATCGGCACTTTCACCCGGATTGGCTTCGCCATGGAAATTTCAAAGAGATCTGCGTGCAGCAACGCCCCGGTCACCGGGTCTACCTGATAATCACGCAAGAGAGCCGTACGATTCGGCTTAGATTTCTCCCCTTCGACGGTGAGTGAAATCAGTGCGGTACTGCCCGCGTGCGACTTGAGGATCTTGACTAAATGGTCGGGATTGAGGGTCAACAAAAGACAGTCTCCCTGTCCGTAGAGCACCGACGGGATCTTCCCCGCTCGTCGCATAGACCGCGCGGCCCCTTTTCCTGCTTGTTCTCTCACTGCCACTGTCAAATCGAATTTCATGATCTCCCTCCGTCTCCTCGACTTCTGGCACGATGCCCCATTTGGACAGGCCTAGGCAAATAGTGAACTCACGGACTCATCTTCATGAATGCGTCTGATGGCTTCGCCCAGCAGCGGCGCTACCGACAATTGATGCAGTTTCGGACAAACCAGCTCTTTCCCTCGCAACGGGATTGTGTTGGTAATGACCACCTGTGAAAGACACGACGCCTGCAATCGTTCCAGAGCCGGACCTGACAGCACCGCATGCGTGCAGGCCGTAATCACCTCTCTGGCTCCGTGATCGAGACAGGCCTGAGCCCCTTGAACAATCGTCCCTCCTGTATCGATCATGTCATCCAGGAGCAACACGCTTTTCCCCTGCACATCGCCGATGATATTCATGATTTGGGCTTGGTTTGGACCTTCACGCCGTTTATCAATGATCGCTAAGTTTGCCTGTAGACGCTTGGCAAATGCCCTCGCCCGCTCCACACCACCTGCGTCGGGCGAGACAACGACCAAGTCCTCGACTTGTTTCTTCACAACATAGTCCAGCAAGACCGGGAGCGCGTACAAGTGATCGACCGGGACATTAAAAAACCCTTGGATTTGTCCGGCATGAAGATCCATCGACAACACACGATCAGCGCCGGCAGTGGTGATCAAATCTGCGACTAACTTCGCAGTGATCGGAACTCGGGGTTGATCTTTTCGGTCCTGACGAGCGTATCCGAAATAGGGGACAACAGCGGTGATACGGTTCGCTGATGAACGTTTCAATGCATCGACGATGATCAACAACTCCATCAACGAGTCGTTCACCGGCTGACAACAGGACTGCACCACGAAGACATCGGCCCCGCGCACATTTTCATCGATCTTGACGCGGACCTCGCCATCGCTGAAGGAAGAGACGGTCGCCTCACCCAATTTCTGTCCCAGATAGGCGCAAATCTCATGGGCAAGCGCAAGGTTTGCGTTACCAGAGAAGATTTTCAGCTCTCTGTTCATTTAAAACTTTCATGAACTGCGCACATCGTCTTGCGTATCGATGGACTGAATTCTCGCGTGGTTCCTGTGTGGCAAGCGACGTGGGTTTTCATGCCACCTCTCTCGCGTGCTGCACAGATCTACCGGGGAAGCCAATCAAAGTTTGAAAATGTATCGGAAACTCTGGGCTCCTGTCAACAAACGGGCAGCCGATATTTCGTCACTGATGGGCTATAAATACGAGCAGGTTTCCGCGACGAAGACCTTGAACGGCTGCTCATTCAGAAAGGATGCCTGGGCGTGACGAGCACTCGTCTCATCACGAAACACACCAAATACAGTTGCCCCACTGCCGGAGAGTAACGCAACCTCAGCCCCATTGACTGTGAGCTGCTGTTTGATGTGACGCAGCAAAGGATACGCGCTAAACACCGGTGTTTCAAAGTCGTTCTCGGCTGCCTCCAGTACCTGTTTCCAGCTCAGCTCAGACTCTGTCTCCAGCGCCGCATGGGAAGGGGAAACGGGGACCACCCCTGTTCGACTTTCGGAGAGCTGCTGATAGGCCCATTTTGTTTCGACCGGAAAGCTCGGATTGACCAACACGATCCATCGGCTCCCTGTCATTCGCACTGGCATCACCGTTTCACCCCGGCCGGCCACCGTCGCTGAAGGAGCAAAAAAGAAAAACGAGACATCGCTTCCTAGCGTTTGACCAACTTGGGCCATCTCCTCGGGCGACCAGCCTAGGTTCAGGATCCGATTCAGCCCAATGATCGTGGCAGCCGCATCACTGCTCCCTCCACCAAGTCCGGCTCCCATCGGGATTTGTTTAGTGAGGGCGATGTCCACCCCCACGGTTTGTCTGCTCCGTTCAAGAACCGCTACCGCAGCACGATACACCAGATTCGAATGATCCGTTTTCAAGGATGGATCGTCGCAGCGCAAGGTGATGGCCGAGTGGGTGTGATTGATGGACATCGAGAGCTCGTCTTCCAGTCGTACGGTCTGCATCAGAGACCACAGGTTGTGATAGCCGTCAGGTCGACGGTCGAGAATACGGAGGACGAGATTGATCTTGGCGGGTGCGCAAACTGTAATCGTGGCAGGGAGATCGCTTGCTTCAGGAGAAGGGCTAGTCACGACCTCCTTTTATAGCATACTTCTCCAATCGATACCGAAATGATCTGGTGTTGAGGCGGAGCATTCGGGCAGCCTTCTTTTTAACCCATTTCGATCGCTCAAGCGCCTTCAGCAACAGATCTTTTTCGATGCCGTTGATCAGCCCTTCAAGGTCCAATCCTTCGTCGGTCAGATCCAGCGGCATGGTCGACTGTTGTGACTGTGTCGTCGGCCGATGGAGCCATCCACGCACGTCAGCGTCAGTGACCAGCCCTTCCGCTGAGAAGGCGACAACTCGCTCGATCAGATTCTCCAACTCGCGAACGTTACCGCGCCATTCATGCCCCAAGAGCACATGCATGGCCTCGGAGCTGATCACAGGCTTGGGCTTCCCGCTCTCTTTCGAAAACCGCTCCAGAAAATGATTGACCAACAACGGAATATCTCCAGTTCGCATGCGTAACGGCGGGAGCCGGATTGGGATCACATCCAATCGATAGTACAGATCCTCACGAAACGAACCGTCCGCGACGGCCTTCTCCAGATCTTTATTCGTAGCAGCGACGATGCGGACATCCACTTTGATATCTTGACTGCCACCTACTCGTCGAAATTCGCGTTCTTGGATGACCCGCAGCAACTTCACTTGAATCGTCGGCGTGGTGTCACCGATCTCATCGAGAAAGATGGTTCCTCCGTTCGCAATCTCAAACAATCCGGCTTTATTGCAGATCGCCCCTGTGAACGACCCTTTCATGTGGCCGAACAACTCGCTTTCCAGCAGAGTTTCCGGCACTGCGCTGCAGTTGACGGCCACAAACGGATGGCTACTCCTGGCACTGTTGTAATGAATCGCACGCGCGACTAACTCTTTTCCTGTGCCACTTTCTCCGCAGATGAGCACGTTACTTTTTGAATCAGCGACTTTCCGCACCACATCGAATACCTTTTGCATGGCCTCGCTTTGACCGACCAACTGCGCGAATGAGGATTGACTCGCCATCTCACGCTTGAGCAACATATTTTCGGTTGTGAGACGTCGTTTTTCCAATGCGTTCCGAATAATCAGTTGAACTTCGTCCACCTGGAACGGCTTCGTCAGATAGTCGTAGGCACCCTGCTTCATGGCTTCGACGGCGGAATCAGCGGTCGCAAAGGCCGTGATGATCAGCACGACGGTCTCCGGTGAGGCAGACTTCACTGCCTTGAGAACCTCCAGACCATCGATTTTTGGCATCCGAAGGTCGGTGATCACCAAATCGAAGATTTCTTTGTGGATGAGCTCGATCGCGTCTTCGCCATCTGTGGCGCTGATCACAGTATAGCCCGCCCGCCTGAGCATGATGCTCAAGACTTCGCGTAAGCTTTGTTCGTCATCAACGACTAGGATCTTTTCCACGGTTCCCTACCTTCATGCCACAGTCGGATCCCAGAATCTGCCGTGCGAGGGAGACAGACTCCAAACCTCGTGCCTTGGCCTTCCTGACTGTCCACTTTAATCCACCCTCCGTGAAGATCCACGATACGGTGGACAGCGGCTAACCCCAACCCAGACCCTCGCTTTTTGGTAGTAAAGAATGGAAGAAAAATGTTATCGAGATTGTGCTTCGGGATGCCTTCGCCGGCATCATGAAACGAGACTTCAACCACGTCAGCCTTTCGCCCCGCGATATCTACCTTTCGACATCCCGTCGAAATAGTCAGCTGGCCGCCATGAGGCATGGCATCGAAGGCATTCACGGCCAGGTTCCAGAACACTTGTTTCATCTGATCCTGATCGACTTGTGCCCACAATGCCTCTGCACAGGGAACCGCCCTAATAGAAATCCCCTTTCGGATTCGTGCTTCATGTTGTACTAGATCAAGGGTCTCAGCAAGGACTTTGTTTAAATCGCACTCCGCCAGGTTCAGGGCTGGCGGCCTCGCATACTGCAGAAATTCCGTGATGATCGCGTCCAACCTCGTTGCCTCCCGAACCGCAATCTCCATCAATCGTTGACTGGTTTCATCGGCCTGCAGATCCTTCCGAAGCATTTGCATTGCACCAGCCAGCGCACCCAATGGATTTCTAATTTCGTGGGCCATGCCCGCCGACATTTCTCCGAGGCTGGCAAGCCACTGTTTGCGCCTCATCTCTTCCTCAAGATCCCGTATTTGTGTGAGGTCCTTAAACACTCCGACCAGCCCTTTTTGTTCCCCTCGCTCGTGCAACGGTGAAAGCGTCATCCCGAGAATCAATCGATTGCCATCTGACCGTTTGCATTCGACATCAAATCGCATGTTGGCAGAGACATCCTGCGTCCGATCATCGTCTAGCTGGCTAGGGTGCCAGTTGAACACCTCACGCCAAGGACACCCCTGGACTTGCTCGAAGCTGTAACCTGTGGCCTCCTGCGCCGCAGGATTGAATGAGGTGATCCGGTCATTATCGTCCGTTGTAAACACGCCGCTGCTGATGCTGTGGACGATGTTTTCATGGAACGCCCGCAAGTGGCTCAATCCCAACTCCTTTTCACGAAGCGATAGATCGGCCTGTCCAAGCTGATCTGCGAGCGCACCGCTTAAAAACCCAACCACCAAAAATGCAAGACTGTAGACACCGAACGCATGAAGTGTCTCAGCAGCGCTGAGTCGAGTGTGTGGCAACCATCCCCACACCTCCGCTAGCCCATAGAGCTGTACATTGGTGAGAATGCCAAGCAAGATGATGCAGAGACTGGCGGTCAGCAGGCCCACGCGCCGACGTGGAACGAGACTTGCCACCGTCACGCTGATGACATACAACACCGCGAACGGACTTTCTATTCCACCCGTCCGTGCAATCAAAATTGTCTCGAGCAAGAAATCAACCACGATCTGAGCCCAAGCAAATTTGACGAGCAACTCGGAATCGGTTAGCTTCCTAATCAGCAATGCGTAGATGATGGTAACCGCATAGGTGAACACGATCAGGGCGTAGAAGGTCTCGACCCGCTCACCTTTGGTAACCTGGAAGGCGAGGGAGAGTCCCAGCAACAGGGTCACGATGACGACTCGCCACCCCATCAACCAATAAATTCTGGCTTTGATATCCCCCACGACATGCGACTCCAGCTAGAAGCGAGGTTCGATCCTTGTCACCGCTGCTGAGGCTTTCAGTGGTTCCATAGAGGGAAGTATGTCGGGGAAGCAGGCCGACTAATTCTGAATAGATGCAGGAATCATTGCGAAGTGGATAGCTTGGCCATCCTGGTCAGGGAGATCGCCAAGCTGCCTCTCAGACGTGAATCCACAATCGGCTACCCGATTGCGTTTGCCATCGAAAAAATCGGCAGATACATCGCGACGACGATGAAGCCGACCGTTGTCCCCAAAAACACCATCATCATAGGCTCCAAGAGCGCGGTGAGATTCCCGACGGCCTCATCGACCTCATCTTCGTAGAAATCGGCGATTTTCCCAAGCATCGTGTCCAACGCACCCGTCGACTCTCCGACCGAGATCATGTGCGTGACCATCTTGGGGAAGGTCCCGCTCTTGGCGAGCGGTTCAGAAATTGTTTTCCCCCCACTGATACTGACTTTGGCATCGAGCAGCGCCCCTTCCACGACCTTGTTCCCAGAGGTCTTCGCGCAAATGGTCAAGGCTTCCAATAACGGCACACCGCTCGCCAAGAGCGTTCCCAATGTCCGCGTGAATTTGGCCACGGAGGCTTTTCGAACAAGGTCTCCAAACACCGGTAACTTTAGAACGAATTTGTCAATCGCCAATCGACCTTGAGGCGTTGCGTAGTATTTCTTGATCCCTACCACGGTTCCAATGATGACGCCCAGGATGATGTACCAGTTTCCTTGCACGAAATTACTCATATCGATGACCATCTGCGTCGGTGCTGGCAACGCCATCTTTCCGTTTGACAATTCCTTGAACATCTTCTCGAAGACCGGGATCACCCAAATCATCAAGACCGTGATCACGATAGCCGCAATTCCTACGATAGAAGCTGGGTAGACCATCGCGCTCTTGATTTGCGCCTTGAGCTTCATCGCTTTTTCAATATGCTTGGACAGTCGAGCAAGAATGGTATCGAGCAACCCGCCGACTTCGCCGGCATGGACCATATTGACGTACAAATCGTCGAAGATTTTGGGATGTTTGCGGAGCGCATCCGAAAAGGTTGCGCCTCCCTCGACATGGACTCGAATCTCACCCACAGATTTCCTTAACGCCGCATTTTCCGATTGCGTAGAAAGAATTTCTAGACACTGAATCAGCGGTAGTCCGGCATTGATCATAGTTCCGAATTGTCGCGTAAACACGACCAGGTCTTTTTCACTCACGCCGCTTCCAAAACTTAAGCTGAATCCAGCTTTGGCGGCCTTTTCTTCGAGGCTGGTCACCACGACGCTTTGCTTGCGCAACTGCTCTACAGCTTCATCGCGAGACTTGGCGACAAGTTCGCCCTTCTTTACGGCACCCGATCTACTTCGTCCAACGTATGCAAACATAGCCATAGCTTTTCGTCCTGTTGTGGCTCACCGAGCCGGTGGTAGAGGATGACTAGAACTATGAAGGGAGTCTACTGGGGGGTCGAAAACCTGTCAAAAACTATCGCATTTTTTACTCAGTGGGCGTAGGCCGATACATTGGCGACGGGAAAGGCCGTCATGGCCGAGTCGTTGGTCGTGGTCACGGTGACGGTCGCCGCGCCAGGAGCAGCGGTAAAGGCAATCTGGAAGGTGGCGGCGATGGTGGTCACCAGCGAGGCGCCGGTCAGATTCGTGCCGGTCAAGGAGACATTGACGGAGGCTCCAGCATTACCCGTGTTCGGGGTGAAGGCAGTAATCGTCGGCGCGCCGACCCCACCGGTGTTGCGCGTGATGGAGAGCAGATTGCCGACGGCATCGTAGGTGTACGTCGTTACATTCCCCTGCCCGTCGGTCACTTGCGACAGCCGGCCCAGGTCGTCGTAGATGTATTGGACCTGATCGGCGATTGCCGACATCGGCGTCAACACACCGAGCAGCAGCACACAGATCAGGACCGACCGCACTTTTGAGATCGCCATCTGCATCATCCCCGGTCTTTCGTCATGGATGAGGTCTCACTCGTTCTGTCTCCTCAGAAAAGAATCCCGATCTCTGGAAGTTCTTCTATTCTTTGTCTATTGTCCCTTTGCCTTTTCTAAGATCGCGTTCATGAGTTCCAACACCGCTCCAGTCTCATAGGCCGGATATGGGACGAAATAATCAATCAGTTCGTGTCTCTGACCCAGACTATTTTCAATCAAGCTGATCTCAGTTTCCGTAACCAATCGTGAGCTGCCGGAAGTCTTAAATGGCCACAGTAGCCCCATATGATCGCGCGCCCATTCTCGAGAAAAGTCGGCTCGCTCCACGACGACGATTGTCCATGGCTTTCCAAGGATTTCTCTACCGTCGGCAACTCTCCATCTTGACACGGAGTGCCCGTCTACTTTGTCGATGCGATTGTATTGCTTAGAAACGATAGCGTACTCGCGGGTACTTTTCATGCTCGGAACAAGGTGACGAAATCCCCCAAAACCACGGCCAAACAAAGGATCCTTTGGTATGTTCATATCAATGGCCTTAAACTCATCAGCATTGGTTATCGCTTCGTGTACTTCCTCTACTCCAAAGTCCTTTTGCACAGCCTCTTCGAGATACGTCCGCGCAACCTCATAATCCAGACGAAGAAGCGCCACCACCCACGGTGAGACAACACCCTTTGTCACAATCACGACTCGTTCTCCAGCATAAAACGGGATGGAGTCATTCACCATGTTCCTGAACCACTTGGAGTGGTCTTTGTCTTTGGTATCGAGATAGGTTAACGCATTCCCGCTATTCACGCTGAGAAGCAGCAAGAGGACTACCAAACACGGCATCCGGATTATCGGGAGAATCCGTTGTTACCTCCCGGCTTTCGCCCATTCATGTCATGGAGATACACGGGATACGGCAAGACGTTCGCTCGCCACTCAGTAGCATACGAGCTTCGCACCGCACCTCTTACTTCTTTTTCATTTACAACAGTCATCAGCAATTCTGCTGTACCCCTCTTTCTTCTTCAACAGAACGGACAACGATCGAGCGATATAAGGGTTTTGAACCACTTGCTCGCGTCTTCAGTGCTCAATACATGCCATCCCACATTCTTCCTGCAGACTGGACAGCGAATTACCATGGAGAGAAAGACGAACCCTACGGCACCCACTCCGGCGAAAACCATGCCAAGCACCACCTGATCAAGGTACCAGGCAGGATGCGCATAAGACTCCGGAGAATTTATGCTCCCCAGAAAAGCTCCGCAAATAAGCACATTAATTAGTGTTACCGCAAGAAACACGAATATCTTCCACATTTATTTCGTCCGCCATATCCAGATTCGATCGTTCATTAGAAGATCGTGGCAAGGCCTGCCGCACAACCTAATGTCTGGATCCCTGCATTACTCAGCAGTCAGTAAGTTAGACAACACATGTTGAGTGTGTCATAATCCGTTCCGCCATGACGCGAGACGGACGAACCCTGGATCACGGCACCCTGGAAACCATC
>JAOUMR010000085.1 GCA_029881435.1 Nitrospira sp.
ACCTGATTCTGGGCATTCGTGAGGCCATCCAAAGCAGAGATGCCGCAACGCTCAACGCTGGTGCCCAACAGTTGAAATCCGTCAGCGCACAAGTAGGTGCCCTGGCCGCCGCCTTTCACGCGGGTGAAATCGAGCGGCTGACACTGGAACAGCGGCTGGACGACGCGGCGAACCTGCTTGAACCGCTCGAAGAAAGCGTTGAGATGGCCTGCCAGTTTTTCGAAGAAAAGATCCGCGCGCGAGCCGCATGACTTCGTAACAGTATGGGTATTATGCGACGTGAGTATCTTCTTGTGCTCTCGTGTAGGGTTCCAACTCCAAGGCCTTGATCACATGGTGGATCCTGGTCCATTCATCAGGCCCGAGATTTACTGGCTCAGATCCGAAATTACTGTCTCGAAGGGGACCTCTCAAGAAACGAACATGTACCTACGTCGGGAGAATAATTGGTGAAGCGATGATCGACGAGCTGAGGACACTTACTTAACTGGCAACTCAAGGTCGACGTGCACAGAGCCTTCCGAAGGAACGAGGATTTCAATGTCCAGAGATCCGATCCGAGGATGCCATACTCTGAGCTGACGCTTTCCGGCCGGCACTTGCTGGATTTCGAAACGACCGTCACTTCTCGAAATAGCGTAATAAGGATTTGTGACGGGTAGGAACCACGACTGCATGTAAGGATGCTGATCACAAACCAATTTGATCGTCGAACCCTGCACAAGGCTTCTCAAGGCCACAGGTCTGTTGAGTTCGGCATCTTTGGCGGCAAGAGCAATATTGAACAGAGTGCGGCTGGCCGGTCCAGCCACTTCGAACCCATGGGGGTTATGCATCACGGCCTGTGCGACTGCGTGATTGGTTGGGTCGAGATTCACAACCCGGAAATTGCGCTTATCGACGACCACACTCGTGTAGGGTTGAAAGAGACATTGTTGGATCACGATCTCGGTTCCAGAGAATCGAGCCATAAATGCGTTATCCACGAGCTCTCGAACCGAAACCACGGCGTCCTTCAGCGCACCGTTTTCACGGACATCAATGGTTCGAAGGAATCGAATCTCTCCATTCTTGCGAAAGAGCTCCGGTTTGGACTTAGCCAGCGTTGCACAATAGTCGGCGTTGGGCGATTTCGTAGGCGCAAACTCTTCGTCCACCGCAGGCCCCCTGTAGGTGACTGTTCCGGTGATGGCGCCTGCGAGTGCGCACTCCGTAGTATGGCCCCCCAACATTCCTAAGGCACACAAAATCCCTCTCACGACAGAGTGCATCAGCCGATTCACGGTACGCCTCTCTCTGAAATAGAGAAACAAGATGGAGCTGTGTCCAGTCTAGCAGAGGAAGAGCGGTCGTCAAGCAGCCGACGTGTCTTCCTGTTTCTTACGCATGACACTCTCGATGCTGGTATCGGAGCCTTCGTTCGACTCAGACAAGTCCTGTTGAACCTCTTGGATAACAATGTTGCAACATCTAGCGCTGAGACTCATTGCGTGAAATCCGCTAGCGCATGGGTAGGAGCGCTGGCCGCCACCTTTCACGCGGGTGAAATCGAGCGGCTGGTTGCCGAGACAAGCCTGATTGAACCGCTCGAGGAAGGCGTCGAGCTGACTTGTACGATTTGCGAAGACAAGATCCGTCCGCGAGCCGCATGACTTCGTAACGGTGTGCGTACTATGCGGCGTCAGTATTTTCTTGTGGCTTCTTGTAGGGGTCCATCTCCAACTCCCGGATCACATGGTGGAGCCTGGCCCATTCATCCGAACTGAGGTTGACAAATTCGCACCCAAAACTGCCGGCCCGACACCATCGCACGACGGACTGGGAAATCTGGATGGGAGGTTCGTCGTCGGACGCATGGATCCGCAACTGAAGGGCCGTCCCAGGCTTCACATCGATGAGGCTGAAGACACGACAACCTCGAATGGAAAGATCGTTGAGAGTGCCATCGCCCGCTACAACATTTACCGAGCTGAACGAGCTCCGAAATTTAACCGGAAACCGAGTATCCTTTCGTTGTTCCATTGGTACAACCCTACGACGGTGAGTTGCTACCCCTTGATATTCCCGATCGGACGCAATTCCGCTACTGTTTTTGTAATTCCTGCACGGTCGACCGATTCGACGACCTCAGAAATGTCTTTATAGGCAAACCCCGCTTCTTCGGCGAGACCCGACATAGAAACGGCCTTGACGAGGATACCCCGCTGCTTCATTTGCTTCTGTACCTGTTCACCGCGAATGGCTTTCTTCGCCTGGGCCCGCGACATCGTGCGCCCAGACCCATGCATGGTCGAAGCAAAAGTGTCACGCACCGCTCCTGCCGTTCCCGCCAGCAAATATGACCCGGTTTCCATTGAACCACCGCAGATGACCGGCTGACCGGTCGCACGATACTGTTGGGAGAGATCGGGACTCCCTGGCCCTAACGCTCTTGTCGATCCTTTTCGATGCACGACCAGTTCGCCTTCCGGATATCGCTCAACTTTGGCAATATTGTGCGCCACGTCATAGACTAATTCCATGCCCATGTCTTCGGCCGATCGGTCGAACACCGTGGAGAAAGCTTCACGGATCTGATGAGTAATCACCTGCCGGTTGGCAAACGCGGTATTCGCCGCACAATTCATCGCAGCGAAATAATCCTGCCCTTCAACCGATGCGAACGGGGCACATGCGAGTTGCTGGTCTTTGACGGAGATCCCGTAACGACGCATCGCCTTTTCGAATACTTTCAGATAGTCACTCGCGACCTGATGTCCGAACCCACGTGATCCACAGTGAACCATCACCACGATTTGATCATGGCCGGTAATTCCCCACGCAGCCGCCGTCTCTTCGTCGAAGACTCGCTCGCTCGACACCACCTGCACCTCAAGATAGTGATTGCCTGATCCCAGGGTTCCCAATTGATTGATCCCTCGGCTGATTGCCTGGTCGCTGACTTTCGACGGATCAGCCTTGGCAATGCATCCTCTCTCCTCGATCGCATCGAGATCTCGATGCCAACCCAATCCCCGATCGATACACCATCGGGCTCCATTGGTCATGACGTCCTTGAACGAAGCGCGATCCAACCGCATGAACCCACTCGCACCAACTCCAGCCGGAACTCTCCGAAACAATTCCGTCATCAATCGTTCAAGCTGCGGCTGCACCTCATCCAGGCTCAGATCAGTTCGGATAAGCCGCATTCCGCAATTGACGTCATACCCAACACCACCGGGTGAGATGATTCCAGATTGGACATCGAAGGCAGCCACGCCTCCAATGGGGAAGCCATACCCCCAATGGCCATCCGGCATGCAGAGCGCATACCGCCTGATACCGGGAAGACAAGCAACATTCGTCACTTGTTCGAACACTCCGGCGTCCATCGACTGAAGAATGGTCGGTGTAGCATAGATTCGTGCTGGAACCAGCATGCCAGACTTCTCGCTGACGGGGATTTCCCACACCTCGTCGGTGATTCGATTGACCTGCATATTGGTATTCAGCTTCATACGTCCACCACCACCCGCGCATGCCAACGCCTGCCCTCTTGGCTCACGTGATACATATGCTTTGTAATCCCCTTCACATCGTTCCGCAACACCTGCACCGATCCATTGACCGACTCCCCACACAGCTCCCCCTTCAGATGCCAAGAGCCGTCGTCTCCACGTGTGACCGTGAGTTCAAATGTACTGAATACGACTCCATCCGCATCTTTCCAGTACACCAGATCCGAAAGCCAATCAAACAACAGTTCGGCAGGATCCTCTTCTGTTCGCTCCACTGGTTTGTGCCAGGTCGACCCGACCGTCGAAGGATCGGCCATCGCTTCGATAACCGCACACGTAGCCCCGTGAAAGAGTTCTTGGAGGGAATCACCGAAAGCATCAAACGCCAAGTCAGCCGTGGCAATATCGTCTAGAAAGTGGAATGAGTGAGACATCGAATGCCACTCGAAGTGATACGCCGATCTGAAACCATCGTGGGGAGAACACGAATCCTGAAACGAGCTATTCCAGCTCGAAGACTTTCGGGAAATTGGTAAGATTGCGGCAACCGTCTTTCGTGACTAAAACCATGTCCTCGATTCGAACCGCTCCCAGTCCTGGATAATACAGCCCTGGTTCAACGGTAACGACGTGACCCTCTTGGAGAAGTGAGCCAGTTCGGCTGATGCGAGGCGCTTCGTGAATATCGAGTCCTACCCCATGCCCTGTCCCATGGAAATAGCCCTGCATCCGCCCGTTCACCAAACCGGTCTTGTATCCGGCTTTTTCAAAACGCGAACAGATGCCTTGATGGATCTTCATTCCATCGGCGCCATCTTTGATCTTGGTGATCGCCTCTTCCTGGGCGTCCTTCACGGCGCCGTACAATCGTTTCAACTCCTGACTTACGGTCCCACGAATCACTGTGCGCGACATGTCGGCAAAATAGCGGCTTGTCGCAGATCGGGGAAATACGTCAAAGATGATGCTGCGATGAGCTGGCAACGGTCCACTTCCCTCATCGTGCGGATCACAAGCCTGTTCGCCTCCTGCCACGATTGTATGCTGACCCACACAGTTTCGCTTCATGAGTTCGACGTTGATGAGTTGTTTGACCCGCTCAGAAGTCAAGGCGGCTCCGTCACACCAGAGTTCTCCATCTCGGATCGTCGCCCGCCGAAGCAGATCGTGGGCCGAAGTGACGGCCTCTTCAGTGGCCCGCTGAGACAGCTCGATATGCCGAACCTCTTCAGCACTTTTTATGACGCGCTGCTCGTAAAACGGATCACGTTTCGGCTTGAGGCTATACCCCAATTCCTGTAATCGTGTGGCATAAATGAAAGGGAAATTAGCGGGTACCAACAGCCGACGGGCTTTGAACTCTTTTAAGACGATGTGCACAATATCGATCGTCGTCGGGGCCTTGATCCCTTGTTTCTTTGCCTTCCTCTCGATGTCTGAATAGGAGAGCACGTGATCCACTGAAGCCTGGCTCTTGGCACGATCCATTTCAAGATCGCTCATGATCATCAGTCGCTCGCCTTTGATCTCCAAATAGATGAATGAGTCCGGGGCAATGAATCGTGTCGCGTAGTACAGATTCGAGTCGTACTCGCTGGCAGCGATGAACAGGGTCGCCGCTTCTGCGTGGGAGGTTGTGGTGCGTTTCATAGATGGCTTACCGGAATCACGGCAACCGGCAAGATATGGAGAACATGCTCAGGATGGATGCATGGCAATGCCCACCACGCAAAGGTGCTCGACGTGCGCTCTGGGATCGCCTGAGGAGGCTTCTCAACATCGGAACAGTACCAGCCAGTAAATTCAGCATCGTAGGCGTGATGCTAGCATGCGCTCAGGGGTCGGTCAAGAACTGAGGTCGGTCACGGAATGGCAGGAGCCGGTGAGGGGGAGATATCTCTTGGCCTCATACCGGTTTCTTCATCGGGTGACACGAGGTCGATCGGAAGGGTTAGGGTGTTCGTGAGAATATCAACGGCGAGTTGCGCCAACCCTGATAACCCGGACGCAAAAGACTTCACGGGTAAATAGGTTACCTCAGGATCTTCCAGCGCTCCCTTCGCGGTGAACATTGCAGTAGCGACTCCCTTTCGCTCTCCCGCGATTATTCGGCCAAAGAGTGGAATGGTCTTGAGAAATTGTGAGTAGGACCCAAACGGGCTTACGGCAACAGCAAGATCCAATTGGTCGGTCGGCAAGTCATAATTCCCGGCCGCCGTAATCTTTAGAATCGGACTATCGATGATCACATTTTCGGTCAGAAACATGCCGTTTTGAATCGCCACGGTCGCGGTAATTCTGTTATACGGCAATCCTTCTTTTTCCAGATCCACCTTTCCCTGCAGCACCGCGGGAACGTTCAATAGACTGATGATTTTCCATATCGCCCGCTCATTCGATTTAAGGATACGCCCATTTTCCAGCAAGATCTCGACTTTTCCATTCAGCGAAGGATAGATTCCATGAGGGTTGCGTCCGTGCCCGCGAAGCACCCCACTCAAGCGAGCCTCTCCCGACACACCATGGACCTGTGTGTTGGTCAGTCTCAAGAGCTCATCAAATTCCACTCCTGTCACTCTGAACGAGAGATCGCTATCCGCCGGCGCCTTAGGAGGAAGGCGCACCACCAGTCGTCCGGCTACGTGGCCATGAATGGAGTCACCGGACAGACGATCGATATCAAGCACGCCATCCTGAATATTGATGCGAGCCGACAGCGTGGTGAATTTCATGTGCCTGTAGTGCCCCCTTGCGACAACCGCAGACATCGTCACGTGACTCGTCGCCGCCAAGGTTTCAAGAAATTCCCGCATTGGAGACCGCCCACCCTTTGGAATCACCAAACTCAAATCGAGCTGGTTGGATTCGATCTTACCGGTGATGGTAGGCTTCACGAGCCAGTTTCGAACCGTAGCCTCTACGGCAAGATCACTGCCCTGAAGCGTGAATGATAGCCGCTTGAGGTCAACCTCGTTGCGCTCAAATCGTACTCGAGCATAGAGATCCTGGAGATGCCCATCGATGCCGTTTACGACCATCAACCCATTCGTCATCCCCATCCATCCCGTCACTCTCCACGCCTTCCAATCTGTCCCTTTGCCCTTGATATCAAGCGAGACATCGAGATTCCCAGCCTCAAGCCCAGCTTTGGAGACCCATTCTGGCAGACTCGACACCGACAAACCTCTCGTCGCCACCGCCATATTGATCATGAAGCGATCACCAAGGTGCATGGTTCCCTTGGCGGGAATGTTTGTCTTAGGTAATATGAGCGCTACCCGGTCCAAGGTGACCCCGCTTCGCGGAGGGAGGGTGCCATCAAACTCTACCGTGGCGTGAGCCCCGATGGGTTTCTCCAGTGAACCTACTACGACTTTGGCTTCATCGAATACGAGTGCGCCTCGAATCTGCGGTTTCGTTGTTGAACCTGAGAGTGTCACTGCGGAGCTGAGTGTCCCCGCGAACGTACCTGACTCGGCGGCCGTGGATCCGAACAGCCTCACTAATTGGGACGCATCACCTCGCGTGCGAATGAGAAAATCTTGAAAGAGGCTCGGCGTTCCACCGGTAATCATCCCTTGGACCTGCACAACAGTGCCTCCAACATGTCCGATGACTTGCTCGATCTGAGTAGATCCGTCGGCCAAGACGAAACGCCCCTGCATCCCAGTCAAGCGTTCGGGCAACGCGATATGGCTCAGACTCACCTGGCGAGCTGTAATCTCTCCACCTGCAAAAGTAACCCCATCGTCCCGATCCAATGGACCAACTAGACGGAACGTCGCCTGCGCCGTTCCATCAGGGTCACGAATGCCAGCAATTAACTTCGCAACCGGCTCGACTTTCACAGTCCTGGCAAGAAATTCGACCAACGGCGCCGCCGCCATATCTCCCGTCACCTCCAGCTCCAGCCATGGGCCTGTTTCGAGAAACGACACGTCCGCCTTTCCGTCGGTGAGATGCATCGCTCCGTACATTCCGGTCACTTTCGCAATACGAACACGTCCGGTCTCGACCCTGACCACCGCAGCCAGGTCTTTCAACACCGTACGATCACGACCGATGACACCTTGCCCATCTAAAACACGGAATTCCCCTGTGGTCGACACTTGTGCCCCAGTCGTCGCGGAACCCGTCAGCGTGGCATGAATCACCTGCACGTTCCCGTCGATCTGGTGCTCTGCCAGCAACGCGGGGAGCCGTGGGAGGATCCAGTCCGGGGGAATCGTGTTCAGCAGCTTACGAACAGCCACGGGTGCACTGGAGAACGTGATGGAAAAGGTAGGCTGGGGAGTCAGCAGTCCCGCTAAATTGGCATGCCCTGTCAGTGTGATATCGCCCAAACCCGCGGTCATATCGGATAGCACCATGTCATATCCGGCAACGCCCGGCATCATCCGAATAGTACTCTTGAGGTTGAGGGCACCCTGGAGCTGCTCCGAGACCGGTCTTGGACCAAGAAAGTCAACCGCTTCACGGATTCTCAGATCAGCCGCATCGATATGCCCTTCGAACTGATATCCCGAGACGCGATCTCCCATCTCCTCACCCGTCAAAGACACCGGTGGTTCCGCTGGTTTAATCACGCCATCGAGAGAGACAGCCGATGCCCCTTGTGCACCCTGATGAGTGATCGATGCACGCAATTCTCCATGACCACGTTCCGGCCTGATCAAGAGACCGAATTCGACATGTTCCAGCTTGACCGACCGAATTCCATCGGACCTCGTCGCATCGATCACCGTGATCGTCCCGTTCGCGATCTTGGCTTCTTTAACTCGGAAGGTCCGGGCCATCATGTCCATAGTTCCCCGGTCGGTCTCAGCCTGGCCGTTCGCCCCCTCAAAAATATTCCAACGGCCACCTTCATTCCGTCGAAGGGTCAGCATCGGTTCCTCGACTAACAATCGCTTACCAACGATTTGCTTTTTGAGGAGCGGCAGGAGACGTAGAACAAGATCGACCCGTTTTGCAGTCAACACCACCTGCTCCGACTGCGGGTCATGAATCGTGATATCGATAAGTTCCGTACGTATGCTCGGGAAGATGACAAACCGGACACGACGAACGTCGATTTTTCGGCCCAGGCTCTCTTCGAGTTGTTCAAGAACAAAGTCCTTGAGATAGTCTTGGCCGGTCAGCTCTCGTGAGAATGCAAGGAAGGCACCGACCAAGACCACCAGGGCGAGTATGATCAACAAGGCAAGTCGAAGACGGGACACACCACCCCCTTCACACTACGTACAAGTTCTTCTTGTCATCTTACCGGATCACCCAGTCGAAATCCATCAACTCAGCGTTCTACAAGGGATTTTCCAACATCATTTTCGTGTCTCCAAACCACCATCCGCCCCAGCATCGGCGTCTTCACCTACGACATACATGAACCTCTAGTGTAACCACCGATCCTGCCATCGAACAACTGTCATGTCCTCTGTGAGGTTAGGTTGGCCCTGTAGGGTTGACAGCGACCGAACAATAGCACTACACCTCTTCCTATGGGAATTCATCCTCTCGCAGGACGACCAGCGCCGGCCTCAACCCTCGTTGATGTGACGAAGCTGGCATCTGCGTATTTGACCGAGAAACCGGATCCATCCGTTCGAGAACAGCGCGTTTCATTCGGCACGTCAGGCCATCGAGGCTCCTCCTTTAAAGGAAGCTTCAATGAAGATCATATCGTCGCCATTATTCAAGCAGTCTGCGAATACCGAACGGCACAACACACCACCGGACCATTGTATTTAGGGAAGGACACGCACGCCCTATCCGAACCGGCTTTCGTGACCACCCTCGAAGTCCTCGCAGCCAATGGCGTCGAGGTGATGATTGATCTGGACGGTGGTTACACACCGACCCCGGTCATCTCTCATGCGATCCTCACCTACAATCATGGCCGAACCTCCGGGCTGGCCGACGGTATTGTGATTACCCCCTCGCACAATCCGCCCGAAGACGGTGGTATCAAGTACAACCCACCGCATGGAGGGCCCGCCGACACCCAGGTCACCAAGTGGATCGAAGATAGGGCGAATACTCTTTTGACGAACAACCTCCACGGATGTAACCGGCTTCCGATTGAGCAAGCCCGACAGGCTTCGACAACGCACCGGTGTGCCTACATCGATGCCTATGTCGGCGATCTGGCGAAGATCATTGAGATGGACACCATCAAATCGGCTAAGTTGAAGCTCGGCATTGATCCTCTGGGCGGGTCCGGTGTGGCCTACTGGCAACCGATTGTTGAGCGCTATGGGCTGAATCTCGAGATCGTGAATCCGACAGTCGATCCAACCTTTCGATTTATGCCGCTGGATTGGGACGGCAAGATCCGCATGGACTGTTCATCGCCATACGCCATGGCCAATCTCATCGCCCTGAAAGATCGCTTCGACGTCGCATTTGGGAATGATGCCGACAACGATCGGCACGGGATCGTCACTCGTTCCGGCCTAATGAACCCGAATCATTACCTCGCCGTCTCGATTGCCTACCTCTTCGCCAATCGTGATGGCTGGAAATCCAATGCCGGTATCGGCAAGACGTTGGTCAGCAGCAGCCTCATCGACCGAGTTGCAGCCAAACTCCAGCGGAAACTGGTTGAGGTGCCGGTCGGCTTCAAGTGGTTTGTGAGCGGCTTGCTCGATGGCTCGCTCGGCTTCGGCGGCGAGGAAAGTGCGGGTGCCTCTTTTTTACGGAAAGATGGGACGGTCTGGTCTACTGATAAAGACGGCATCATCATGGACCTCTTAGCTGCCGAGATGATGGCCAAGACCGGTCGCGATCCATCTGAGTTGTACCGAAACCTCACGAACGAACTGGGTGAGCCGGTCTATGAACGAATCGATGCCCCGGCCACACCGGAGCAGAAAGCGGTTCTCTCGAAACTTTCACCCGATCAAGTAAAAGCCACACAGCTGGCCGGTGACAAGATCGTGGCGATGCTAACCAAGGCGCCAGGCAATGGAGCGGCCATCGGCGGGTTAAAGGTTGTGACCGACAATGGCTGGTTCGCTGCCAGACCATCAGGCACTGAAGATGTGTATAAGCTCTACGCAGAGAGCTTTAAAGGGAAAGAGCACCTCAAGCGGATTCAGGAAGAAGCCCAGGCCCTCGTCGCCAACGCACTGGCCTCGCCCACATGATCCTCCTCTCTTCATGAACCAACACACTACGCGCTGGCCTTTGCCAAAGCACGATTATTGGTCCACGCCGTTCGCCGAATCGCTACTTCGGCATCTGGACCTGCGTTCTGGCTTGCGAATCCTCGATGTTGCATCCGGCCACGGCATTCCAGCGTTCTACCTGGCTGAGCAAGTTGGTCCAACCGGTGAAGTACTGGCCATCGATGTGAGTGCTGGTCAGGTCGCTCGGGCAAGGGCTATTCAAGGATCACAACTCCCATGGCTCCGGTTCGAATGTACGGACATGCGCTCTCTCCCTCCTAATCTGCCGACCTTTGATCGCGTCACTGGGAACCTTTCGGTCATGTTCTTTCGCCCCAATCGGCATGAAACCGTACAGGGACTCGTCGAACGACTCCGCCCAGGAGGCCAGCTTGTCCTAACCTTTCCGTCCTACGGCACATTCGATTCACTGTGGCAACGGGTGGATCAATCGATGATCCAGCAAGGGCTGGCCCACCAGCGAACGCAATTTCAGACCTATCTGAACGAACGCCCTTCAGCGCAAGAAGGACGAGGTTGGCTCGAAGCATTGGATATCGAGCGAATCGAGGCCATCGAGTATCCGCTCGAAATCCCGACTGGTCCTGGCCATGAGTTTCTCTATCACCCGCTGCTTCGTGGCGGCTTTCTCGATGACGTATACGAATGTTTTGAGGATCCGTCCCTCGCCGATCGGTTCATGGCTGACATCGCTCAGGACGTGACACGGTTCACCCCGCTGATCGCGCAACGATGCGTGCTCTCAGGATGGAAACGGACTCCGGATGCTGATCGCACGGGGTAAGATTGGTGGTGAACTCTCAGAGATAGCTTACGGTCGGGTGTCCGGCGGCATACGAGTGAATATGCAGGCACGCACTTGCTCAGCCAACTTGATTGCCTCAACGGCCGTCGGTTGTGGCGGCCAGAATTCCGCATCATACCGAAGTTCAACCGCATATGCCGTCAGGTCCGTGAGATCGCAATTCGCAAGCTCCGGCCACAGCTCAGGTTGAATGCACAAACGCTGAAGTTCCTCCAGGTCGTGCGTGCGGGGAATCTCCAGCCCCCTCCAAGCAAGCACACCTTTCAAATACTTCTCGACTGCTTGCTGAGCGTGGAAGCATGCGGTGTCGTAGGGACCGTCACTGGCCGTAGTGCGCCGGGCATCAGCAAGGTCGCTGTCGGCCTTTCGAAACCACCCTCGAGCCAGAGCCGACTTATCTTTCATAGAGCAGCTTTCCTTCGGCCATTACGGTGGAGATGAAGGCATTGGGGACGGCCTTCCATTCTTCGACCTCTTGGGGGGTCCAGACCACAATATCCTTAGCGGGAAACACCCCGCAGAGCACCCGTCGATACCGTCCCGAACGCCGATAGCGCGGCAGATCCGACTGTTCGATGATCAGCAAATCTAAATCACTGTCCGGACGAGCCGTACCCTTGGCATGTGAACCGAACAACAGGATCTTGCTGGGAGAACCAATGGTGAGAACGCGGCGGACCACTTCGACGAGGAGTTGGTCTGTGACCGGTGGAAATGTGAGAACAGTTGCCATCCATCGAGATCTCCAGAACGCCAACCGTCGCCATGATAGCGAATGCTGCCGAGCTTTTCCACAAATGGTGAGATCATCGGCACAGCGCTGTGTGCTGTCAGCGTGCAAGCGGACATGATTCGATACGGAGGGCACAATCACACTATGCGGTCCGCACCTTGACCTTTAGTCTCTGAAAGACGTTAAAAAAGTTGCTTGTCCCTATTTTCTCACCCATTTCGTCAAAGAACCCTCGCAACTCGTTGTGCCGCCCCATCGTGGACGCACGTACGGGACATCGCCGCTGCGGCACCCATCAGATAACCCACCTCGGTGCATTCAAGATCCTAACGCAACAGTTGGTGAAACGCATGAGCCGGGCTGTGCCAGTTCAGGATTTTCCGCGGCCGATCGTTAAGCATCGTCTGCACACGTTTGATCTCGCCCCGTGACACTTTGTTAAAGTGGGTACCGGCGGGAAAGAACTGCCGTAGGAGCCCGTTGGTGTTCTCGTTGGTACCCCGTTCCCAGGGACAGTGGGGATGCGCAAAGTAGACCGGCATCGTTGTCTGGGTGGTAAAGCGCCGATGGTCGCGCATCTCTTGCCCCTGGTCATACGTGAGGGATCGGCGGAGTTGGGACGGCAGTGTCTGGACGGCCCGGACAAAGGCCTGCCGCACCGCGGTGGCATGCTTGGCCTTCAACGGGACCAACAGGGTAAACCGCGTGGTGCGTTCGACGAGAGTACCCAGCGCCGACGCATTGGCATGACCGACGAGCAAGTCGCCTTCCCAATGCCCCGGCACGGTGCGCGCGGCCACTTCGGCCGGCCGGTCATCAATGCTGACCATCTCCTGGACGGCGCGCGAGGAGAGCCGGGCCTTGCGGGGCCGCCAAAAGCGATGACGCCGCCGGAGGTGCCGGGTGAGGGTGCGCTTGAAGGCGTCAGGGGGCAACCAATAAAGATAGCCATAGATGGCTTCATGCGAGATCTGCATCGTGGAGTCTCTCGGATACTGCTGGCGCAGTCCATGGGCAATCTGTTCCGGCGACCAGCGTTGCGCCAGCCGGGCCAGGACCGCCCGCCGGAGTCGGAGAGCAGCCGCGAGCTTGCGGGGCTTCCGTGGTTGATGGGCCCGCCGAGTCGCCCGTTGATGGGCGGGCACAGCGCGATAGGTCACCAGGCTGGTGCGGTGCCGAGCGAGTTCACGTGACAGCGTGCTGGGCGCGCGCTGCAGGGCGTGAGCCGTCGCACGTAACAATAGAACCACACAAAGACCGTACGACGAGGAGCTGTATAAACTGCGGCATCTGGTTGAGAACGCCTTCTTGCATCTCAAACGCTGGCGCGGCATCGCCACCCGATTCGCCAAACATACCGTATCATTCCTCGCCGCCGTGCAAATCAGGTGCATCGCTCTTTGGGCGGCTATCTCGTGCCGGCACCATCTAGGGTCTGTGCGGAACAAATTGGCATTGAGCCATAACATTGAGTGTAGATAGCAAGTTAACTTGTCCGGTTTTTGTAGCACGTGATCTGTCCGGTATTCCCTCTCCAAGAATTTCAGCGCGGCGCCGAAATTCTTTCGCGCACCGTTGCCCGAGGATCGACGATCGGGCGGTCGCGTGACCGAACGGTCGAGTCCTTCTGGCGCCTAGACTCAGCCTTGGGCTCGATCAGCTGGCCCTCCGCGTCGTCGCGCGCCAAGCACCGGGGGCCATGGAACACCGCCAAGGTGCCGTCCGGATACTCGTGGACCCGAACCGTGACCTTCACGTAATGGAAGCGGTGGCGATCTGGCGGGATCTGCAGACTCAGCCCCTGATACCGCACGGTGTTGTCCTTGGCCACGACGCGCTCCTCCTGGATACAGAGAATCTCGGCAAGGGGCGTCCCGATCCAGGGCACGAAAGCCGTCCCCGTTTCGGCGGCCGGGACCACAAACCGCCGGTTGTAAGCCGGGAGAAACTGCTCGGCGAGATACCCGTTGGCCGCGGCCATCGTGGTGATTCCCGCCAAGGCTAACTCTTTGGGCAGCCGATCTTGGAGGGTGCGGAAGACACGCTCCGACCGACCCCGCGCTTCCGGTGAATAGGCGGGAATCAGCGTGATCCCCAGCTGCTGTAACGCGCGATGGACCTGCGTCAGCCGCGTCTTGTCCACCTTGCCCCCGGCCTCTGTGGTGTACCAGTAATGCGAGCCACGATCGGTGTAGAGGGAACTGAAGAGCCCCTTCCCCGCAATAACCTCCCGCAGCCCCTGGAAACTGCTCATCGTGCCTTCTTCTTCGACGAAGAAGGCCGAATAGAGGTCACTCGTGGCATCATCCATCGTCACAATGAGATCCCACTGACAGCCGGGGACCCATTGATGGGTTGAGCCGTCTTGATGCAGCATCATACCCGGCAACGGTTTGCGGGGCCGCTTCTTGCGATGCGCCCCACGCCGGGGCGCCCGCGCCACGTGTCCCGCCCGTTGCAGCCGGTTCTTCGTCCACGTATAGGAGCGCGTCCCGCCATGCTCGGCCGGCCAGCGCTCGTGGAAATGTTTCACGGTCCAGCCTGTGTAACGGCTCTCATACAGCCGCACCATCTGCAGGGCCTCATCGACCGGGACC